>JAICKJ010000024.1 GCA_025928015.1 Thermomicrobiales bacterium
TCCAGGAGTGGGAATAGCTCCAATTCTATTCAGAGAGGCGAACAGACATGGCGTCATACCTGACACTGGAAGACGCGTTGGCGGCGAATTATCCATTCGCGGCACTCCCGGTTCCCGATGGGGAAGGCTGGGAGATCGTCTTTCCGGACATCGCCGGGGTTGTCGGTTTCTCGGAGACCTGGGAAGGAATCGGCGAGGAAGCTCGATCCATCCTCCGGGACTGGTTGGAGGCATCCGCGGAAGAGGGCAATCCCCTGCCCGCGCCGTCATGCGATTGGGATCCGATCACGCGAGAGCCCGAAGATTTCCGGCTACCGGTTCTCGCGTCCACCCAGGATATTGCCAAGGACCTCGGCGTGTCGGTGCGGCGCGTTCGCGCACTGGCGCACGCACGGGGCGTGGGCCAGATGATCGGCAATTCGCTCGCGTTTACGCCTCAGGATATCGAGGTGCTGCGTGAACGGCGCGAGCCAGGGCGTCCCTCCAACCCGAAACACGCATCCGCATTAACCTCGGCATCTTAGTCGAAATGGCGGTTTCAATACTGGCTTACAAGATCCGTCCTTGCCCGAGGTCGAGTTCTTGTATGCCTCGTCCTTGCCGACGTTGACACATTGCCGGCCGGGAACTCCGGTATTATTGAATCCGGGTCCGGTCGCTTGTGTGCGGCGAAGGAGCGACGGACGCCGGAACGGGCCGGGTTCGGACTGCCGGAGCCGGCGAGAAGGGGAGCAATCCTATGGTCCTGACGCGGTTCCTGCCGCGGGATGAGCAGTTCTACGGGCACTTTCGCGACGCGGCGGCCAACGCCGCCGAGGTCGCCGAGCTGCTCTCCGCGATCTTCAACGGCAGCGTGGACACCGAGCGCACGGTGCGGCGATTGCGCGATCTGGAGCACCGCGGCGATGAGATCACGCACCGGGTCTTCAGCGCCCTCAACAGCACCTTCGTCACGCCGATGGATCGCGAGGACATCGACGGCCTCGCCGGCGAGCTCGACGATTTCGTCGACAACATGGAAGAGGCTGGTCATCGGCTCTGGCTCTATCGCCTCCCCGCCGCGACCGAGCCGGCGCGGCTGCTCGCGCGCATCGTCCTCGAACAGGCCGAGCTGATCCGCGATGCCACGGGGCTGCTGGAAGAGGTCGGCAAACATCAGGACGAGCTCAAGCGCCTGGTGGTCGAAGTCCACAGCCTGGAGAACGAAGCCGACGACCGGCTCAACCAGGCCCTCGCCGGCCTCTACGACGGCGTGACCGAGGTGCCCGCCCTCATCCAGGCGATCCGCTGGGGCGAGATCTACGGCTTGCTGGAGGACGCGACCGACCGGGGCGAGGACGTGGCGAACCGTATCGAAGGTATCGTGGCCAAGTATGGGTGACCCGGCCCTCTGGGCACTGCTGCTGATCATCGCCCTCAGCGTCATCTTCGACTTCATCAACGGGTTCCACGATACCGCCAATGCGATCGCCACCTCGGTCGCCACGCGGGTCCTCTCGCCCGGCCGGGCGGTGAGCATGGCCGCGGTGCTCAACGTCGTGGGCGCCCTGACCGGCACGGCGGTCGCCACCACGGTCGGCAAGGGGATCGTGCCGCCCGAAGTGGCGACGCAGCTCCTCGTCGTCTCGGCGATGCTCTCGGCGATCATCTGGAACCTGATCACCTGGTGGTGGGGCATCCCCTCCAGCTCCAGTCACGCCTTGATCTTCTCGATCGTCGGCGCCGGCACGGCCGCCGCCGGCGCGCATGTGATCGTGGTCGAGGGCGTGTCGAAGGTCCTGCAGGGCATGGTCTTCTCGCCGGTGCTCGGCTTCGCCGGCGCGCTGATGCTGATGTTCATCCTGCTCTGGCTCTTCGCGCGGGCCCGGCCACACCTCGTCTCCCGCGTCTTCGGCAAGCTGCAGATCGTTTCGGCCGCCTACATGGCCTACAGCCACGGCAGCAACGACGCCCAGAAGACGATGGGCATCATGGCGCTCGCGCTGGCCAGCTTTCACGGCTGGACGGGCGCCGAGTTCCACATTCCGATCTGGGTCATCCTGCTCGCGGCCACTGCGATGGGCCTGGGGACGGCGGTGGGCGGCTGGCGCATCATCCGGACGATGGGGCTAAAGGTCGTCGAGCTGCGGCCGATCGACGGGTTCGCGGCGGAGACCGCGGCGGCGACGGTGATCGAGGTCGCCAGCCGGCTCGGCATCCCGGTCTCGACGACCCACGTCATCTCGTCGGCGATCATGGGCGTCGGCGCGACGCGACGGGCCTCGGCCGTGCGCTGGGGGGTCGCCGGGCGGATCGTCACCGCCTGGGTGGTGACCGTCCCGGTCTGCGTCATCCTCGGCTGGGTGATCTACAAAGCGCTCCATCTCATTACCGGCATCAGCTAACCTCATAACCCCAAGACGTCGCCGATCTTCGCCCGCTGGCTACGCGCCAGCGGGCGCGCCAACGACCGCGCGCGGCTGCGCTTTCCGTCCAGCGCGGCCGGGCAGCAATGCCATATGCCAATGTATGCATATATGCCAATCATGTGATATACTGGACACAGTAATGCAGAGGGGGCCCATGCGGCCCAGTCCAGGAGGGGTATCCACATGAACGCACTTCGTCGCCTGTTCAACCGCGCCCACCGCGTCGATCGCGCCAACGGCGTCAGCAACTTCGATCGCTACTACGGCCGCGTCATCGGCCAGGGCGCGGGCTATCCGACCGCGGATGAGGCCCGCCGCGACATGACCAGCCAGCGCGATCTCGCGATCCCGTTCGGCTGGCCGCGCTAGCGGCTTCACGCCCGATCGCAAAGACGACACACCAGCGCCACCGGAGCCTTCCGGTGGCGCTGGTGGCGTTTCTGCGGCAGAGTTGGAGACCGGCGCGTTATCGTCTCCGAATCGTCGGTCCCATCCCGGCGATCAGCGTTCCGCCGACGAGCTGGTGCATGGCGAAAAGCGCGCCCTGGGTCGCCCCGCCGATGCCCAGGCTCAACGGCCCGGCGATCGAGAGGAGGAGAGCGGCCACCATGACGGCCGTCCAGAGCATTCGCGGCCGGCTGGTGACCCGCTCGAGCAGCGCGGCCAGCGCCCAGGCAACGATGCCCCCGAGCAGGGTGGCGAGGACGACCGCGATCGGGCCGACGTGCTGGGTCGCGTCGCCGGACCGCACATCGAGGGCAATGCCGGCCCGCTCGCCGGCGACGAACCAGGCGACGAGCGCGACGACTACCGCGGCGCCGATCGTGATCAGACGGGCGGCGCGGACGCGCATCGGGGTCGCATACGGATGACAGGGGTGGAGCTCGGCGAGCATCAAATCGGCGTTCTCCTGGTGTACATGACCGGGAACAGGTCGCGTGTCATCGTTCCCGGGATCCAGTCTCGGTGACGCCACCCGGCGTCGGTAGTGACAGATGTCAGCAATGCATGAAGGAGCATGTCTGTGCCGGTGTTGCACGCTTTGCCGGTCCTGACCGTGTCGCTCTCGTCGACCGACCTCGCCCTGCTGGTCCTGGTTTCGCTGATCGGCGGTATCGGCATCACCACGATCGGCCCCGGCGGCGTCCTCGTCACGATCGCGCTCTACGCCTTTACCGACCTCTCGCCGGCGGCGGTCGCCGGCACGGCGATCGTCACTCACGTCGGCACGGGGCTCGTTGGCTCGCTCGCCTTCGCCCGCTCGGGCCAGTTGCGCGAGCCGGCCACGCAACGCCTGGCGACCGTGCTCTGCGTGGCGGCGCTCATCGGCACCCCGGCCGGCGTCTGGATCAACGGACAGGTCTCGCACACGCTCTTCGGTGTGCTGCTGGCGCTCTTCGTCATGCTCACCGGCGCGCTGGTGATCGCCCGGGACTACTACCATCGTCATCGCCGAAATGACCGTCCCGCGCATCTTCTCGGCGCGATGCCCCAGGCGGCGCTCGGCGGCGGCGTGGCGGTCGCCAGCGGCCTCTTCGGCGTCGGCGGACCGATGCTCTCGGTGCCGCTGATGGTCATCGGCGGCTTCCCGTTGCTGACCGCGCTGGCGGCCGCGCAGGCGCAGAGCATCGTCGTGGCTGGCGTCGGGATGGCCGTCTACCTCGCGCAGGGCGCGGTCTCGTGGCCGCTGGTGCTCCTGACCGGCGTGCCGGAGATGATCGGCGTCTGGTTTGGCTGGAAGATCGCCCACGCGGTGCCGGCACGGCCGCTCACCTACCTGCTGGCGACCGTGCTGCTCGCGCTCGGACCGGTCCTCTTCCTCCGCGCCTGAGCCCTACCCACGCAGCTCCGCCGCGATCTGCGACGGCGTCACCTGCTCGCGCAGCAGCCGCACGAAGCGGGCGTTGCGGTCGCCACGCGCCAGCCAGGCGTCGAGCAGATCGCGCCCGGCGTGGTAGGTGAAGACGTAGGCGCGCCAGAGCGGATCGGCGATGAAACGCAGCCGGTGCCGCGCCTCCTGCTCGTCGCAGAGCCCATAGCGCATCAGGTAGGCGACCACCTCATCCGCCGGCACGCCATCCGCGTGGAGCATCAGCGCCGCGTTGGCGCCGAGCGCGCGCAGATGACGCGCGGCGCCGGCGGTCTGCGCCTCCCGCGCCGGATCGCCGGTGATGCCGGCGATGGGATAGATCTGCGCCGCCCGCCATGCCTCCGCCTCGCCGTCCGGGAAGACAATCGTCTCGGCCAGCGTGGCGATGCCCTCGGAGATGACGCACTCCGGCGTGTTGATGAGCTGGATCGCGTGCTCGCCGTACCCTTGCGCTTGGTAGAGTGTCTGCTCCTTGATCGCGTGTTCGGTGTGGTGGCCGGGGTAGCCCTCGTGACAGAGCAGCCCGAGCAGGGTGTTGATCCGGAGGGGCAGATCGGTGTTCAGCTCGACCAGCGAGCGGCAGTCGCCGAGGTACCAGTTGTAGCCGCTCCACGGCTTGTCGCTGACGAAAGCGTAGTCGATCTCCTCGCCCGCCGGCAGCTCGACCAGCGACGCGGTGCGGCGGCGCGCCTCGTCCGCGATCGGCGCGATCGCCTCCCGGGCGACCACCACCGGCACCTCGAACTGCTTCCGCCAGGCGATCATCCGCGCCGCGACGTCACCCTCGCCCGGCAGCGCCTCGTCCAGCGCCCGCACGGCATCGTCGAAGACGGCGGCCGGTGTCGCCTCCGGCTCGATGTCGAAGAAGATGCGGACCTCGTCGCGGTAGTCGACCGGCACCCCGGTCAGCCGCCGGGCGGCGAGATGCAGCGCCCGGACCTGAGCCGTGAGGTACTGCGCGCGCGACTCCGGCAATCCGCTTGTCGGGATGCCGCGCAGCAGCTCCTCGGCCTGCTGGACCAGCGTTTCCGGCGACGGCGGCGACCCGGCCAGGACGGCCGCCTTCACCTCTTCGGGGCCGTAGTAGGCGTCCACCGTGCCGGGGATGTGCCGTTCCAGCCCGAAGGCGAGCGTGACGTAGTCCGTGGACAACCGGTCGAGCGCCGGGCGGGTCTGCTGCGTCATGAATGCTCCTTCATCGATCGCGTCGTCGATCATCGGGCATCCTACACCGGCACCGCTCGTGCGGAAGAGCGGGCATCGGGGAATCGCTCGATTTGAAGGGCATTGATGAGCGGAAAGGGATTGACATGAACCGGCGAACATCCTGGCCTGGTCTGATCATGCGAGCGGCGCTGCTCGGCTTCGACGCCGGGTTGCGCTCGCTGACGCCGCTGGCGCTCCTGGCGCTGCGCCAGCCGGATGCGCCGCGGATCGCGGGCTGGAGACGCTGGTATCCGCTGCGACACCGCTGGAGCCGGGCAGCATTGGTCGCCGCCGGCGCGGGCGAGCTGGTCGCGGACAAGCTGCCGCAGACGCCATCGCGCATCGAGCCTCCCCAGCTCGCCGGCCGCGCCCTCATGGGCGGCATCGCCGGTCTGGCCATCGCCAGCACCCGCCATGGTTTCCCCGCCTACCTGGTCGGCGCCATCCTCGGGGCTGCTGGCGCGATCGCCGGCTCCTACGCCGGTTACCATGCCCGCAAGGCGATCGGAGATGCAACGAGCTTGCCCGACCCAGCCGTCGCGCTGGGGGAAGACGCGATCGCGATCGGGCTGGGTTGGGTGACGGTTCGCGGGTGAGTCTTTTCTTGTCATTCTGATGCCAGCAGGACGAAGAATCTCGTTCGTTTGCATCCAACATCAGCGATTGTGTTGGCGACGAAGGCTGCTGCGGCAGGAGATTCTTCCTTCGTCAGAATGACAGCGGGAGGGGTTGGCAGACACAAACAGATCGCCATAGAACCACCATTCACCTGATGTCCACATCACGTGAAGTACACCTCCAGCTCGGCGATGGAGGTGTATGAAGCGTCGCCGCCGGGGTGGCCGATGATCCGTACTCCGTCGCCCTGGATCGCGTCGAAGGTGAGCGTGTAGGTCTTGGTGGGGCCGGCGGTGTCGTCGTAGGGGTAGTCGGGGGTGATGGCGAGGCCGGTCACGTCCACCCACGTGAAGTTCCGCCGGACCTGGACCTTCAGGCCGCCCTCGCGGTTGCTGAACCAGCCGCCGTCGGGCGCCATGTTGCCCGTGGTGTAGATGACGCGGTTCAGCTGGTACTCGCGCGCCCAGGTGTAGCCCCAGAAGTCCCACGGCTTGTTCGCCCGATCCAGGCTATCCTCGCTCTGCGCCTTGTTCCCGTCGTTGTAATACGCGCCGTGGCCGAAGCGCGCGCACTTCTCGATCGGCGTGGTCCCCTCCCCGGTCATCGCCAGGTTGTTCGCCGGGTCCGGTTTGTTGGTGGCCGTGGTCGGGACGAACGGCGCGACCGTGAGCTTCCGCAGCGAGAAGTTGTAGTTCGGCTCGCCGCACAGCACCTCGACGAACCAGTTCGACTGCACCCACATCGTCCTGCCGTCCGCGCTGATGAATTTGGAAGGGATAGTCGTCGCGTAGCCGCCGTTCTTGGGGCCGGGGCACGTGTCGTCCGCCGGCCGGCCGAACCATGGATACGCGCCGAAGTCCTTCTGCAGGAACAGCGTCCACGGCCCCCAGGGCCGCGGCGCCTCGTAGAATTCGAAGGTGTACTCCGTCCACGACGTGTAGAGGTAGCGGTCCAGCGGCGCGTTGTAGACGACGCTGCCCTGGGAGATAACGGTCATGTTGGAGACGCCGTCTCCTTGCAGGGAGGGATAGACCCGTCGCTCATCCTGCAGCACCGGCACCCGCCGGTCCAGTTCGGCGTGCCACGTCGCGCCACCGTCAGATCCGGTACCGGCGAAGAACTCCCACCTCGCGCGGTCCTGGATCTGCGCCTTCGGCACGCGGGCGAGGTAGAGGCTGGTTGGATCCGGCACCGTATCGGTGAACGAGTCCCGCCAGTTGTGGTCCATTCCGTAGGCATAGACATAGCCGGCGCCGTCGGGACCCAGGACGCGGGCGTGCACCTGGCTCTGGCCGTAATCGAGGAAGAAGATCGTCGTGAAGCGATGGTCGGTGAACATGGGTTTGTCGGTCTTGTGCCAGGTCTTGCCGTCGTCAGTGGAGCTGGAGATGCTGGCGTTGGGCGCGTCGTCAAAGGCGTTGGCGCCCTGGCGCAAATCCTGGACGGCCACGTAGAGCTCGTCCTTGCCATCGCCGTTCCCATCCACGGCCACCATGCCGGTGGGCTTGCGGTTGTAGGCGCCCGATTCGTCCCAGGTGGTGGCGACCATGTCGCTGGCGGCCAGCCGCTCCCCCGTCAAGCCCGTCTCCGGGGTGCCGGCGATGCGGTTCATCACGATGTCGGCCTTCAGGTCGTCGCTGAAGCCGCTCCCGTCCCCATTCGCGGAATAGAGGTAATCATCGTCGGCCCAGCAGGAGGGCCAGAGGTCGCCGTCGCTCTCGGTATCGAGGCTGTCGCTGTACTCGGCGAACGCGGTCGCGAAGAATGTGCTGTCGGGCGCCCAGGTGTCGCCCGACGCCGCCGGAGCTGGGGTCGCCGCCTGGCCCCGGACCACCGCGGATTCCGAGATGCTCCCCGCGAGCGCCAGCGAGGCGCTGGCGGCCAGAAACTGCTTCCGGGTCATGCCGGCCTGCCCGTGGTGCTCCGGCCGACTCCTGCTCATGCACTCGGTCATCCGTTCTCCTTCGCCTTTCGGCTCTCCGCAACTGCGCGCGATCCGGACAGCGCCACGTTCGCGACGTTCTGAAGGCACGGCTCGTCGTGGAACAGCTCGGCCACCGGAAGCTGGAAGCCGGGTACGACGTCGCCGCCATCCAGCTCATCGCTCATCCGCAGGATGCGATGAGTACCGTCCGCGTGATGAACCTCGATGGTGCGCGTTCGCGGCCGGATGAGCCAGACGAGGCGCACGCCGGCACCTAGATAGAGCGCGACCTTGGCGGCGATGGCGCCGGCCCGCTCCGAGGGGGAAAGGACTTCGACAGCGAGATCCGGCGGAATCGGGAGGAATCCGGCGCGCGCTTCCTTCGGCGGCAGACGGTCCGCCCGGATGTAGGCGATATCCGGCGCCAGGACGGTATCCGGGCCGCGTTCGATGACGAAGCCGGTATCGGCGCTGTACACCTTGCCCAGACGATGCGTTCTCACGTGGAGCCAGAGATGGCCAGCGAGATCCTGCCCGATCTCGCCGTGTTCCCCTCCCGCCGGTGGCATGCGCTGCAACTCCCCCCGGATCAGCTCGAGCCGATCCGTCCCCTCCTCCATGCGGAACAAGTCCTCCGCCGTGATGAGCCTGGTGGTCGCCATGATTGAGCGAACTCCTTGTGAGTGAGGTCCGCCGGCCAGATCGCCGCCTGTTCCGACGTTGATCGCATCCTACCACCGCCTGCTTGTGCCAATGCCCCCTCTGCCCAAATCGCGGTTCGCCGCGTCTGCATGCGCCAAGCGAGGTCATGTGTCCGAGATGCAAACAGGGAGCGGCACTCTTCAGGCGACCGGCAGTCCGAGCGCCGGCAGGATGATGGCGCGAGCGGCGTTCATGGTCCGGGCAGACCGTTCAGCCCCTTCCGAATCGATATTCAACCCGGGATATCGCGGCTCGACGGCACATGTGCTGAGCCATTTGAGGTCGGGTTCGAGTGAGGCCAGCGCCGGCGCGACGGGCAGACAGAGGCGGGCGAAGGCGACGAGGTCGTGCGTGCGGGGTGACCTGATCTCGCGCTCCTGAAGCAATGCCTTGAGCAACTTCTCGACGCATTGCTGTGCGAGGAAACAGATCGTGTCGAATGCCCCAAAGTCGGCATCGGCGAGGAGCATCGAAGATCGGTAGTTCTCATCAGCCTTGCCGAGCCATTCCTGTGTCGCCTGCTTCAGGCCAGATGGTGTCTCCTCGTCGCCGTCCGCATCATTCGGCGCCAAGTGTCCCCCCTTCCCTTCATAGAGCGTGATCCCGTTCATCGCGTCGAGGATGAAGAAGTCGCGTTCCCGCAGGCCGAGACGGATTTGCGCCGGGGTACGGACGTGGAGGTCCACACGAACGGGCGGCCCTGGCTCGATGGCCTGCCGGATGAGGTCGGCCTGCTCGCCTGGTCGCAACGCCGTCTCCATGATGACCATCAGATCGATGTCACTCTCGCTCGTCGGGCTGCCAGAGGCACGCGAACCGAACAGGATGACCCGTGCTGGATGGAAACGCGCGGCGATGGTCGCAACGACGCGCGCGATCTCCTCACGGCTGCCCGGTATATCAGGCGGTGAAGCGGGGATGCGCCGCGCGATCGCCGCGACCGCGGTGGATGTCCGAGTTGTCTGTTTGGTTGCTGACCGGCTTGCCATCACCCAACGCCTCTGAGTCTCGATCTCGCTGGCCATCCGAGAGACTTCCGTGCACGCGATGCCATGGCCCTACTTTACGGCAACCTCCTGGCGGAGAGCGGTGTTTGACCGTCCGACACCGGGCGCTTTATACTGACGTGTCTCATGTGCCGTTGCGCGGAGGCTGGAAGCCGACGGCGCGACGGACTTTCTTTTTGTGCATATGATCAGATCAGTCCAAGGAGTAGTACGGTGCCCAAGCGCACATGGCAACCCAAGCGCATCCCGCGCAAGCGAAAGCACGGCTTCCTCGAACGGATGGCCACGCGCACCGGCCGCGCGGTCGTCTCCGCCCGCCGCCGCAAGGGGCGTCACAAGCTGACGGTCTCCGACGAGAAGAAATTCACGCAGAACAAGTAGCCTTCTCCGGAATCGCCATGCACGAGGGTCCAGGGCGGGGTCGCCGGACCCTCGTCTTTGTGTGTTCGGCACGCGCCGGGCGAACGATGCCGATCACCACGCCGGTCATTCCGAGGGACGAAGAATCTCTCTCGTTTGTGCCCGTCATGAGCATTCGTGTTGGCAATGGAGGCTGCTGCGGCGGGAGCTTTCCTTCGGTTCCTCAGGACAGGCTCTCCTGCGTCGGAATGACAGCGCAGCGGATTGGCAGGAGCGGAGCAGGCGTGAGCCGGGCGCAGACTGCTTCACGTCGGCACCCATCGTGCGCCATTCTCCAAAGATGCCCAGGATCGTCCCGTCATGGAGCCCTCCCCCGATGACCAGCATCACTATTCACGCAGAGCGAGGCTGAGACGGTGATCGCGCGGCAGTACCGGCTCCGGCGCGAGGGGGACGTGCGCCTGGTGCGCAAGCGCGGGCGGGCGACGGCCGATGGGCCGCTCGTGGCCCGCATCCTGCCGAACGACCTGGACCCGGTCCAGAACCGGTACACGGTCGTCGCCGGCAAACGGTGCGGCAACGCGGTGCAGCGCAACCGGCTCAAGCGGCTGGTGCGGGAGGCGGTCCGCCAGATGCACCCGGACCTGAAGCCGGGCTATGATGTGGTTGTCATCTGCCGGGGAACGGTCGAGGAGATGCCCGGTCTGGCCGAGGCGCAGCGCTCGATGGCGCGGATCTTCCGTCGGGCCGGACTGCTGGTCGCCAGCGACGCGGGCGCATCGCCGCCAAAGACCGTATCCCCCTCATCGGACCATCACGAATGACGTACCTCACCGCTCCCTTCCGTTACGCCGCGCTCACCCTGCGCTATGCCGTGCTCTTCCTCATCAGCTTCTACAAGGCGGTCATCTCGCCGCTGCTGCCGCCCTCTTGCCGCTTCCAGCCAACCTGCTCCGAGTATGCCTACGAGGCGGTCTCCCGGTACGGTATTATCAAGGGCGGCCGGCTCGCGATTTGGCGTATCCTTCGCTGCAATCCGTTCTGCCGGGGTGGCTATGATCCGGTCGAATGAACCCGCCGCCCCGCCAGTCACGGCGCATCGCCGCGACTGCATCCGATCGGCGATGCCCGCGATTGCCGCCGCCTGCCGGCGATCATCCTGATGTGCTCATGATCCCGCCCCGCGCGGGAGGAGGCCTTCGTTCGTGCTCATAAGCTTGCTGGGCTCGGTGCTGGCGGTGACGACCGCATTCTCCGCTCTCCCCGTGCATCTCTTCATCAACGTCAATGTGCCCGGCTGGGAACAATACCGCGTCTTCCTGCAGAACATCCTCATCTTCCTCGGCAACGGGCTGAACAGCGGCGGGTTGGCGATCATCGCCTTCACCCTGATCATCAAGACGCTGATGCTGCCGTTGACGATCAAGTCGACGAAATCCAGCAAGGCGATGCAGGAGCTGCAGCCCAAGATCAAGGAGCTGCAGAAGAAGTACGGCAAGGACCGCCAGCGCATCTCCCAGGAAACGATGACGCTCTACCAGCAGTACGGCGTCAACCCGATGGCCGGCTGTCTGCCGATGCTCATCCAGATTCCGATCTTCTGGGGTCTCTACTACGCGATCCGGCACGTCTCCGAAAGCAATGTCGACGTCTTCAGCCACGGCTTCATCTGGCTGCACAGCCTGGCACAACCGGATCCGTACAAGATCTTGCCGCTGCTCGCCGGCGCCTTCCAGTTCGTCCAGGCCCGCATGATGCGGCCACAGGGCCAGCTTGGCCAGGCCAGCGATCCGCAGCAGAAGATGATGAACCAGATGATGCAGTTCATGCCGCTGATGGTCGTCCTCTTCGGCTGGAACTTCGCCTCCGGGCCGGTCATCTACTGGGTCACGCAGGCGTTCTACAGCATCGTCCAGCAATGGCTGATCACCGGCTGGGGCGGCATGCTCGACTGGTTCCCCTGGCTGCCGGACCTGCCGGAGCACAAGCGCCTCGGCTACCACCCGCCGCGCAACCTCGATGACGTGGTCGTCGTCAGCGCCGGCGGTGGGGCGAAGAAGGGCGGCATCCAGGGCTGGCTGATGGCGAAGGTCGAGGCGGCCAACCAGCACCAGGCGGCGGTCAAGGAGCAGCGCGAGGGCGAGACCCGGCCAGCGAGCGGCAAGGCGCCGGCGCGACCGGCGAAATCGGCCAACGGCCGCGCCCAGGAGCCGACGGCGGCCAGCGACGAGCCGGTGGTCGACGAGGCCATCGCCAGACCGGCGCGGAAGTCCAGCAGCTACCAGGACCGGGTCAACGCGGCGACGAAATTCGGCGCCCAGAGCCGGCAGGCGGCCGCCAATGGCGCCGATGGCAATGGGGCCGAACCCCAGGAGGTCGCCACGGCGGGGAGCGGCGGCAAGCTTCCGGCCTCCGCGCGCAAGGGGAAGCGCAAACGCGGCTAGGAACGGCGCCGGCGCACGGGGGATGAGAGAGGGAGCCAGGGCAGATGGATCAGAAGCGAACGAGCGTTGAGATTCAGGCCGTCTCGGTCGAGGAAGCCGTCCGGCTCGCGCTGGAGCAGCTTGCTCTGTCGCGGGACCAGGTCGATATCGAGGTGCTCTCGGACGCCGGCCCGGACGAGGACGCCGAGGCGCTGGTCCGCGTGACCGCGCGTGGCCACGCCTCCCAACCGGTGCCCTCCACGCGGCCCAGGGGCGAGAACGGCGAGCGGCGTGGACAACCCGGCCGGCGCCCCGGCGAGCGGCTGGGCCGTCGTGGCCCGGGTGATCGTCCCTCGACCCGCGGTGTCCCGCCGCAGCACCCGGCGGTGGACCGGGTCGACGCGGCGGACGAGCAAATCGCGAAAACGGTCGTGCGCGAGCTGCTGGATCATATGGATATCGACGCCGACGTGGTCGCGGTCGATAACCCCTCCTCCGTGCCACTCGACCCCGAGGACCCGCCGACGATCTTCATCGACATTCTCGGCGAGGATCTCGGCGTGCTGATCGGCCGGCGCGGCGACCATCTGGGGCAATTGCAGTACCTGGTCACGACGCTGGTCAACCACAAGCTGGACACCTGGACGCGCGTGATCGTCGACGTCGAGGGCTACCGGTCGCGGCGGGAGGAGTCGCTGGTCGGGCTGGCGGGTCGCGTCGCGCGGCAAGTCGCGCGGAGCAAGCGGCCGATCCAGCTCGAGCCGATGCCGCCCAACGAGCGGCGGATCATCCACCTGACGCTGAAGTCGAACCCGGACGTGACGACGCAGAGCAGCGGCGAGGGCAATCAGCGCCGGATCACGGTCCAGCCGCGCTAGGACGAGCCCCCGAGGCTGAAAATAGGAATGGCATGTAGGGGCGACGGCGTGCGCTGATCCGGGTCCGGAACGGCGCGCCACGCGCTCCTACTGTTCGCTTGACACGGAATGGGAAGCGCATGACCTTGACCGATGGTGGCGACGAGCGCCCAGAGCAGTCGGCGGCGGACGACCGCCGGCCCACGGGTTCCACGCGCCGGGGCGGTCGCGGCCGGAGCAGGCGGGGGCAGGAGTGGACCCGCGACCCGATCCGGCCACACCAGCACCGCGAGGGACTGCAGCTCCAGCGCGCGCCCGACTACCTTATCGTCGGCCACATCTGCGCCGACCTGTTGCCGGATGGCAAGGTCGTGCTTGGCGGCACCGCGCTCTATTCGGGGCTCGCCGCCGCGCGGCTCGGCTGGCGCGTCGGCGTCCTGACCCGCGGCGTCTTCGGACGGGAGGTCCATGGCGTCAAGGTGCCATCGCTGGACCGCTACGCCGATGAGCTCAGCATCATCTGTCAGGACGCGGACGAGACGACGACATTCATCAATGAGTACCACGGGGACCAGCGCATCCAGACGATGCCCCACTGGGCCGGACCGATCGATCTGAACGGCATCCCGCCTCACTGGCGGCGGGCGAAGGTCGTCCACCTCGGTCCGGTCGCCGATGAGATCGAGCCGCGGCAGGTCTCCAGCCTCCAGGCCGGGTTCCTCGGCGCGACGCCGCAAGGATGGATGCGCCAGTGGCCGCGCAAGACCGGCGGACGGGTGACGCACGTACCGTTGCGCCTGCCGCCATCGCTGATCAGCCAGCTCGACAGTGTCGTCGTCAGCATCGGCGAGCTGCCCTACACGCGGGAAGTCGTCGACCGGGTGGGCGAGCGCCGGCTGGCGGCGATCACGCTCGATGAGAATGGCGCGCGGATCATCTATGGCGGCCAGCAGGCGGAGCTGCCGGCCTTCCCGATCCAGGTGCGCGACCAGACCGGCGCCGGCGACGTCTTCGCCGCCGCCTTCTTCATCAAGGCGTCAGACCGCACAGTCTCGGCCAAGACGGCCGGCCGGTTCGCCAACGCCGTCGCCGCGCTCAGCCTGCGGGAGGTGGGGCCGAACGGCGCCCCGCAGCTTGCCGAAGTCCAGGCGCTGCTGGAGGAATAGCCCTCAGCGGCCGAGGGTGTGCTCGATCAGGGCGAGCACGGCGTCGATATCGAACGGTTTCGGGACGAAGATGACGTTGTTGGCGCGGGGACGAACCACCGCGCTCATCAGGATGACGGGCATCGTCAGCCCCCGCCGGCGAATTTCGGCGGTCAGCGCCAGCCCGTCCAGCCGCGGCATCATGACATCGGCGATCACCAGATCGGGCTCCGACTCGGCCAGCGACTCCAGCGCGCCGGCGCCATCGTAGGCCCGCATCACCTCGTATCCTTCGTCTTCCAGCAAATCGGCGAGCAGATCGACGATCCGCCACTCATCATCAACCACGAGCACCGCGGGGCGTGCGTCATCGCCACGCATGGGAGCGGGAGTTGAAGATCCGTTCTGCTCATTCACTACGTGGTGCCTCATCACGACCTCATCACACCTCGCCCAACTCTTGCAAGTTCAATGCCGACCGGATCGCCGTGGATTGGTTCGGACCGCGCCGGATGTATTCAGCGCACGTCGCAGGCGTGGTAGGCTGTGCCGTCGGATACCCTGGACGCATCCCGCCCGAGGAGGAGAGGAGACCCCATGACCTTGCGTTTGACGGCGTTCGTCGACGGGCCGCTGGACACCAACGCCTATCTCGTGGGCGACGATGTCACGCTCGAGGCGATCGTGGTGGACGCGCCACAAGGCGTCACGCCGGACATCGATGAGGCGATCCGGGCGGGCGGTTTCACCGTCAGCCGCATCGTGCTGACCCACGCTCACTGGGACCACATCGCCGACGCGAACCAGTTGCGGGCCGCGACCGGCGCGCGGGTGCTGGCGCATCCGCTGGCGGCCGAGCGCCTGGCCAATCCGGATCCGGCGCTGGAGCTTCCCTTCGAGATCCCGGCAGTCACGCTGGACGGCACGCTCGATGAAGGTGACACGGTGCCGGTCGGCGAGCACACCTTCACCGTCATGCACCTGCCGGGACACGATCCCGCGCACATCGCCCTCTCCAGCCCGGCCGATCTGCTGCTCTTCAGCGGCGACATCGTCTTCGTCGGCGGGCACGGGCGGACCGATCTGCCCGGCGCCGATCCGGAGATCATGAACCAGACGCTGGCGCGCGTGCTGACCCTGGCGGAGGACACGACGGTCTACCCCGGTCACGGCCAGCCGACCAAGCTCGGCGCCGAGGTCACGTGGATGCAGGCGCTGGCCCAGAGCTGATCACACCCGGCCGGGCGCATGACGCCTGACGAGGAAGGGCAGGAGACCGATCATGGCACTGATCGCAGACGCGATCGAAGGTTCGCTCCGCACGCTGACGGACGGGATGCTCGACGCGCTCGATGGCATCCCGGACGACGTCTTCACCACCTGGAAGCCGGCGGCCGCCCGCGAGGGCAGCCACGAGATGAACACCTTCGCCGCCCTGGCGACACACGCGCTCGGCGCGGCCGAGAACTGGACGCTGATCATCACCGGCGCGCGCCCGGCCACCCGCGACCGCGCCGCCGAGTTCCGCGCCCGGACGACGCTGGCCGAGATCCGCGCCCGGCGCGACGCCTGGCTGACCGAACTGCACACCCAGCTCGCCGGCATGACCGAGGCCGACTTCGCCGCGTCGATCCCGGCCGCGCTCGCCCAGGGCAACGCCAGCGACTGGACGATCCTGCGCGGCATGGTCCACGCCGTCGATCACACCGCGCTGCACCTCGGCCACATCCAAATCCAGCGCCAGCTCTGGGAGTACGAACGGGACGAGTCGTAGCGCAGTTCGCGAACACCGGGATCGTCATTCTGAAGGCGAAGCCGAAGCATTCCCGCGCGAAGCGCTTCCCCGCTGCCCATCACGTTGAGCGCAGTCGCAGCACCTCCGCGGCAGGGCGTCGTCCGCCGCGGCAGACCGGCTTCGCCGGGGGATTCTTCCCGTTGGTCAGAATGACGATGAGTAGGACTGGCAAAGGCGGTGCGGACTGGTCCCCAAAGAAGACGCCGCGGCGGCGGGAGATCCCTCGACTGCGCTCGGGATGACGGTGGGGCGGGATGGCAAAAGGGAACCGGCGGTCAGGGGACCAGCGGATCGCGACGGTCGATGCGCATGACGGTCTGGAGGAGCATCGTCAGGGCGATGGGGTCGCCGGGGCGTGGGTCCTCGTAGACCGCGTCGGCCGGGAGCTGGCACTGGCGGATCGTCTCCGGATCGTCCGGCAGGCTGTAGTAGAGCTGGTAGTAGGGTCCGCCGTGAATCGTGTAGGCGCGCACCCCTTCAAGGGTGCCCTCGACCTCCATCGCGCTCCTCCCCGTCAGTCGCCGGTGTCGGCGTCCGCCGCCTCGGCCTCGGCCTCCAGCCGGTCCTCGCGGCTGCGCGCGTAGAGGTAGAAGAGGATCGTCAGCAGCAGTAGCGGACCGACCGCGACGCAGAAGACGAGGGCGAGCGTGCCCTGATCGTAGGTATTCGCCCGGATCGCGACGACGAGCAGGAAGGCCGCCAGAACGATCGCCAGCACCAGCGCGCCGAGCGCGCCGGTCGTGGAGACGCAGCCGCGCGCGTTGGTGTTGATATCCGGCATATTGGCCGCCGGAGCGTATTGCCCCGCCGCCAGCGCCTCGACCTCCTGCAAGCGGATGTAGCCGAGCCGGCCGTAATCGAGCCGGACGCGCACGAAGTCCTCCGGCGCCTCCGGATCCTCGACGATATCGAGCTCGGACCCGGACGGGACGATGGTGATCAGGCGCGAGGCGGAATCCGGCCGCTCGTAGACACGCAACCCCTCGGTCGCGTGGAAGGCGTCGACGAGGGTGGTGCCGCAGGCGGCGCAATAGTAGTTGGTGGACGGATTGAGCGCGCCGCACATGCCGCAGTAGACGAGCTGGCCGCGCTCACCCCGGCGCTCCTCGGCCGGCGCGGTGTTTTCGGGGGTCTCCGGTCGGTCGGTCAAGGTCGGGTTCTCCCGTACAATCGTGGCATGCGGACCGATACGCTCCTGGCATGGAAAAGCTGGTCGCGCAGGCAGGTCTGCCCAGTGTTGTACCACAGGGCGGAGGGCGGGTTCGCCTCCGGGCAGGGCCGACAGGGCAGGGATGCGACACCGGCGGGGCGCCGGGTCGAGACACGGGGTGCGATGCATGACCGATGCGATGAAGACCGTCCGCTGCGGCAGTTGCGGCCACGAGAATCCGCCGGAGGCGGACGTCTGCGTGGCGTGTGGCGCCTCGCTGGCGGCCTATCGGTCGATCAGCGCGGCCGTGCCGGAGGCGCGGCAACCCGCGTCGGCTGCTCCGCCGCCCAGGCCGGTCCCTGAGCCATCATCGATTCCTGGACCGACCACGCCATCCGAGCCGGCTGAGGCGGCACCGCGGCCGCCCAGCCCTATCGGCGATGCGCTCGCCAGAATCAGGGAACGAACGGCCGGGGAGCGGGCAGACCAGCCGTCGGTCGCCGCTTCGACCGCGGCGGCGACCGACGCATCCTCCGTCACGTTCGCGCCAGCCGCCGAACCGGCCGGCACGCCGCCAGCCGATGCGCCCGTCGCCTCGCCGCCAGACATTGCGGCAACCCAGGTCGCGACTCCGCCGGCACGGATCGACCAACCCCGCGCACCAGCAGCCCTGCCTCAGCCCCGGCCAATGAATGACAAGGCGCCACGACGTGAGCGCGCGGCCATCCCGGGCCACGCCGAGCCACGACGCGCGGAGTCGAAACCGACCCTGACACCGCCACGCCGGCAAGGGCCGGACCGGCTGGCGCGGGCGAGCGCCGCGTCCCTCATCACCTGGGGCATCGGCCTGGTCGTGTTCGCCTTCGTGCTCGGCATCGCGCTCCCCAACGCGCGGCACCAAGGGCTGGGCGAAGTGATCGTGACCATCGCCACGCTGGTCGGGATCGTCCTCTTCGTCGTCGGCCTCGCCCGGAAGTCCGGCGCCCGGCGTCCCGGTGACCGCCGCCCGCCCCGTCGTCGCCGCTGAGTGGTAGGGGCTATCCTTGACGCTGGCGCCAGCGCGTTTCGCCGGCACCGCAGCTTCCCCGCGCATGATTCCCGGAGTCTCCCGCATCGATGATGGATAACGCGACAATCGCGGCGATCGCCACCCCGGCCGGCGAGGGCGGTATCGGCGTCGTCCGGCTCAGCGGCGATGACGCCGCCCGCATCGCCGGCCAGGTCTTCCGCCGCGGCCGGCGGCCAGTCGAACTGGCCCAAACGCCAAGCCACCGTCTGCTCTACGGGAACGTGATCGATCCGGTCACCGGCGCGACGATCGACGAGGTGCTGCTGGCCTGGATGAAGGGGCCGCACACCTACACCCGCGAGGACACCGTCGAGTTCTCCTGCCACGGCGGCCCCGTGCCCCTGCGCGAGACGCTGCGGGTGCTGCTCGCGGCCGGCGCCCGCGCGGCCGAGCCGGGCGAATTCACGCTGCGCGCTTTCCTCAATGGCCGGCTCGATCTGACCCAGGCCGAATCCGTGCTGAACGTGATCGGTGCGCGGACGGCCGAAGGGTTGCGGCTGGCCGTCTCCGATCTGGCCGGTGATCTCTCCCGCCGGCTGCAACCGGCCAGCGACGCGCTCGTCTCCCTGCTCGCCTATCTGGACGCCGCGGCGGACTTCCCGGACGACGAAATCCCGGTCGCCGAGGTCGATCCGGAGCTGGACCGGGCGGCGGCGGCGCTGGAGGACGTCGTCACCGGTGCGCGCGCGGGCATGCTCTACCGCGAAGGCGCGACGATCGCGCTGGTCGGGCGGCCGAACGTCGGCAAGAGCAGCCTGCTCAACGCGCTGTTACGGGCCGAGCGGGCGATCGTCACGCCGATCGCCGGCACGACGCGGGACGTGATCGCCGAGTCGGTGAATCTGGAGGGCATCCCGGCGACACTGCTCGACACGGCGGGGATCGTCGAATCGAGCGACGTGGTCGAGCGGATCGGCGTCGAGCGGAGCCGGTCGGCGCTCCGGACCGCCGCGGCAATCACGCTGGTGCTCGACGGCTCGGAACCGCCGACCGAGGGCGACCTGGCGGTCGTGCGGATGCTGGCCGAGCGCCCGCGCGACGAGCGGACGCCCGTCGTGATCGCGCGCAACAAGCGCGATCTGCCAGCTCACGCCGGCCACGACGAGCTCTTCGCGCTGCTGCCCGAGGCGCCCGTCATCGACGTTTCAGCGACGACCGGCGCGGGTCTGGCTGCGCTGGAAGGCGCGCTGGCGGAGCGACTGCGGAGCGCGGCGGCCGGCGCGGCCCAGCCGGCGCTGATCACCAGCCGGCAGCGGACCGCCGTCGACCGGGCGCTGGCGCACATCCGCGACGCGCAGGAGGCCCACGCCGCGGGCGTCCCGCAGGATTTGCTGGCGACCTCGGTCCGGGCGGCGCTGCACGCCGTGGGCGAGGTGACCGGCGACGAGGTGGACGAGGCGGTGCTGGCGGAGATCTTCTCGCGCTTCTGCATCGGCAAGTAGAAGGTATGGATATTCCGAAAGAGGAATGTCTGACACCGCATGCTGGAGCTCTCTTCCACGGGAGCTGCCAGCCTGGAGCGCTCTCCGGCCACCGACCCCGTTCCCTCCCGCCATTCCGGTACGCCGTCATGGCGAGCGGAGTCGAACCATCTCCCGCCGCCGCGGCGTCCTCGTGCGGAACCACACTCGTTCGCGTTTGCCACTCCGCTGCCCGTCATTCCGACCGGAGGGAAGCATCCCCACGCGCAGCGCTTTCCTTGCTCGTCATGCTGAGCGAAGTCGAAGCATCTCCTGCCGCAGCAGCGGACCGGCTTCGCCGGGAGATGCTTCCCTGCGGTCAGAATGAGGGGGTAGCGATGAGCAAATGCGAGACACCTCTTCCCCCGCGCGTTGCCGCCTCGTCTATACTGTACGTACATCGCCCGTCTCGGTCGATTCGTCATGTGGGCGATGCTGGTGAGGGACGAAGGTGTCATGGCGCTGAACCAACAGATTGACCAGGCGGCGGCCGCGGAGCCGGTGAGCATCGCGGCGGCGGTCGAGATGTTCTTTGGCGACATGCGGCTGGCGCCGCGGTCGAAGAAGACCTACCGACAGGGCGTCAACAAGTTCCTGCGCCACCTCGAACAGCATGAGGGGATTGACGCGATGAGCGCGCCGGTGACGGAGATCACGACCGATCACGTGACGTCCTTCGCCGCGCTGCTCGTTCCGCCCGACGTCCGCACGCCGGAAGAGGTCTCGCAGATGCGCACCGCGCAGAACAATCTGGCGGCGGTGCGGAAATTCTGCGCCTACATCGCCGCCTACGACCTCCACCCGGAACTCAGGACCGACAAGCTGCGGGTCCGCATCGCGGCGATGATGCCGCGCTTCACGCCGCCACCGCCGGACGTCAAGTTGCCCGATCTGGAACGAATCGTCGAGCACGTCTGCACCCGGCCCAGGGAGGAGAAGCCACATCTGGAGCTGCGCCGGCTCAAGGTCCGCTCGATGATCCTTTTCATGTTCCGGACCGGCGTCCGTGTCTCCGAGCTCTGCGCGCTGCGACGGCGGGACATCGATTTGCAGGGTGGCACGGCGAGCATCTATCGTGCCAAGGGCGGCAAGAGCCGGACGGTGCATTTCAACGCCGAGACGGCCGACGCGCTGGTCCAGTACTGGGCGGCGCGGGGCGACCAGCCGCGCGGCTCCGGCGCCTTCCCGGCCTGGAGCGGGCGCGACAAACCCGGCGTGCCCGGCACGGGGATCAGCCCGCGGACGGTCGAGCACATCGTCGCCGAGCTCTGCAAGTCACTCGGGATCGAGAGCGAAGTGACGCCGCACTCCTTCCGCCACGGGCTGGCAACGGAGCTGGTCCGGCGGCGCGTGCGAGAATCAACGGTGCAGACGATCCTGGGCCACGCCTCGCCGACGACGACCCGGATCTATGTTCACAAATCCGGCCTCGAAGTCGCGGAAGAGTATCAGGATGCCTTTGGAGCCTACCGGCCACCCCGCCCCGAGCAGTGACGCACTGCCTTTGCCTTCCCCTCCCAGACGTCTCGTCGCCGGCTGGGTGATGATCGCGCTCGCGCTGCTGCTGGGGTTGACCGCCTGCGCCGAAGGGACGGCGCGAGACGCGAAGCAGGGGCAGGAAGCCGACGCGAGACGCACGTCAGTCATGCAATCGGTTCAGGAGACCTACACCGCGAGTATCCTCACCGGGACGCCACCGGCGACGGCGACCAAGGCGCCGTAGCGGCTACCTCCCTGTCAGCGCCTTCGGCAACGCGGGCGCCTGGCAGGGCGTCTTCGCGTCCTTGCTCAGACAGCCAACTTGAGCCTTGGCCAGCGTTTCGCCCGTGTTCGCGGCCGTGTCGGCGTCCGGCGCGCCGACCACGTCGATGACGACCAGATTGGCGCCGGCGCTCAGTACGATCCGGTAGCTGTCCTGCTTGTCGGGGTGTGTCAGCTCGTTCGCGTAGGCGAAGGCGACGACCTTGTCCGCGCCCGACACCTTCAGGCCGTCCCGCTCGCTGCTCTGGTCGAGCGTCGGGAAGAGCTCGTTCGCCTGCGCAACGACGGTCTGGGCATCCCTGGATGACGTGAACGATGTGACGCTGGCCGAGACGAGCGGCAGCGGCTTCTGAGTGGACCCGAGCGAGATGGCCGAGACATAGCTGCTCTTGAACGAGTGGAGCGACGAGCCGCTCAGGCCATAGAGCGTCTCCGCCTCCGTGCTGGTCAGGAAGCCGATCTGGACCGGCTGCCCGTCCGCCGTCAGCGCCAGCGAGCGCTCGCCGAGCGCCAGATCGACGCCGGACGGCGACTTCCCGGACTGGACGGTCGCCACCCGCTGCTGCAACGCCTTGGCCATCGACGCGGCGACCTTGCTGTCCGGCGTCGATCCGTCCAGGGTCTCGACGGCGACCCCGGCGAGGACGTCCTTCTCGCGAAAGCTCGTGTCGATCGTGGTGACCTTCGCCTTGTTCGCGCCCGCGTCGGTGTAGGTGCCGGTCGTGATCTCGCGCGGCTCCTGCCCGGTCGTGCCGGCGGCGTCCTTGAACGTCCCGCCCGGCATCGTCTTCGTCTCGTCTTCGAGGAGCGCGAAGCCCTTGGTCGCGGCGTCCTCGCTCGTCCAGGCGGAGACGTAGGAGCGGATGCGGCGCTTGCCGTCCTCCGACTGATAGACACTGGCGTACATCGTCTGGAAGCCGGCGCCGGTCAACGCCTTGGCGTCGATGCCCTTCGCGCCGGCCACGACCTGCTCCGCGGTGAGCGTCGATTCGCGCTGGAAGTCGTAGCCATTCGGCAAGACCGAGCTGTCGAGCGTCATCGCCGCCAGGTCGACGACATTGGCGGCCGCGCTCTGGGCCGAGACGAGCGGCGCGACGAACGCGCCCAGGGTCAGGCAGGCGATGATCAGGCCCAGCCCACGAAATCGACGCATGAAACTGCTCCTCTCCCCGGCGCGACGCGCGCCGTTCCCATGGTCACCAACTGCTGTTTGACGGAACGCCGTCACCCGCCGATGCTATCCGTCGTCAAGGCGGTTCTTCGCCCGGAGGTGTTACGCATGCGGCTCGGCCGTCCCACGACGATGGCGCCCAACGCGATGGTCGCCACGCCCCACTATCTTGCCACGTCGGCCGGCGTCCACGCGCTGCGGGACGGCGGCTCCGCGATGGACGCGGTGATCGCGGCGAACGCGGTCCTGACTGTTCTCTATCCGGATCAGACCTCGATCGGCGGCGACTGCTTCTTCATCCACTGGGACGAAAGCAAACGCGCCGCCGCCGGCTTCAACGGCTCCGGCGCCGCGCCGATGGCCGCCGATCCGGAGGCGCTCCGCGCCCAGGGGTTCGAGGCGATGCCGGCGCGCGGCCCGCTGACGGTCACTGTCCCTGGCACGATCGACGCCTGGTCGCAAGGGCACGACCGCTATGGCAAGCTGCCGTGGGACCGCACCCTCGCCCCCGCCATCTCCTACGCGCGCGACGGCTTCCCCGTTTCGCCGCGGCTGGCCGCCGTCTTCGCCGCCGAGCCCGATCTGATCCAGGGCAACCCGGCGCTGGCCGCGATGTTCTTCCCGAA
>JAICKJ010000014.1 GCA_025928015.1 Thermomicrobiales bacterium
ACCGCCATATCGATGTTCTCGGTCGGCGACACGACCCAATCGAACAGGTTCAGCGGCTGCGGCGCGTCCGCGGGGAAGTCCTTCTGGTGCAAGAGCACCACGCGGTCGGCACATTTCTTCATCCACTCGATCGGGTCCTGACCGCCCCGGTACATCCAGTAGGTGTCCATCTCCAGCTTGACCAGATCGGGGTCCGTGTTTTCGAGAATGAGATCGTAGACGTAGTCGTCGCCAAACCGCTGGAACTCCTGAAAGTGGTTGTGATAGTAGAAGCGCATGCCGCGCTCGCGGGCCAGCGCGCCCACCTTGTTGAACTGCTCAGCGCGACGCAGCACGTAGTCGCGATCGCCGTGCGGATAGAACTCGATGTCGCAGCCGAACTGGGTGTTGCCGAGCTCGGACTGGTAGTCGAGTGCCCGCGGGAGAATGTCCAGCTCGAGCGGATTGATGTGGCATCCGACAATGGACAGGCCGAGCTTGGCGAGCTGGGCGCGGAGCTCGGGTGCCGCCACCCCAAAGCCGACCCCTGGATCATTGCGCGCATTGTGGTTGGCCGCTTCGAGGTGGGTAAAGCCGACCTCGGCCAGCCGCGCAAGCGTTCCCCACGGGTCACGGGCAAGCGCATTGCGGACGGAGTAGAGCTGGAGTCCAACACGGACGGTCATTGTGGTTCCTTTGGGTCGGGTTGCTCGCGCAACCGCTCTTTTCCGGACCGCTACCCGCCAATCGGGGCGAAGCACATCGGCGCCAGGTCCGGGTCGGGCGTCCGTGGATCGAGTGGATAGATCGGGCGCTGCACGCGGTGGTACGGCAGACTCGGGATGTCCAGGTTGACGGCGCCCGGCGAGAGTGCCATGAATGCGGCCGAGGCCATCGCTCGCTGATCGGGGAACAAATAGCCGACCTTGACGACGGTCAGGTGATGGGCATCCACGTCCAGGCCCACAGCTTCGAAATCACTTCGATGGAAGAAGACTTTTCGACGGGAGGTCACTGCAACACGTATCCCACCGCATCGCACTACCGCGGTATCTCCGCCTTCCGGATCGTCACGCTGGATCGCGGAAACCGTACCTCTCAGATCCAGCGGGACGCCGTTGACGGGATCCAGCATACCGCCAATCGAGACGGTGACTTCACTCCCAACGCCCGCCTCTATGCAGACCCGTACCGCCTCCGTGTTCGGAATCGCCGCCACGATCGCCGTTCGCGCACCGGAGGTGAATTCCTTCCGCGTCAGCAGCCGGGAGATCATGAACGGGCTGTCTCCCGCCCCGCCGGCCGTGATGTTGTCGCCAGCATCGCTGATGAACACCGCCGTTTGGTCGAGCTTCAGCGCCTCGTCGATCGCCCAGTCGGGGTCGCCGGTCGGGACCTCGAAGGAGAAGTCGTGCCGAGCATCCCAGTAGCGACGCGCGATGCGCTCCGCCTCGCGGGAGATCGCGACGACGTCGGTTCCGGTCACGACCACCGCCGCGTTGGTGCGCGGCTGGTCCGCCCAGACATAGCCGACCCAGAGGGACGGGTCGATCACGCCAGCGACGCCGTCCGACTCCGCGAGCCGGCCGTACACCGACCTGCCCGGCTCGACGACGGTGCTGGTGCGCTCGCCGGGCAGCATGACCGGGATGCGCACGAAGGCGCGATGCGGCCGGATGCCGGTGTCGAGCAGGTGCACCAGGTGGGCGACCGCGCGCTCCTTGGTTTCCAACGCGTCGATGTGGGGTGCGTGGCGATAGCACGTGAACACATCGACCTGCGACACCAACTGCTCGGTGATGTTCCCATGCAGGTCCATGCCGGCGGAGATGACGCAGTCCGGCCCGACCAGCGCCCGGATCGCCGTCGCCAGATCGCCCTCGGCGTCGTCCAGGCCGAGCACGCTCATCGCGCCGTGAATGTCGAGAAAGAAGCCATCGAGCGGCAACGCCGCCTCGATGCGCTCCAGCAGCTCGGCCTTCATCTCGGCGTAGGCGTCGCTGGTGACCTGCCCGCCGGGGGTCGCCCATGCCTTCAGGCAGGGGATGAACGCGATGTCGTCGCGGTCGCGCCAGATCCAGGCCGGCAGGTACGGATAGATCTCCTGCATGCCGTCGCCACGCCAGATGGTGAAGTCATCGATCGTGGTGTTCAACGGGGAGAAGGTGCAGCTCTCCGTGGCAATGCCACCAATACCCACGCGACGCTTCCGGTTCATCGTCGTCTCCTTTCGGTCATCAGCACGAAGGCCACGAGCGATGGGGACTGACCCGTGTCGTGAAAAGGATGAGGTCGTTTATTGTCTCAGTTGTTTACTCCCCCCACATTCGCCAACTTAAGGAGATCACAGTTGCAATGGTGAATCAAGGCCGTTAGATGTCGGATTTATTACATGATATCGTTCGATCATGACTGGCAGCGGTACCACGGATCGGCGCATCTCGGAGTTTGTGCGCTATTCGGCCGGCACCGACCGCGCCGAGATCGCGCGCGCATTGTGGTTGCCCCGGCCGACGGTCACCAGCGCGATGTGGCGGCTGATTTGCCGCTGGCGACCTCCTCGACGTCGATGCGGATGCGGGGCGAGCCACGCTCGGCCGTGGTTGTCACCTCCTGACGGCGGCGGGTCCGCCCCTCACGTCAGGGCTGATCCACTTAGGCCGGTTGTGCACGGTCCTCGATCCGGCGATCGTGCTCATCGACCGGAGCATGGGACTGACCGCCGGCCATCGCCAGCAACCCCCAGACACGTATGAGTGCCATAGGTCCGGATACGGAAGTGCGGGGCGCGCTCGATGTACCCCGCGAGGCGGCGCGGCTGGGCTGACCGGAAGAGCGTGTAGCCATGGACCACGCCCGTTGCCTCGCGTGCCGACGCCCCGTCTTCGAGCACAGCCTCGATTCGGCCATCGCACCGGGATGCGGAGCTGATGCCAGCCGTGATGGTGCTTGTGACCTGGGGATGATCAGATGGTGGAGATAATGGGGGTTATCTCCACCAGCGAGTGGAAGGTGGAGGACACGCTCGTTGGCCCGCGGGCGGGCCACGCGGTCGGCCAGACCGAGCGGCCCGCTCCCCTAGCCCTCCCGCACCACCGCGCCACGCGGCCGGATGTTCTGGTTCGTCCGGAAGACGTTTGCCGGGTCGTAGCGGGCCTTGACGGCGGCCAGGCGGTCGTAATGGGGACCGTAGGCGGCACGCACCCGCTCCTCACCCTCGCTGCCGAGGAAATTGACGTAGACCCCGCCGGTCGCGTGAGGCTGCAGGGCTTGGAAGAACGCGCGGGCCCAGTTGATGTCCGGGTGGTCGGGCCCTCCCTCCGGCCAGACCGCGCTAATGTTGATGGCGTGGACCGCGTCGCGCCCCGCATAGGCCGACTCGGCCCGCGGGACCCGCGCGATGGCGCCGCCGAGGTGGAAGAGCAGGGTGTACGAGGCCGGTGACGACGGGCGCCAGGCGTGCGCGACCAGCACGGCGATGGCGTCGTCGCTCAGGGGCGGGAGGAAGTGCGACTTCCAGTAGTAGCCCCAGCCGTGTGGGACGCCGGCGTCGAACATGCGCTGGTGGGCGGTGTACGGCTGCCGCTGAACGAGGTCGAGCAGCGGCGGGCCGAAGCGGCGCAACGGCTCCAGGACACGCTCGCCCCGGTCCAGGTCGCCCGACCAGCACGGGATCACCATGGCCACAGGCGTGCCGCGCAGATGCTCGGGCACCCAGGTGAGTGCCGGCGCCCGCCGCAGGGCGACGAAGACCGCCAACTCGTCGGGAGCCTCGGCGATGAAGTCGCGGTAGAAGCGGAGCACCGCACCGGCACGCGCGGCGTCGTGCAGGAGCGGGCCGGCCAGGACCGTGGTGCCGAGCGCATGCAGCGCGAACTCGAACTGGGTGACGATCCCAAAGTTGCCCCCGCCACCGCGGATGGCCCAGAAGAGGTCGGGGTGGTCGTCCGCGCGGGCGACCACCCGGCTGCCGTCGGCGAGGAGCAGGCGGGCCGAGATCAGGTGGTCGCACGTCAGCCCCCAGCGGCGGCTGAGCCAACCGAAGCCGCCGCCCAGGGTCAGGCCGGCGACGCCGGTGTGGGTGACGATGCCGGCGGGCATCGCCAGGCCATGGGCCTGGGTGGCGGCATCGACCTCGCCCCACAGGGCCCCCGGCTCGACCCGCGCACGGCGACGCTCCGGCTCGACCGCGACGCTGTGCAGCTGCGAGAAGTCGATGACCACTCCGTCCTCGACGAGGGATGTGCCGGCCACATTGTGCCCCCCGCCGCGGACAGCGACACTCCGGCCCGCGCGCCGCGCATAGGCTAAAGCGGCAGCCGCATCCGCCTCATCGGCGCACTGGACGATGAGTGCGGGGCGCTTGATAATCGCCCCGTTCCAGAGCGCGCGGGCCTCCTCGTAGCGTGGGTCGCCCGGACGGATCGCGCGCCCCTTGATTTGCGGCATCGCCTGCACGGTCATCCTCGCACCTCCGCGCTGTGACCGCCAAGCCACGTCACCCCGCGCGCAGCTCGGAGGGGAACTCACTCAGGAGTATCGCCATGGCGCTACCCGTGTCAAGTCGGGCTCGTCTTTATCGAGCGGCGCCGGATAGACAGCTGTCGCCCAAATGGCCGATTTCGCGACGCCCTCACGCGGCGTGATCAGGGGTGGTCATATGGTCGCCTCCGCGCGAGCACCGGAATGGTGCGGACGCCCGCCAGACCGCGGGCGTCCTCGGCAAAGCCGGGGTAGCGCCGCGCTTGCTCGGCGTAGAGACGGTCCCGTACCGCCCCCGTCACGTCGCGGACGGTCGCCTGGTAGGTCTCGGTGCCGCGTTCGACCCTCCCCTTGCGGGACGCCCGGCGGCCTCCATCGGCAAACAGACGTGCGGCGGACAGAGCGCGCGGGTAGAGATAATGGACGTCATCTCCACCACCGTGGTTCGTGAGCATGTTCTCCGGTGGAGCGACTCATTCGAGAGAGAGCCTTCACTCTGAGGTCCGCAGAGTGACACGTCATGAATCCTTGACCGAGATCGACCTTGGTCGCCGTCAGCTATCGGCCGGCGTTTGTGCGATGTCGGTTTCGCCGGGGGCGCCGGGCAGGAGGGCGCCGGCCGGGCTGTCGGAGACGGAGGAGCTGCCGAGGGCGGTGACGGGCGTGGTGGGATCGGCGCCGAGCGGCCAGCCGCCATTGGCGCGGGCCCACTCGTCGATGATGTCGCGCAGGCGACGGTCGTTCATGATGTGGCCGGTCGCCGAGGTCTTGCGCGCGCTGCCGCTGTCGACCAGATCGCCGAGCCCCTCGCGCAGGTCGCGCTTGAACGCGCGCCGCTGGTGGGCGTTGAAGTCGGCGGTGAATGGGAAGAGCCGGGGATTGCCGGTCTGCAGGTACTCGACGACGCGGTCAACCATCAGCATGTTGAACGCCGGCGCCGGATCGATCTGAACCATCGTCATCTCCACTTCTGCTGGCCACGAACGGCGCGAGCCCTGTGCGCGTCGCGCATCTGCTGCCGTTATTGTACCCGCCAACTTCCCGCGATCTCCTTCAATGCGGCAGCGGGTAGCCAACTTTCGGGCGCTCCGGTACCTTGAAGCGATGAACGGCGGCCGTGGCCGCGTCGCGCTGGAGAAAGGAACCGGACTCCTTGGCTGTCAACCATTCGCTTGCCACGCACACGCTCGATAACGGCCTGACCATCTTCACCCGCGAGAAGCACGACGCCCCGGTAGCCTCTTTCTGGGTCTGGTATCGCGTCGGTAGCCGGAACGAGGTGCCTGGCCTCACCGGTGTCTCCCACTGGGTCGAGCACATGCAGTTCAAGGGGACGCCGACGATCGCCAAGGGCGCGATCTTCCGCGAAGTCTCCCGCAACGGCGGCTCATTGAACGCGATGACCTCGCAAGACTGGACGGCCTACTACGAGACGCTGCCCAGCGACCGGATCGACCTTGCGCTCCAGATCGAATCGGACCGGATGAGCAACTCGCTCTTCGACCCGGATGAAGCCGGCAGCGAGCGGACCGTCATCCTCTCCGAGCGACAGGGCGCGGAGAACCGCCCGACTTACCTCCTCGCCGAGGAGGTCTACGGGACCGCCTTCCAGGCGAGCCCCTATCGGCACATGGTCATCGGCTACGAGAACGACCTGCGGCGCATCACCCGCGACGACCTCTACAACCACTACCAGCGCTTCTACATGCCGAACAACGCCTTCATCGCGGCGGCGGGCGATTTCGACACCGACGAGCTGCTCAAGAAGATCGAGGGGGCGTTCGGCGGCATCCCGGCCGGGCCGCCACCGCCACCGATGCTGACGGTCGAGCCACCCCAGCGCGGGGAGCGGACGGTGACGTTGCGCCGTCCGTCGCCGGCGGCCTACCTGCTCATGGCCTACCGGATGCCGGAGGCGCGCCACCCGGATATCCCGGCGCTGCTCGTCGCGGACTCGATTCTCTCCGGCGCAAAGCCGATGGGGATGGGCGGCGGCAGCGCGATGGGACGCTCGGCCCGGCTCTACCGCGCGCTCGTCGCCGGCGGCCTCGCCCGCTCGGTCTCCTCCAGCGCCGGGCTCAATCTCGATGCCAACCTCTGGACCTTCTCCTCCACCGCGCTGCCTGGCGTCGAGCCGGCGCAGGTGCAGACGGCGATCGAGGAGCAGATCGAGCGGTTGAAGCGCGAGCCGGTGCCCGAGGAGGAGTTCCGGAAGGCGCGAAAGCAAATCCGCGCCCAATACATCTATTCGCAGCAGACGGTCACCTCACAGGCGTTCTGGATCGGGCAGATGGAGATCGTCGACCGCGCGGCGCGGATTGACACGCTCGCCGACGAGGTCAACGCGGTGACCGGCGCCGACGTGATGCGCGTCGCCACTACCTGGTTGCAGCGCGACCAGCGCACTGTCGGCTGGCAACTGCCGGAAGGCGACGAAGCCGGCGGCGGGAGTGACGAGGAGGCGCAACGGGCCGCAGCAATGGCCGAGCCGCCGCGCATCTGGTACGCGACCGGCGTTCCCATGACGGATGAGCCAACCAACACGCGAGGCTTCGCGCGAACCGAGCTGAGGAATGGCATCGTCCTGCTGACGCAAGCGCGGCCGGACGAGCCGACCGTCTCCGCGACGGTCCGTATCCACGCCGGGCAGGGCGCGACCGGCGAGACCCGCGCCGGACTGCCGGCGTTCGTCGCCCGGATGCTGAACCGGGGCACGACGGCGCACAGCTTCGAGGCTTTCAACGAAGCGGTCGACAGTCTGGGCGCGGTCATCGACGTTGACGCCGGACGCGACGACATCGACGTGTCGCTGCTCTGCCTGCGCGAGGACCTCGATGCCGTCCTGACGCTGGTCAGCGAGATTATCCGCCAGCCCACCTTCCCCGGTGAAGAGCTTGAGCGGGTGCGGCAGCAGACGATCACCGGGCTCAAGGAGCAGGAGAGCGACACCCGGGCGATGGCCTCGCAGGCGCTGCGCGAGCTGCTCTATCCGGAGGGCCATCCCTACCGCCTGCGCGTGAGCGGCGAGATCGGGACGGTCAGCGGCTTCACGCGCGACGATCTCGTCGCCTACCACCGAAAGTACGTCGGTCCCGCGGTGACGATCGTCTCGCTCGTCGGCGGCGTCGCCGATCTCGATGCCGCGCGGGCCGCGATCGAGCGCCATTTCGGCGATTGGGACGTCAGCGTGCCGGCGCCCCGGACGCCGCCGGCGATCGCGCCGCCGTCCGCGTCCGAGCGAGCGTTCAAGGAGGTCCGGGGCAAGAGCCAGGCGGACGTCGTCGTTGGCTACCCGACCCTGCCTCGTGCCAGCGACGACTACCACGCGCTGAACATGGCGAACATCGTCCTCGGCCAGCTCGGCCTCATGGGCCGGCTCGGCGCGACGGTGCGGGACGAGCAGGGGCTCGCTTATTATGTCTATAGCTCGCTCTCTCCCGGCATCGAGAACAGCCAGTGGTCGGCCGCCGCCGGTGTCGATCCTGGCAATGTCGAGCGGGCGCTCGCGGGCATCGTGGGCCAACTGCGGCAGTTGCGGGAGACCGAAGTGTCCGAGGCGGAGATCAACGACGCCAAGAGCTACCTGACCGGGCGCATGCCACTCACGCTCGAATCACCCGGTGGCGTCGTCGACCTGCTTCTGATGATCGAGCGCTTCGGGCTGGGGCTCGATTATCTCGACCGCTACCCGGAGATCGTCCGGGCGCAGACGCGGCCGGGACTCCAGGAGGCGGCCGCGCGGCACCTCGATCCGGACCGGCTGGCGATCGGCGTCGCCGGGCCAAACGGGAAGGACTCGGCCGGTGAGTGAGCCGCGAACGGTGGCTGTGCTGGGTGTGAACGTCTCGCGGCCGAAGCTGCTTGGGTATCGCAAGGGTGAGCCGGTGATGAGCGGCATCGCCAAGAAGCCGGTCGCGTCGGACGAGGTTGCGATCGGGCTGCTGAACATCGATGGCGACGGGCAGGCGGATTTGCGGGCGCACGGCGGCCGGGACAAGGCAGTCTACATCTACCCGTCCGAGCACGTCCCGGCCTGGCTGGCCGAGCTGGGCTACGGCGACGCGCCGGCTGCCTTCGGCGAGAATCTGCGGACCGCCGGGATGGTCGAGACGCAGACGTGCATCGGCGACATCTGGCAGTGGGGCACGGCGATTCTACAGGTCGCGCAGCCGCGCTGGCCTTGTTACAAACTGGCGATGCACAGCGGCAATATCTATCTGCCCAAGCACCTGATCGCCAGCAACCGCTGCGGCTGGTACCTTCGCGTGCTGGAGCCGGGCGTGGCGCCCGTCAATGCGCCGATCCGGGTCACCCAGGACCCGGCTGGCCTAACGGTCCATGAGGCGTTCGTCGCCCGGCGCGGCCTCGGCTCTACCGACGTGGTAGAGCGGCTACTCGCTCATCCGGCGCTGGCCGCAGCCTGGCGGTCCGGCCTGCGAGCGCGCCTCACAGCGCGCGAATCGCCGCCGGACACATCCAAACGATCGAATGCCGCGTAGACACTTCCGAAAGGGAAGTGTCAGAGACGATCTGACAGGGAACCCTCGACCGGGACCCGGGCATACGACACCCATGATCGGAGCGCCGCGTCGGGCTCAGCCAGCGCGGCATGCGGCGAAAGAAATCGACAAGATGCGTGTACAACGGTTGCTCGGGGTCATCCTGACCGGACTGATCGCGGGACTCGCGGCCATGGCGTTCGTGGCCTTGTTGATGGCGGCCGGCCGCTATTGGCTCGGCATCTCTCCACCGGTCGAGTCGATTCCAGACCGGGTCGCTCGCCTCCTCGACATCAGGACCTTCTTCTCTCTCTTCGGCAAGTACGGCGGCTACAGCGGGCTCAAGCGGTTCGGCATTATCTCCGGATTGCGGGGGCTGACGACCGCCGGCGCGGCCGTCGGTGTCATCTACGCGCTGGTCGCCGAGGCGCCTTTCTCCCGCCGCTCGCGGCGGCGCATGCTGGGCACAAGCCTGCCGGCGTTGCTCTTCGTCGCCGTTTCGGTCGTAGTGGTCTGGATCGGCATGGCGATCTTCCTCTGGCCGGTGCTGGGCGCGAACTACCGTGGGCTGCCGCCGACGTCTGCCCGGCTCGTCACGATGGCGGCGATGCTCGTCTGGTACGGTTCGTTCGGTGTGCTCCTGATCGGGCTCTACCGCTGGATGGCTGGTTTCCGCCGTCAGGGCGTGCCCGCGCCGGTGCCGGCCGGGGTGGAACCGAACGAGACGCCGATGAGACCGGCCGTTGCCGTGGGAACGCCAATCACCCGGCGGGCCGCGATCACGGCGGTGGCCAGCGGCGCGCTGGTCTTTCCGACCTATCGGATCATCAAGTCGATGGAGCGCGACGCTACCTTCACTTACGACGGCACGCCATACAGTGGCGAGGGCATCCAGCCAATCACGCCGACGGCCCAGTTCTACTCGGTCACGAAGAACGTGGTCGACCCGGATGTCGACAAGGGCGTCTGGGGTCTGGAGGTCGGTGGACTCGTCGCGCACGGCAAGAGCTACGGATTCGACGACCTCAAGCAGTTCCAGCAGGTGGACCAGGAGACGACTCTGATGTGTATCAGCAACCGCATCGGCGCCGGTCTGTTCAGCAATGCCAACTGGCGCGGGGTCCGCCTCAAGGACGTGCTGGAGGAATCGTCACCGAAGGAGGGTGCGGTCGAGATCCTGATGAGCGCGGCCGATGGCTACCAGGACTCCATCTCGTTCGAGAAAGCGACGGACCCGACGACCCTGCTCGTCTACGAGATCAATGGTGAACCGCTGCCACGCAAGCACGGCTACCCGGTACGCCTGCTCGTGCCCGGCATGTATGGCGAGAAGAACGTGAAGTGGATCACCAGGATCGACGTCGTCGATCACGACGCCAAGGGCTTCTACGAACAGCAGGGTTGGGGCCCACACTTCGTGCCGTCGACCCGGTCGGACATCTTCTCGCCCCGCACGCGACTCGGTGGCAACGGCTTTACCTTCATCCGCCAGTTCAAGGCGAATCAGACGGTGGAGATCAAGGGACGCGCCTTCGCGGGAGATCGTGGAATCCGGTCGGTCGAGTTCAGCACGGACAACGGAGGGAACTGGCGTCCGGCCACGATCTACTACCCCGGCACCAGACTCACCTGGGCGCTCTGGAGCGCCAGCTGGACGCCAACAAGCACCGGGACCTACGTGATTACCTCGCGCGCGGTCGATGGCACGGGTGCGCCACAACCGGAGCAAGCCCACGGCATCGTTCCCCAAGGCGCGCAAGGCTACCATCGAGTGAAGGCGACGGTCGCGTAGCCGCGTCAGGTCGGGACGAGGCGCGTGGCCCGCAGCGCTGCCAGCGTGGCGGGCGCGAGCGTCTCGTCCCGCTTCAGAACGTCGATCAGCAGGTCGAGATCCACCGCGTCGTCCACATCGAACGTCGCTGGCAGCTCCGCCAGGGACAGCCCCAGAGCGGCGACGCGCGCGGCAACCGCGTCGGCGGCCGTCTTCGTGCTCATCGGCACGCCGCTCAGCACATCGTGAAAGCCGCGCGTGCCGATCAGGTAATACCCGCCGTCCACTGTCCGCCCCAGGACGACCTCGTGCCGCTCCAGCGCGGTCAACGCGTCGGTAATCACGTCGCACGCGAGGTGCGGCGAGTCGGAGGCGATCAGCACGGTACGCTCGTAGGAGGACGCCGCCCAGCGCAGCAGATTGGTCTGACGCTCGCCCCAATCGGCGCCGTCCTGGGGCAGGAAGCGCACGCGATCGTGCACCGGGATTTCGAGCGCGGCCAGCTCGGCGCGAAAGTCGCACTCGGGTGGCGAATAGGTCCAGATCAGGTCGAACGGCGCGTCCGGGATGGTGAGCCGATCGCCGAGATCGCGCAGAAATCCGCGATAGAGCGTCGCCGCGACCTCCATGCCGATCGTCCGCCCCAGGCGCGTCTTCGTCTCCCTCGGCACCGGTGCCCGAGCAGCGATCATCACCGCGGCGGGCCGGCGCATCACGCCGTGTCCAAGGGCGACGAGGCGGAGGCGCGGCGCGTCCGCAGGATAGCTCCGACGATGCATGCACCGGCCCTGAGCGACGCGCTGGCGTTGCCGCTCACCTTGGAGACCCCGGCGGCGCGCGGCCGGTAATCGACCGGCACCTCCCGGATGCGCAATCCTGCCCGCGCCGCCCGGGCGATCATCTCCACCGACCATCCATACGTCATCTCGCGCATGCCCAACGTCTCCAGCACCGGTCGCCGGACGACGCGGAACGGCCCGATGTCGGTCACGCGGACGCCGTAGAGCAATCGCAGCATCAGGGCGGCGACTCGGTTGCCACCCCGCTGCTGCGGCATCAGGGATCCTGCAGCAGCCGTTCCCAGTGTGCGCGAGCCAATCACGAGATCGGCGTCGCCGGCGAGCAGCGGTGCCAGCAGGCGCGGGAGCGCGGGCGGGTCATCGGCGCCGTCCCCATCCATCAAGACGATCAGATCGACGTCTCCCGCCGCCTGGACACCGCGTAGACAGGCGCGGCCGTAGCCACGCCGCGGCTCTGACACGACTCGCGCGCCAGCCGCCGCGGCGCGGTCCGCCGTCGCGTCCGTGCTCCCGTTATCGACGACATAGATGCCCATGAGCTTTACCGGCAGGGCCGGGTCGCCGCCCACCTGTTGCACTTCGGCGATCAGGGGGCCAATGGTGCCTTCCTCGTTCAGACAGGGAATAACGACGGCGGCGGTGGGTCGGGTCATGGATCGGCCCTCTTGACGATCTGCCGGGCCCGCAAGCGCCGTTCGGCGGCCGAGAAATAATCCGCGACACTTCCCTGTCGCGCGATCCACGCGAGATACCGCTCGATGCCCTCTTCGAGCGTGACCGCTGGTCGGAAGCCGAGCGACTGGATCCGGGCAATATCGCTGATCAGGGCGCGCATCTCCCCCGGACGGAACTCGCCGGGCAGAGATGGCGCGATCTCCTTGTCCAGCTTGCGGGCCAGCATGGTCGCCAGGTCGCCGATCGCGGCGGCCCGGCCGGTCCCCACGTTCATGATCTGGCCGTTCGCCCGCTCATCCTGCGCCATCAGCACGTTGGCCCGGGCGACATCCTCGACGAAGATCAGGTCGCGCGCCTGGCGGCCGTCCTCGTAGACGACCGGCGGCAGGTCATTGAGGAGCCGCGTGCAGAAGATGGCGATGACCCCGGTGTAGGGATTGAAGAGCGACTGGCGTGGACCGTAGGTGCAGGAATATCGCAGGGCGACGACCGGGAGACCGGTCGCGCGACCGAAGGAGATCGCCAGCCGCTCCTGGTCCGCCTTGCTGATCGCGTAGACGTTCTCGCCACCCATCGGCGCGGCTTCATCCGTGGGCACCGGTGTCGCGGCTTGACCGCAGCAGGGACAGCGCATGGCGTAGTCGCCGCGCGCGAGCTGCCCGATCGGGCGGGTTTGACCGTAGAAGCGCCCGTGAACCGGGCAGGTGTATACGCCCTCGTTGTAAACGGCCTGGGACGACGCGATGACCAGCTTTCGGATCGGCAGGTCGCGGTTCCGGATCGTCTCCAGCAACAGCGCCGTCCCGTAGGCGTTGACGTGGATGAACTTGGCGATCTCCGGCATGTAGCCGCCGTAAGCCGCCTCGTGAAAGACGATGTCGATTCCGTCCAGCGCTCGCTCCCAGTCGCGCCGGCTGCGGACGTCGCCACGGACGAAATCGACTTCAGGCGGTACCCAGGCGGGTTTGCCGCGCCGGTGGGTCTGTCGCTCCAGGTTGTCGAGCACACGAACATCCCAACCTGCGGCGCGCGCGGCGTCAACGATGTGTGACCCGATCAAGCCGGCCCCGCCCGTGACCAACGCAGTCGTCATGCACCCTCTCCCAACTATGAGGGGTCCCTATCACACGCTTATCTTCAGCCCCGCGGAAACACCCTACCATAGCGCGCCAGCAGGTAGATATAGACGGGATCGCGCTGAAGCCATTGATTGTAGCGCTGCCGCCTCACAACGAAGTAGCCGGGCACGCTGGGAGACGCCGCGACGATGTAGCTCGAATCGGTCGGCTTCGCGTAGAAGTAAACCCACCAAGGCGATCCTCGTGGCGACCGCGCCTTGGTAATGTGCTGATCGAGCATCTGCTCGTAGAGGTGATAGCCGTCCCACCCCGAGCCGGCGTCCAGCTCGGTGTTCGGCACGCCGCTGGCGTTCGCCTCTCGCGCGACCTGCCAGATCGTCTCCATGTAGACGAGGTAGTCCCGCGTGCCGGCGACGGAGATGACCATGAACGCCGCCACGGCCAACCAGGCGAGCGGTTGCAGCAGCCTGAGATCGCGGACCGCCCAGAGCAGCAGCGCGATCGCCAGCGGCACAAGGGGCAGCAGGTAGCGATCGAGCGAATCGCCTCGCCGCAGGTAATGGTACGACGGCGGCAGCACGCCGACGATCTGCCAGAGCGCGACCATCGCCACGATGCCCGCGCCGGCGCGTTCCGGTGTGGCCGCGGTTGGCACGTGACGGAGCAACAGGTAACCGAGCGTGATGCCGGCGAGCACGCTGACGATGGTCAGCGCGTCGAAGACGCCGCCGTTCTCGAACATGCGCGGGCGCTTGCCGATCAAGTCGGGCGAACCAAGGCCAGATGTGCCGACGAACTGGCCGATGTAGGGCATGCGCCGCCCGGCTCGAGTGAAGAAGTAGAGGCCGCCGACGGCCAGCGCGATCCAGGCGAGAAAAAGCCACCAGCCGGTCGCGGAGAGGGCCACCGGTCGAACGGCCCACGTGCGCATCACCGGCACGACGCCCAGCAAGAGGGGCAGCAGGAGCGCGCCGAGATAGGCGAACTCGATGTAGGTCAGGTGCTGCGCCAATTGCCAGGTCCCGGACCACCCGGCGCGCTGCGCTTCGTCCAGAAACCCTTGCTGCACGGCCGGTACGTCATTGAACCACCGAAGCCAGATCGCATAGGCGAGTGCCATCAACGTCGCCGGCACTACGATCTGCGTCAGGCGCAGCAGACCGCGCATGTCGGGTGTCAGCCGTCGCGTGACGAGGAGCGCGAGCACGACCGCGAGCGGGATGAAGGCGCCCTGCTGCCGGATCCAGAAGGCAAATCCGGCAACAAGTGAGGCCAGCAGGACTGCCCATGCTCGCTCATCATCGGGACGCAATCCGCGCACATGGAGCGCGACCGCGATCAGCATGACGGAGGTGAAATGCGGATCGGTCATGAAGGTGAAGGCGAGCACAAAGGTCAGCGGATTGAACAGGTAGACCATCGTACCGAGGAGGCTCCGGCTCCGGCTGACGCCGAGCTGCCGGAGCAGGGCGTAGAGCGCCACGCCGCCGAGCGCGACCATGACCACGGTCGAGAGTCGCATGACGCCGAGCGACATGCCGAAGATCAGGGCGAAGAGGCCGCCCCAGAAGATCTGTCCGATCGCCGACGCGGCGACGACCGGAAAGACGACGAGCTTGCTGTCCCAGTAGAGGTGCTCGACGCTGCGGGTATATGCCCAATCATCGGTCGTCGCGATTCTAGTCATCGTCGGCACGATGACCGCAGCCAGCGCGAAGCAGGCTAGCGCGATCAGCAGCGGCCATTCATGCGCGAGGAGATTGATGACAGCGCGAGGCGCCGCTTGAGGTGCGGGGCGCGTCGCGAGTGGGTTCGAGACGGATTCGACGCTCCCGCCAGAGTCGCCCGCGATCGTCGCCGACGACGTGCGTTCGCTCTCCAACCCGGCCGGTCCGTCGTTCACCGCGGATCGCTACGTGCCGAGTTTGCGGAAGTGGACGAGGTTGGTGCGACCGGATTCGTGGGTCATCGGCAGCGAGCCGACGATCAGTGCGTATTCGCCGATGCGCGCCATGCCCGCTTCGATGATCGCCCGACCCGCCTTGCGGAACATCGCGTCCGGGTTCTCCTCGATCGGCACGACGAGGCTCTTGACGCCCCAGATCAGGTTCAACCGCCGGGCGGTGCGCTCGTCGCTGGCCACGCCGATGATCGGCGGGAACGGCCGGTACTTGGCGACGCGCCGGACCGCGTAGCCGGTCTGCGTGAAGACGACGATGTGTTCGGCCGGCGTCTGGTCGGAGAGCGCGTAGGCGGCGCGAGCGATCGCGTCGGCGAACTTGTGCGTCGGATCGGGATCGTCGGGCTGGATCGGCACCGGCGTGGCCGCCGCCGCGGATCGGACCGGCCCTTCCTTCTCGACCTCACGGATGATCCGGTCCATCGTCTGGACCGCCTCGATCGGGTATTTGCCGACGGCGGTCTCCGCCGAGAGCATGACCGCGTCGGTGCCGTCCCAGACGGCGTTGGCGACGTCGCTCGTCTCCGCCCGGGTGGCGACCGGCTGCGTGATCATCGACTCCAGCATCTGCGTCGCGGTGATGACCGGCAAGCCGGTCCGGTTGGCGACGCTGATGATCCGCTTCTGGGCGCGAGGCACGCGCTCGGGCGGAAGCTGGACACCGAGGTCGCCGCGGGCAACCATCACGCCGTCCGCCTGCTCGGCGATCTCTTCCAAATGCTCCAACGCCTCTGGCCGCTCGATCTTGGCGATCAGCCCCGGCACGTAGACGCCGTGCTCGCTGGCGGCCTGGCGGGCCTCGATGAGATCGTCGGCGTCGTGGATGAAGCTGAGACCGAGGTAATCGACGCCTTGGCCGACCGCGAACTCGACATCGACGCGGTCCGCGTCGGTCAACGCGCCGCCCCTGATCGGCGCGCCCGGGAGCGTCACGCCCTGGCGACCCAGCAACATGCCACCGCGTCCGACCCGGGTCTTGGCGACGCCATTCTCGACCTTCTCCACCAGCAGCTCGATCAGGCCGTCGGAGATGAGCAGGCGGGAGCCAGGGCCGATGACGTCCATCAACGGCTCGTAATTGACGCCGATCCGGCCCGACGTGCTGGCGACCGGTTCGGCAACCACCTCGACCTTGCTGCCCCGCGCGACCGGGATCGCCTTCTCACCGTCCTTGAGCGGGCCGGTGCGGATCTTGAGCCCCTGAAGGTCGAAGAGGATCGGCACACGCTTGCCGAGCTCATCCGCGGCCTCGCGTACCTGGGCGATCAGCTCGGTGCGGTGCTCGGTGGAGCCGTGGGCGGCGTTGATGCGCACGACATCGGCGCCAGCGCTGAGGAGTTGGCGTATCCGTTCCAGGCCAGCGACCGCTGGCCCCAGGGTCGTGACGATCTTGACCCGCCGTTCTCGCGTCTGCTCATCCGCCTGCGCCAATGTCCTCTGCCTTTCCCCGCGCTGACTTTCCACCCACGCTCCGGCGCCGGCCGGCGCGGTGGTGACGCGCCGTGAGCCGGTAGATTGCCGGAGCATTCCGAACAAGCATGGTAACAGGTCCGGCCGCGCCGGCAACGGCGACGCGCCGGGCGATTTCGCCCGGCGCGTCGCGCCTGTTCTCCGATTGGCCAACCAGTTGGCTACTCGTAGCGGAGCGCCTCGGCCGGGTGGACGCGCGAGGCCTGCCGCGCCGGTAGCCAGGACATCAGCAGGGCCGCGACGACCGCGACCGCCATCAGGAGCACGATCTGCACCCACGGATACGTGACCGTGACCTTCTCTCCGTTGGTGAAACTGTTGCTCGTCAGCAGGATGTACGCCAGCGCGATCCCGAGCACGGCGCCGGAGAGCACGCCCAGCAGGACGATGACCGCCGATTCGATCACGAACGATTCCTGCACCATCGAACGCTGGAAACCGAGCGCGCGCAGCATGCCGATCGACTGCCGCCGCTCGATCACTGCCCGGAAGGCGACCACGCCGACCGCAGCGATGCCGACGATGAGACCGAGCCCCATGAAGCCTTCGAGGATGTAGAGGAACGACGAGCTCTGCTTCTGTGCGTCCTTCAGCTCCTGCTTGATGTCGACCGCCTGGGCGCCGTTCGGCAGCAAGGCGTGCTTGATGCTCAGGGTGTACGCCTTGGTGTCGGTGCCCGGGGCGACTTTCACGTAGTAGTGCATCGCGGCCGGCGCGTTGCTCGGGAAGATCTGCTTCAGGCCCGCATCATTCACGTAGAGCCCGAACATCGACGTGATCTTCTGGTCGATGACGCCGATGATCTTCACCTTCCGTGGTGTCTGGATCTCCGGCGAGATGACGTCGATCGTCGGCGCGGCGAACGTCTTGGTGTTCGCGGTGATGCCTTCGAGCTGATAGTTGTCGTTGCCGCCGCCGAACCCGCCGCCGCCCTGGGGGATGGCTGAGGCGTCGATGATCGCGACGTTCGGGTCGCTCTTCAGCGCATTGATGATCGCCTGGTCTGAATCGTAGCCATTGGCGCGCGCCTGGAACTCGATCTTGCTGTTGTCGAGGAAGCTGGCGTCAGCGCCGGTGACGAGCCCCGGCTTCCACGCGCCGTTCGGGTTCCGGAACTGGGTGCTGAAGGCGCCGGGCTGAGCCGTCGTGCCTATCGCCTGGATCGGCGCGACATCGATGCCGCGCTGCTTGAGCGCCTGCTCGAAGTTCGCGACCGGGTTGTCTTGCGGCACATCGACGCGGATCGTCCAGCCGGCGGTCGCCTCGGTGCCGAGGAAGAGCTTGGAGAAGTTCGTGACGAGCGTCGCCACCATGACCAGCGAGAAGACGATCAGGCTGAACATGGCGATCGTCATGCCTGTGCGGCCGGGCGTCGCGCCCGGGTAGGCGACGGCCATGCGAATCGAGGCGATCTTGCCGCGCATCGCGCCGCCGAGCCGCTGCGTGAGCGCGAGGAGCGCCCGCAGGTTCTGGACGATGATGAGCGTCGCCGCCGCCACCAGGAAGATGCCGGAGAGGAAGAACATCTCGATGTTGCCGTTGGTCTTGCCCCACAGCTTGTCCGCCACGCTTTCCGGCAACAGCCAGAGCGCGAGGAGGTAGAGGCCGGCGAGGGTCAGGACGAGGCGCGGCTTGAGGCCGAAGTAGGTCAGGATGGCCGCGATCCCAAGCGGGATCAGGCTCATGCCAGTGTAGAAGCTGAACGCCTGGTGAGAATTGTGCCCGAGCGCGGTGAGGATCGCCCCGCCGATCACCATCAGCACGCCCCACATGAGCTGCCGCTTGTTTTTGTGCGGGTTGTAGCTGTCCGGGATGTCGCGCACCGCGGCGACCACATTCAGGCGGCTGACCCGCCACGAGGAGAGGGCGACCGCGATGAAGGTGATCACCGTACCGAGGCAGTAGGCGATGACGATGCTGCGCAGCGTGACGTGCGGCGTCACGTCGAGGCTACCGGCGAAGAGCAGTCCCATGAAGCCGGAAATGAGGCCGGCGGCGAGCGCGCCGAGCAAGGCGCCGACCAGGCCGGCGATCAGCGCGTAGCCGGTGCCCTCGGCGATGAATTGCTGGATGAGCTGGCGGCGCTGGGCGCCGACCGCCCGGGCCATGCCCATCTCACTCCGGCGCTCCGCCGCGAGCATGGTGAAGATCAGGACAATCAGCAGGATGCCGACCGCGATCGAGAAGAGGCCGAAGATGATGAAGAAGGCGACCATGCCCTGCGCGATTTGGTCGGCTTGCTTGACCGCATCCTGCTTGAGCGGCACGATGCCCAGCTCTTGGGTCAGGAAGGCGGACTTGTGGGCGTTGACGATCTCGTCCGTCAGCTTGACGCCGGCGCGGCTGTCACCCTTGTTGGATATGGCGATGGCGCTGATCTGCCCCGGCGCGCCCATCATGGCCTGCAGGTTCGCCAGCGGCATCGACATCCCTTCGAGCTTTTGGCCCGTGTTCTGGATCGCGCCCGCGAGCACCGTGTTGTCGGCGATGCCGACGACCTTGACCGCGTGCGGCTGGTTGTTCAGCGTGATGAGCAGGATGTCGCCCTTGACCGCCTGAAGCTGATCGGCGGCATCCGACGTGAGCACGACACCGTTCGAGCCCATGTCGGCGATCGTGACCGGCTTGCCGTCTTTGGTCTTGAGACCGCCGAGATCCTTGAGCGACTGCTCGTCGATGCCGGCCACGTTGACGACTGGTTCCGATTGCTTGGCGGTCTTGATGATTTGCTCGAAAGCGGCAGGCGACGTCAGATCCAGCTTGGCGAGGTCGACCTGACCCATGTTCAGGACCGGGCTCTGGGCGGCAAGGAGCCCGCCGACGCCATCGACGTTCGGGTCGTTCTTCGTCTGATCCCGGACGTACTGAAGCTGGCTCTCGGGGATGCGCACGCTCAAGGCCGCGCCGGCGCTCGGCTTGGCATCGCCGCTGGTGTGGACGACGACTTCATCGACCGGACCGAACTGCTTGTAGACGCTGCCGCCGATCCAGTGCGTGAGGGTATCGCCCGTGCCGAGCGCGGCCGAGATGATCAGCGTCGCCAGCATGAGGCCGATGACGATCAGGGCCGTCTGCGACTTGCGCCGCGGGATGTTGCGGACACCCAGCTTGAAGATGACGCGATGCCGTAGCCAGATCCAGGCGACCGTCACCAGGCAGACCGCCAACAGGATGAGCATCACCACGAGCCAGGTGTTCATGGAGATGCCGAAGAGTTTATCCATGATCGTTCGTTTCTCCGGCGCGCCCCGGCCTTCCGAAATCCGGCGGGGACGCACTCGATGCGTCGCGGAGGTTCGGTCAGTGCGCTAGGAGACGATCGCGGTCGTGAGCTCACGCTGCGCGGACGGGACGATCTGCTCCTCGCCGACGATCTGGCCGTCCGACATGCGGACGATGCGATGGCACTGCTGGCCGACGCCCGGGTCGTGGGTGACGCAGACGATCGTCAGGCTCTTCTGCTCGTTCAGGGTCCGCATCAGCGCCATGATGTCGGAGGCCGACTTCGAATCGAGGGCGCCGGTCGGCTCGTCGGCCCAGATGATCGCCGGATTGTTGACGAGCGAGCGGGCGATGGTCACGCGTTGCCGCTGACCGCCGGAGAGCTCCGCCGGCCGGTGCCCGGCCCACTCCCGCAGGCCGACCGTCTCCAGCGCATCGAGCGCGCGCTGCCGTGCCGGCCCGGTCCGCATGCCGCCGAGCAGCAATGGCAGCTCGACGTTCTCGACTGCGCTGAGCACCGGCAGCAGGTTGTAGACCTGGAAGACGAAGCCCATCCGCTGGGCGCGGTAGTTGGTGCGCTTCTTGTCGCTCATCGTCGCGAGATCCTGGCCTTCGAGCCAAATCTCGCCCGAGGTGACCGAATCGAGCCCCGAGAGGCAGTTCAGCAGGGTGGTCTTGCCGCAGCCGGACGGCCCCATGACGGCGACCATCTCGCCCCGCTGCACTTCAAAGCTGACGCCCCGCAGCGCCTCGACCTTGCTGCTGCCAGTGTCGTAGACCTTTACGACGTCCTGCGCGCGGATGATGACATCCGACTCGGAGCCGTCCGCGCCCTTGCCGACCAACGCGCCCCGTTGGGCACTTCGTCCAAACATGTTCTACTCCCACTGCGATGCGAGGTTCCTGACAACGGTGTCGCATCTCTTCGGAGCACCGTCGCACCTAATCCCATCATGAGGATAGCGGCCCGACTAGTGCGATTTGTCACAAATCTTTCAACGCTCTGCGTAGAAACGGTGATCGGTGAGTGGCGCTCGGGGATGCCGCATGGAAACGTCCCCGCCCACGGGGCTATAACGCGGTGTGTCCGCCGATGTCACATGCAGCCGGAACGGGCGTTCTCTCTCAGAGCGGCTGCGGCGTCCCGCAGGTTATCTTAGCTGCTCAAAGGCTTAGTGTCAACGAAGATTCTCGCGCCGCGATGCATTGGACGCGGCTGGTAGGATGGAGGCGCCGCGAGCGACGCGCACGTGGGTCGCGCGGCGGGAGTCGCATCGGTGGACTGGTTACAAGGCGTTATCGACTACGTTCAGGCGCATCCCGATCGCTTCCGCGAAGCGCTCTACGCGCATATCAAGCTAAGCGCGGCCTCCCTGATCGTCGCGATGCTCATTTTCATCCCGCTCGGGGTCCTGGCCGCTCGCTCTGATCGCTGGGGCTCGACCTTCGTCGGCGTCCTCTCCTCCGTCCGCGTGATCCCGAGTCTGGCGCTCATCTTCCTCTTCTATCCATTCTTTGGCGTCGGCTTCAAGACAGCGTTGCTTGCGCTCGTGATTCTCGCGGCGCCCTCGCTGATACTCAACACCTATTCCGGCCTGCACAATGTCGATCCCGCCGTCCAGGAGGCGGCACGTGGGCTCGGAATGAATGTTGCGCAAGCATTCTTTGGCGTCCAGCTGCCGCTGGCGCTGCCGGTCATCATCGCCGGCATCCGCTCGGCGGCGGTGGAGATCATCGCCAGCGCCACCCTGGCCTCGTTCATCGGCGTGAACTCGTTGGGGCGGTTTATTTTGACCGGAATCTCGCTCATCGACACGACCTATCTGTTGTTGGGCGGCATCCCGATTGTCGCGCTGGTCATCATCGCCGAGCTGTTGCTCGGCGGGCTGGAGCGGGTCGTCACCCCGCCAGCCGCCTAGCGCGCCGCCGGTCGACGGGACCGGCGCGGCACCACCCGGTCGGGAGCGGTGGGCTCCGGGCCGAACGCGCACAGTGGAAGGACTTCTTTCATGATCAATCGCCGGACGTTCACCAAGGCGGCGGTGCTCACGCCCGCGTTGGGCGCGAGCCTCCTGACCGTCGGGCGGGTTGCCGCGGCGGACAAGATCAAGGTCGGCTCGAAGGATTTCACCGAGCAGTTCATTCTCGGCAACATGTACATCCTGGTGCTGCAGGATCTCGGGCTGGAGACCGAGGACAAGACCAATCTGGGCGGCACCGCGATCGCGCAGAAGGCGCTGGTCAATGGCGACATCGACCTCTATCCGGAGTACACCGGCACGGCGCTGACCGAGATCCTGAAGATCAGCATCGACAGCCTGAAGGGCGGCGCCACGCCCGCGGCGTCGCCGGCCGCCTCCCCGATGGCCAGCCCGGCCGCCGGCGGCGATCTGAGCCAGCTCGTCTACGACACGGTGAAGCAGCAGTACAAGGAGAAGTGGAACCTCACCTGGTTGGCGCGCTCGCCCTTCAACAATACGCAGTCGCTGGCGGTCAAGAAGGACTTCGCCGGGAAGAACAACCTGAAGACGATCTCCGATCTGGCGAAGATCGCCGGCGACCTGACGATCTCCGCGCCGGCCGACTTCCCCGAGCGGGCCGACGGGCTGCTCGGCCTGCAGAAGGTCTACGGCGAGGGCTTCGACAAGATCGAAGTCCTGCCGGTGACGCCGGGCCTCAAGTACAAGGCGCTGCTCGACGATCAGGCACAGGTCGTGCTGTCGTTCAGCACCGACGGCCAAATCTCCGGCTACAACCTCCAGCTCCTGGAGGACGACAAGGGGCTCTGGCCGCCGTACAACGTCGCCCCGGTCGTGCGCCAGCAGGTGCTGGAAGCGCATACGGACATCACGGACGCCTTCAACAAGGTGACCACGTCGCTCACGAATGAGATCATGTCCGGGTTGAACTGGCAGGTCGATGGCGACGCGAAGAAGGAGCCGAAGGACGTCGCCGAGGACTACCTGAAGAAGAACGGCTTCATCAAGGGCTAGCAATCCGCGGGCGTGGCCAGGCCACTGGCCACGCCCGCGCGGGACCGCGGCCGGGCAGCACGGCCGGCCGCCGGGCGAATTGGAGCGCACCATCTCCACCGACGATCTCTCTTCTCACGCAGATTCCGAGCACCACGGCAGCGCCGTCCGCCTCGAGAATGTCACCAAGCGGTATGGCGACGACAGTCTGCCCGCCGTCGATGACGTCTCGCTCACGATTGACCCCGGCGAGCTGGTCATCCTGCTCGGCCCCTCCGGCAGCGGCAAGACGACGCTGCTGAAGATGATCAACCGACTCTACGAGCCGACCTCGGGCCAGATCTGGATCGACAACACCGAAGTCCACGACCTGAAGCCGCCGCAGCTGCGGCGGCACATCGGGTATGTCATCCAGCAATCGGGTCTCTTCCCGCACATGCGCGTAGCCGACAATATCGCGGTCGTGCCGAAACTGCTCGGCTGGGACAAGAAGCGGATCGCCCGGCGCGTCGACGAGTTATTGGCGCTGGTCGATCTGCCGCCGCAGACCTATCGTCGCCGCTATCCATCGCAGCTCTCGGGCGGCGAGCAGCAGCGGGTCGGCCTGGCGCGGGCGCTGGCCGCCGAACCGACGACGATGCTGATGGACGAGCCCTTCGGCGCGCTCGACGCGATCACCCGCGCGCACCTGCAGGATGAGCTGCTGCGCATTCACCGCCAGTTGGAGCAGACAGTGCTCTTCGTCACCCACGACATCGAGGAAGCGGTGCGGCTGGCGCAGAAAATCGTCGTGATGCGTGACGGCCGCGTCGTGCAGTACGACACGCCGGTCCGGATCGTGACCCAGCCGGCCAACGAATTCGTCGCCGAGCTGGTCGGCGCGGACGACGTGCTGCGGCGGATGAGCCTGTTGCCGGTCGATCTGGCGATCGAACCGCTGGCGCACTTCGCGGCGAATGGCGTGCCGGAGATCTCGCGCGACTCCTACCTGCGCGATGCGCTCTCGCAGCTCGTCGAAAGTGGCGCGGATCACCTTGTTGTCGTCGACAACAACGATCACCCGGTCGGCGCGCTCTCGCTCGAATCGATTCAGCGGGCGGCCGCGCCGCCCGAGCATCCGGCGACGCCGGCGGCGGTCGCGGACTAGCGGCATGAGCAAGCTCGACCTCTCTTATCTGATCGATCACCGCGGCCACGTCTGGGCGCTGACGGTCGATCACATCGAGCTCTCGCTCACCGCGCTGGTGATCGCGCTCCCGATCGCGATCGTGCTCGGCGTGCTGGCGGTCCGCTTTCGCCCGCTCTCCTGGCCAATTCTGACGCTCGTCGGCATCCTCTACACGATCCCGAGCCTCGCCTTTCTCGCCTTCCTCATCCCCAGCGCGGGGATCGGCCGCAAGCCGGCGCTGATCATCCTCGTCGTCTACGCCCAGGTCTTCCTGGTCCGGAACATCATCACCGGGTTGAACGGCGTCAATCCCGACACGCTCGAGGCCGCGCGCGGTGTCGGCATGACCGGCGCCCAGGTCTTCTGGAAGGTCTGGTTGCCGCTGGCGCTGCCGGTCATTATCGCCGGCATCCGGATCGCGCTTGTGACGATCATCGGCATTGCCTCGATCACGGCCTGGATCAACGCCGGCGGGCTCGGTGACCTTCTCTTCGTCGGCATTAACCGGGATTACCCGGCGATGGTCCTCGCCGGCGTGGTCGCGATCGTCGCGCTGGCGCTGGTCACCGACCTCGGCATCCGGCTCATCGAGTGGCTGACGCCGGTTGCGCGCGCGCGCCGCGCGGGAGGCGCCTGACTCGCCGCCAGAGCGGGGAAACCGCACTTACGCACTGACGCCGCATGCCACCCTCACAATGTCAATTCCGAGCATGCTCATGTTACTCTGAATCGTGGACAGATTCGGCCAGAGATCCGGCGGCGCGAGGGGATCGCGCCGCGCAGGAAAGAGACATCCGGATGCCACCGAGACGAGCGGAGAGCAGCCACGGACGCCAGCGGCCACACGGCGCCAGACGGTCGCGTCGTCGGTCGTTCGCGGTATACACGCCGCTGCTGATCGCTATCGCGGCCGCGACAGCGGTCTCGGTCGGGCTCGCCTGGTTCGTCTTCGCCGCGCCCGGCGCGAGTAATGCAGCCGCGCCGGACGGCGGCACGAAGATCGCCGCGGCGGCGCCCACCGGCACGCCGGTGCCATCCGCAACCGCGCCAGTTGCCGGCAACTACGGCCTGGCCCGGCTGAATCCCACACCGACGCCACGCGCGACGCGGGCCGTCGCGACGGTGACCAGGACCGCGACGGTTCCCCCGACCGCGGCAGCCACCGCGACCCAGTCGCGGAAGGCGGTCGCGACGGCGACAACGACGCCCCAATCGCCGGCACAGAGCGCGGCGGACGCGGCCTCCGTGGCCACGTACCTCGCGCTGCGCAACTTCACCATCACGACATCGACGCAGGTGGCGGATACGACGGCGAACCAGGATCAGCCGGCGCCAATCATGAATGGTGGCAACCAGGCGGACGCCGTTCAGCAGCCGCCAACACCGACACCGACACCAATGCCGACGCGAACGGTGCCCACGCCGACGGCGCCGCCGAAGAAGCCGCGTGCCACTGTGGCGCCGCCAACGAAGAGCCCGGCCCAGCCGACGCCAACCGAAGCGGCGCCGACGCCAACGCCCGTCCCGCCGACCCCGACTCCGCAACTGCCCACGCCGACCCCGGTTCCGCCGACGCCACCACCGCCGCCGACAGCGGTCCCACCGCCACCGACGGAGGTTCCACCACCGCCGCCGACGAGTGTGCCGGCGAACACCAACCCAGACTCATCGCCGCCCGGGACGTAGCGCCCGAATGGCACAACAAGGCCCGCCGGACGCGTTGGTGTCCGGCGGGCCTTGTTGCCTTGTTGTGATTGTTCGATCAGGCGCGCTTGCTCATCAGCATGTTCTTGAGGAGCACCAGGATGATCGCGGCGATGGTCGCCGCGATGAGCGAGCTCCAGAAGCCGGCGTTGCCGCCGACCGATCCATCGACAATCAGGCCGGCGACGAAGGCGCCGATCAGGCCGAGGATCAAGTCACCCCAGATGCTGCGATTCGTCCGCGTCACGACGCCAGCCAGCCAGCCGGCCGCGATGCCGAGGATAATCCAGAGAATGAAGTTCATGCCGTGCACCTCCAGGCCGCTCCACCACTGCACTGCCCGCACATCGCGGGTTTGGCCCGAATAATAGCGCGAACGTACGCGGGTGTACATGGAGTCGTCGTCGGAATCTGCAAGGAGGCGATCATTGCGTCACCGGCGCGCGACCGACGCCCCTGGCTCGTGCCCGGCGACGCGGTGGAGTTGGAGGTTGGTCGATCCGGCTGAGATTCAGGGGTGATGGTCCGGCCGGACGTCGTTCGAGGAGGCGCCGTTCGTCTCCCGGAGCGATTTGGGCAGCCGGTAGCCGGCGGCTTCGGCGGCCGCCGGCGTCGCGAAGTAGAACTCGGCGATGGTCGCGTCGTAGGAAGGCGCGCCGGCCGGGTGGTAGCGGTGGGAGCGCGCATTGCCCTTGACCGGAAAGCCGTCGGGGACGGTGCTCGTCCCGTCGCCGCGCACCCAGTCCGTGCCCTCGACACCATCCGGGGCGGGTGTCGCGCCGCCGCGCGGACGGGCGGCCGTCGCGCTTCCCCGCGCGGCCGCGCGGGCGAGATGCTCTCGCTGACGCACGATCGCGGCGCGGAACTCATCCGAGCCGATGCGCGGGATCGACTGTTCGCGCTCGTTGGCGGCGCCGTCTCGTCGTGGCGCGATCGGGGCATCCGGCTCGGCGTTCGCGGTCGCGGCGGCGTCCGCATCGCCGCCGCTGGCGGTCGGATCGACCGTCTCCGACGACGTGGCTGTCTCCGCCTCAGGCATGGTCGCTGCCTTGGTGACGTTCCGCGCCGCTGATGGGGACGTGGCGGCGTCGCGGGCGAGGTGGTGCGCGTTCACCAGGCGTGGTGGGCGCGACCGCCCCCGATCGGGCTGCGCGGCCGTGGCCTCAACTGGCCCATCGGCTCGCTCCGTTGCGCCGATGACAGTGGGCTCCGGTTCCGGTTGCGATGCATCCGTGGCGGAGGTGGCGATCGTAGTGGCGATGTCGGCGGGCGTTGCCGGTCCATGCACGGCGGCAGCAACCGGCGCGGGCGTTTTCCTCGGGACTCGCGATGATCGGTCCGGTTGTGCCTGTGGTGCTGCTGTGGCTGGCACTGTCACCGGCTGACGCGGCGGCACGAGCCCGATCAGGCCGAACCGGTGCAGGTAGGCGGCGAGCCAGAGCACGATGGCAAGCAGGACGGCGAGGGCGGTGGCGACCACCACGACCGCGCCCGTGTGATCGGAGAGGCTCAGGAGCAGCGAGGCGTAGGCGGCGAGGACGAGCAGGAACCCGCCCATGACCCAGAGCGCGCCGCCCGAGCGGCAGAAGCGCCGCCAGGA
>JAICKJ010000392.1 GCA_025928015.1 Thermomicrobiales bacterium
CACCGGCGAGATCTTCGGCATCCTCGGGCCGAATGGCGCCGGCAAGACGACGACGCTGGAGATGATCGAGGGGCTGCGCCAGCCGGACAGCGGCACGATCACCGTCGCCGGGTTCGACGCGGTCAGGGAGAGCGAGAAGGTCCGCCGCGTGATCGGCGTGCAGCTCCAGACGACCGCGCTCTTCCCCTACCTGACCTCGCGCGAGTTGATCGAGCTCTTCGGCAACTTCTACCAGCTCCCGGATCCGGCCGCGCGCGTCGATGAGCTGCTGGCGCTGGTCGAGCTGGAGACGAAGGCGAAGAGCCGGGTGGACGAGATGTCCGGCGGCCAGCAGCAACGGCTCAGCATCGCCCTGGCGCTCGTCAACCAGCCGCTCGTCACTTTCCTCGACGAGCCGACGACCGGACTCGACCCGCACGCCCGCCGCTCCCTCTGGAAGGCGATCCAGGGCGTGCGCGACTCCGGCACGACCGTCGTCCTGACGACCCACTATATGGAAGAGGCCGAGGTGCTCTGCGACCGGGTCGCGATCATGGACAGCGGCCGGATCATCGCCTGCGACACGCCGGCCAACCTGACCCGCAGCCTCGACATGGAGGCGACCGTGCAGGTGACGATCGAGCGGGGGTCGATCAGCGATATCCAGCTCGCCGGCATCCCCGGCGTCACCGCCGTCGATCACACCAGCGAGATGCCGCCGCGCCTCGCGCTGCGCACCAGCGACGTGCAATCGACCATCGTCGGATTGCTCGACATCGCCCGCCGCGACGGCGTCACGCTCAACGACCTGACCAGCACCCGCGCGACGCTGGAGGATGTCTTCCTCACCCTCACCGGCCGCAAATACGAGCAGCAAAACGGCGAGGGCGCCGAGGAAGAGGCGCCGCCGAAGAAGAAGCGCCGGCGCTTTCTCTGATCAGGCATCGGTCCCATTCAGGTCACGGAGACATGCGGCATGAAAGAGATCCTGGCGACGACGATCGCCTTCATGAAGATGAGCGTCCGCAACCGGCAGGCGATCTTCTGGAACCTCGCCTTCCCGGCCATCTTCATCCTCCTCTTCGGCGTCATCTTCAACAGCGGCACCAATGTCAGCTTCAACGTCGGCGTCGTCGGCCCGGCCTCACCGTCGCGCGATGCCTTCGTCAAGGCGCTCGACGACAGCTCCGCCTTCAAAATCAACACAGACCAGACGGAGCAGAAGGAGCTCAAGGAGCTGAAGGACAGCAATCGCGACGTCGTGGTCGTCTTCGGCGAGGCGCAAGGCAACCAGAAGCCGCCGATCACGCTCTATTACGACAACGGCAGCGGCCCGAACGCGCAGGTCGCGGTCAGCACCGTCCGCCAGATCCTGCTGGAGACCTCCGGCGCGGCGAACGAGCTGGCGATCCAGCAGAAGCCGGTCAACACGCTCGACGTCACCTTCATCGAGTTCCTCGTGCCCGGCATCCTGGCGATGAGCCTGATGAACTCCGGCATCATCGGTCTCTCGACCTCGTTCGTCGCCTTCCGCGAGCGCGGCATCTTCCGACGGATCAAGGTGACGCCCTTCCCGCTCTGGCAGTTCCTGCTCGCCCGCATCCTCTCGCAGCTCGTGATCGCGCTGATCGACGCGCTGATCCTGGTCATCATGGCGAAGATCGTCTTCGGCATGACGGTGCGCGGCAATCCGCTGCTGATCCTCTTCGTGCTGATCCTGGGCGGGCTCTCGTTCCTCGCGATCGGCTACCTGATCGCCTCGTTCAGCAAGAACGTCG
>JAICKJ010000251.1 GCA_025928015.1 Thermomicrobiales bacterium
GACAAGCTGCTGCAGGCGCAGGTCGATGACCAGCTCCGCTCCTACCGCCAGTCGCTCGCCCAGACGATGCGGGATCCGGACGCGCTGGAAACGGCGGTGAATGAGCACAGGGCCGAGCTGGAGCAGTACTACGGGCTCAACCAGCCCTGGTGGGAGCGGCTGCCGCCGATGGTCCTGCGCGTCATGCGGCTCGACCTCGGCGACGCCCGCCAGGTGCGGACGACCTCCGGCAGCTACAAGATCTCCGATATCATCCTCGAACGCTTACCGTACACCGTCCTGTTGCTAAGCACCTCGACCATCATCACGGCCATCATCGGCATCACGGTCGGCGTCAAGATGGCGACGCAGGTGGGCAGCAGGCTCGACCGCGTCCTCGCCTACGTCGCCTCGATCTCCTACGCGATCCCCGGCTGGTGGCTCGGCATCCTCTTCATCGTCGTCTTCGCCTTCCGGCTCGGCTGGCTGCCGGCCGGCGGCATGTACAGCACGCCACCGCCGACGGAGCGGTGGGACCGCCTCGGCGACCTCGCGTACCACGCCATCCTGCCGGTCCTCACGCTCGTCCCAGTCAGCGTCGGGCCGTACATCTACTCCGTCCGCACGATGACGATGACCGTCGCCCAGGAGGATCACGTCGTCCTCGCCCGCGCCAAGGGCCTGCCGGAACGGCGCGTCACATCGCGCCACATCCTGCGGGTGGCCGCGCCGCCGATCATCACCGGGCTGCTCTTCGGTCTCGCCGGCTCGCTCTCCGGCTCGATCCTGATCGAGACGATCTTCAACTGGCGCGGCATGGGCCGTCTCTACTTCGACGCGATCACCGGCACGCCGGACGAGGGACTCATCGTCGCGCTCACCTTCGTCTTCACCCTGATGTACGTCGTGATCCGGTTCGTCCTCGACGTACTCTACGTCATTCTCGACCCCCGGGTGCGCTACTGATGGCCGAGTTGACCCAGCACGCCACGCCGGGCGAGCACGCGCCCGAGACCGAGCCGGAAGCGGCGCTGCCGCCGTCACCACGCAACTTCGGCCAGCTGCTCATCTCCACCGGCGCCGGGCGCACCGCGGTCGCGATGTTCATCATCATGCTCGCCGTCTGCGGCTGGGTGATCGCGACCTTCCCCCACGACTTCGGCTCGGCCCGCTGGAGCAATCCGGTCTATTGGGCCGATAACCCGAAGACGGCGCCGCCGGCCTGGTCCAACCTCTTCCGCCGCCACGACCTGCCCGAGCAGAAGGTGGCGACGCTCGCAAACCCGGTCGAGATCAAGACCATCCCGGCCGGCGAGATTCGCGTCTACCAGACCGACGTCACCGTGAACGGCTCGGCGGTGCCGTCGTTCCTCTCCATGACGCTGAACGGCATCACCTACAGCGGACGTCCCCCCGTCATCATCGCCTCGCTCGCCCGGCCGGACGGCTCAGAGCTGATCCTGACGAGCATCCCGGTCACGCCGCCGCGGCCCGGCGAGCAGCAGCCGATCCGGCGCTACTACGACACCCCGAACCGCGTCGTGCTGACGACCGGCGACGCGATCACCCGGGGCATCACGACGATCTGGCAACAGAAGTACAACGGCGCCCCACTCCCGGCGAATATGTCCGACCAGCTCACCGCCGCCGCCTTCGGCAAGCCGGCGGCGACCGCCGGCGAGATCGCGCCGCTGCTCGGCAAATACACGCTGAAGGTACAGGTCGTGACCGCCGACCCGAAGACGCAGGTCGCGCCGATCAAGCTCGTCGTCGGCGGCAAGGTCTTCGGCTGGATGGGCACCGACAATATCGGCCGCGACCTGATGCAAGGGCTCCTCTACGGCTTCCCGATCGCGCTGCTCATCGCCGCGCTCGCCGCCACCCTCTCGACACTGATCGGCGCGTCGCTCGGCATCATCAGCGGCTACTCGGGCGGCTTCGTCGACTCGGTGATCCAGCGCCTCTCCGACATCGTCTCCAACGTGCCGACGCTGCCACTGCTGATCTACCTCGTCTTCGTGCTCGGCTCGCACCTCTACCTCATCATCCTCGTCCTCGTCGCCTTCTCCTGGCCGGGGCTGACCATCCTGGTGCGGTCGATGGTGCTCCAGATTCGCTCGGGCCAGCTCGTCGAGGCGGCGCGGGCGCTGGGCGCCTCGCGCACCCGCGTGATGGTCAAGCACGTCTTCCCGCAGGTCGCGCCCTTCATCATCGCCCAGATGATCTTCTTCGCCCCCGGCGCCATCCTCGCCGAAGCGGCGCTCAGCTTCCTCGGCCTCGGGGACACCTCGATCCCGACCTGGGGCCAGATGCTGGAGAGCGGCTTCCAGACCGGCGCGGTCTATGTCGGCTACTGGTGGTGGGTGCTACCTCCCGGTATCTTCATTATCATTACAGCCGTCGCCTTCATGCTCCTCGCGCTCGCCTTCGAGCCGATCGTCGACCCGCGCCGACGCAAGCAGGCCTGAGCGCAATCCCCGCAAAACGGGCCACCGAATTGCACCATTTTTGCAACGCGTCTCGTATACTGGAAGCGGGGTCCTATTTTCCGTCTCCATTCGTATGACGGTCCATTCGCCGCACCCGGCGAGTTCTTGGTAAGGGGAGCATACATGCCCGGCTTCGGCCAGCAACCCATCCGCCGGCGGGATTTCCTGCTCGGCGCGGCAGCCATCGCGCTCGGCGGTCCCGGTATCGTGAAGGCGGCGGTCTCGCCGTTGGGCACGCCGGCGGCCGCGCCGGCCGGCAGCCGGATCACCCGCGCCGCCGTCTTCCCGCCGATCGGCTTCTCCCGCGTCGGCAATGCCGACGGCTGGTTCCCCGCGCCGGAGGTGCCGGGGCTCAGCCCCGAGCCGGCTGGCGGCTTCAAGGACGGCGAGAACAAGATCAAGAAGCAGGTCCAGCGCTTCCGTGTCTACGGCTATGACGATCAGCGGCAGGTCGTCCGCGAGCTGACCGCGGCCGACGCCCAGATCACGTGGAACGTGCAGGTCGCGAACACGAAGGGCGCCTGGTACGGCTTCAACAACGCGCTCGATCTCGGCGAGGCCGCGCCCGGCATCCCCGGCGCGCTGCGCAACCAGTTCGTCCCGCTCGACGACCGCGAGAAGACGCTCGTCATCGACTCCGGTGAGGTGGCCATCACCGGCGCCTCGACGAACAGCGCTGGCACGGACAACCAGTACGACCTCGCCGGCACATTCTGGCAGACGCTGCCCGTCAAACTCGGCCATCTGCGGACCGACGAGGCGGGCCGTCTCCTGGTCTTTCCCGGCGATGGCGTCGCCATTTCGGCGCTGCAACAGAACCCCATCTCCGACTTCACGAACAACGATGGCTGGCATGACGACTGGTGCGACGGCTGGGTCAAGGCGACCGTCAGGCTCCATGACGGCACCGCGCTCGATGCCGAGCCGGGCTGGGTCGTCTGCTGCGGCCCGAACTTCGCGCCCCAAATCCCGCCGCTCGTCACCCTGCACGACACCATCCGGGAGGTGATGGTCGGACTGGGCTTCACGACGAACCCCACCCCGCCCTACTCCTTCCGGCGCGATCTGCTGCCCTTCTTCCAACGACTGGGGTTGATGCAATGGGTCTCGTCGGCCGACTTCCTGAACACGAAGTGGCCGAAGATCAAGGACTTCGCCGATCCGGCCTACCTGCGCCAGCTCGCCGATCCGTCCGACGCGGCGAAGGATGTCCGCGCGGCGGTGCTGGCCGCGATCCGCGATCCGGCCGACACGACACCGCCGCAGAATCAAATCCCGTACAACCTCGGCGACGGCGCCAATTACCCCTCCAGCCCCCTCTACTGGTTCCACATCCCGCCGAGCCAATACGAGATGCTGAAGGGCTGGGCCGACGGGAGGTTCGTCAATGACTTCGACGACGAGGTCGCCGACAATGTCCAGTCGCTGAACGACCTGCCGCTCGCCCAGCAACCCGAGGCGCTCACCCGCGCCGCGCTGGAGCCCTGCTCCGGCGGCGCCTTCCATCCCGGCGTCGAAATCACCTGGCCCGTCCGGCACGCGGAGCTTTATCGCGGGCCTCGCGACACGCCATTCCCGTATCGCATCGCGATCGGCGACCGCCAGACGCTCTCCCAGTACCTCGGCTTGCAGCTCAACCCGCAAAACGTCTTCGGCGGCACGGACGGCAAGGGCACGGACGCGCCGATCGGCCAGCAGATGCCGGGCGACCTGACGCGCTGGATGGGCGTGCCCTGGCAGGGCGACGCCTTCAGTTGCCAGTACGTGCTGACGGAGCAGGATTTTCCCGTGCCGACCTGGTGGCCGGCGTTGCTGCCGGTCAATGTCCTGCCCGAGGCGTTCTACGATCAGGTCGTGCGCCCTGATCTGCCCGCGGCGGAGCGCGCGCGCTTTTTCGCGAACCGCGTGCTCTGGTCGCGCGGTGTCGCCGGTATCGGTCTCCACGCCGAGGCGAGCTACTTCGACGGGCTGAAGCAGATGGTGACGCTCTGGCCGCACATGGGCATGGTCGTGCGCCGGCCCGGCCCCACCGACAGCTCGGCACGGGAGGATTTGCCGGCCAACATGTACGTCGAGGTGCAGCGCGGCTCCGTCGATCTCAAGACATTGCCCGGCGGCTCCGGTGGTGACTGACCCGACGTGGCACGATGTCGCGGTCATCGGCGGCGGCGTGGCTGGACTCGCCGCCGTCCGCGCGCTGCAACGGGCCGGTCAGGCGCCACTCCTCATCGCGCCCGCCGAGGCGCGCTTCGCCAACCGTGGCGAGCTGCTGGGCGCCGCCGCGCTTGGGTCTTTGACCGCATTGGGTTGGCGCGATCTGCTCGACGACCGGCGGATCGCGATGCCGGCCGACGCCCAGTTCTCCGCCTGGGGCGCGCCGGCGCTCGTGCGTCAGCCGCTGGGTCCGAATGGCAGCGGGTGGCACATTGACCGGCAGCGCCTGGAGGATGCGATGCTGGCGCGCGTCGTCGCCAGCCCGATGCTGTTCATTGATGCGTCAGTGCGCGGCTGTGAGCGCTACCCGGATGGCTGGCACCTGTCGCTCTCGACCGGCATGGACCTTCGAGTCCGATTCCTGATCGACGCCACCGGCCGCGCGGCGGCGGTCGCGCGCCGGCTCGGCGGCACACGTCGCCATTTGGGCCGATTGGTGGCGCTCATGCGCGAATTCTCCACTGAGGACGGCTCGGTGATGGCCGCGAGCCTGGTGGAAGCGACGCCCCAAGGGTGGTGGTATACGTCCCGCATGCCCCGACGACCGCGACTCTTCGCCGCGTTTTTCACCGACGCTGACCTGCTTCCATCCACGACCGACCGGCGCGAGTCCTGGTCGTGCCGCTTGGCCGAGGCGCCGTACACGCGGGCCCGGCTGGAAAGCCTCGGGATCGACGCCTCGCACGAACCGCCAGCGATGGTGCGGGCCGGGACCACCGTGCAGGAATGCGTCGCTGGCGACGGCTGGGCGGCGGTCGGCGACGCGGCGGTGTCGCTCGATCCTCTTGCCGGCCACGGCTTGGCCATCGCGTTCTGGTCAGCGGTGCAAGCCGCCGATGCCGCGCTCGCCTGGATGCAGGGAGACGCCGCGCCGCTCGGCGCGTATGAGGGCGCCGTCGCCAGCGGCGTCACGCGGTTCGTGGCGGACGCGGCGGTCCACTATCGCGCGGAGGGGCGGTTTTGCGACTGTCCATTCTGGGGGCGGCGTCAGCAGCCCGCCGCCGTGCCTGCTCGGCGGCAACCGCAGTTCGCATGACGTCGACCGGCGCCGGACGGCCGGTCCATCGCTCGAACGAC
>JAICKJ010000387.1 GCA_025928015.1 Thermomicrobiales bacterium
GGGCGGGCGGCGAGCGCCGCGACGCTGCTCGGAATGCGCGAACGTCCAATTGCGCGTCGGCGACCGAATGGCTGGTTATTTCCTCAAACTTCATAATGGACCGGGCTCAGTCCGACCGCCTCCTGAAGGAGGCTCAGACGCGTCGTTCACCCTGCTGAACGTTGAAGGAATCGCGAATGGACACGTTCCCTCGTGCTTGCGCCCCGTTTACGGGGCAATCGGACTGAGCCGGTCCATTCATGGACGGGCGGACGACGAGCGCGGGACGGTGGATCGGAACGCACAAAAGGTCGGGTGACGACGGTCCACCCAAGGTTCGGTTGTTTCCTCAAATCGCCAAACCCGCCACCACGAATCCCATCCGTTGACGGACTCCGCCGAACGGTGCAAGCTGGCGGCCTGACGACATGTGCGACGCGGGATCGTCCGTGATCGGGAAGGGGCCGGACTATGGATGTGACATCCGCCGTAACGAACCAGATCGACGTGCTGATCGTCGGCGGTGGTACCGCCGGGGCCGCGTTGGCCGGAATCATCGCGCGCGACAGCGATCGGAATGTCGTGCTGCTGGAGGCCGGGCCGGATTACGGCCCGTTTACCGGCGGGCGCTGGCCGCGTGAGATGCTCGATGCGCGGCGCTTCGGCCTGACCCACGATTGGGGCTACGCCGGTCTGCTGGGACCGGAGCACACGACGCCGCGTCCCTTCGAACGCGGGCGCATCCTCGGCGGCTCGTCGTCGCACAACGGCTGTATCGCGCGGCTCGGCCACCGCCGCGATTACGATCGCTGGGCCGAACTCGGCAACGACGGCTGGGATTGGGAGTCGGTCGCGCCTGCCTTCGACCGTGCCGTTCGGGCGATGCGCGTGCGCCAGCCGGAAGATGCCGAGGCGACGCCCTTTCAGGAGGCCTTCATCCATGCCGCCTATCGCTCCGGCATCCCTCGCGTCGCTGACCTGAACGATCCTGACGACGTGAGCGGCGTTGGCCTGGCGCCGGTCAATATCGATCATGGCGTTCGCTGGAACGCCGCCTTCGCCTATCTCGATCCGGTGCGCGAGCGTCCGAACCTGCGCATCATCGGCGACACGCTGGTCGATCGCGTCGAGCTCCAATCGGGCCGTGCCGTGGCCGTCGAAGCGATCATCGACGGCTTGCGCCTGCGTATTCCGGCCGAGCGTATCGTGCTCGCCGGCGGCGCCTACGGCTCGCCCGCCATCCTGCTCCGCTCCGGCATCGGTCCGGCCGATGAGCTCTCGGCGCTCGGCATCACGCCGCTTCATCCGCTGCCGGGCGTCGGCCGGCGCCTGACCGACCACGTCACGATCCCGCTGCTCTACCGGGGCCGCGACGAGCTCGATCACGCCATGGACGACTTCGAGGCGACCGGCTGGCTGCCTGACGAGCAGGCACTCGGCAAGACGCGCAGCAGCCGGTGCCGCGAGGCGTTCGATTTACATCTCTACACACTCAGCCGCCGCGATGATGAAGGCCGCTGGTTCTACCACCTCGCCGCCGCCAACATGGCGCCGCACTCGCACGGCAGCGTGAAGCTCACCTCGTCCGATCCACTGGCCCCGCTCGCCATCGACCACGGCTATCTCTCCGACCCCGACGACGAAGACCTCGCCGTGCTTGCTGACGGCCTCGAGATCTTGCAAGAGATTGTCGCGACCTCCCCGCTCGCCAAACTGCTCGGTGATGAACTCCGCGCCGGTGCCGATCCGATTTCGCGTGCCGGCGCCCCAGCCTTCATCCGCCGTCACCTCGGCATCGACTATCACCCCGCCTGTACTTGCCGCATGGGACCGGCCGGCGACGAAGCCGCCGTCGTCGACGCCAGCGGCAAGCTCCACGGTCTCGACAATCTCTACCTCTGCGACGCCTCGATCTTCCCCACCCTCATGCGCGCCAACACGAACCACCCTGCGGCCATGGTGGCCGAGAAGCTAGCCGGGGTGATTGGGAGGATGGGGTAGGAGATGAAGAGCGTTGGAGAAGTGAGATCCGGAATGGGA
>JAICKJ010000307.1 GCA_025928015.1 Thermomicrobiales bacterium
CAGCGCTTGTTGCATTTCGATAGCAACAGAGTTGCCTTGGGCGAGTTGCAGCAGCGCCTGGGAGGAGGCGCGGGGATGAGGACGACCATGCCATCGGATGATCCGCTGTCCTACCAGCGGCTCGGCGAGCGCGTCGCCGAATTGCGAGCACAGGGAATCTGCCCGACGTGCCACGACCTGGCGACAGGCGAGCTGTTCGGGGTTCAATCCGGCATTCTCGACGATGATCGATTTCGGGTGGCGCTCGAACAGCATCCCCGGGCACGCGGTCACACGATCATCATCTACAAGCCGCACCGGGATGACTTCACGGAGTTGACGCCTGACGAGACGAGCGCGCTCTTCGGCCTGGCGACACGGGTTGCGAACGCGCTGAAGCAGGCGCTTGGCGCGGAGAAGGTCTACCTCGTTACGATGTGCGACGGGACGCCCAATCACCTGCATCTGCAGCTCTTGCCGCGACTGCCCGGCGAGCCGATCGGCTCCCGCCGCTTCGTCGCGCCCCGCGGTGTCCTGGAGGACGGTGAGCGACTGGCGACGGCGATCCGCGCGGCTTTGGAGCAAGGTGCGAGCTAGCCGACGTCTACGAGGCTCTTCTCGACGTCGTCCATGTGGGCGTTGCGGTGAATGGAGCGGTCGAGCATGGTGTCGAATCCTGCGCGGTGGGCGGCTGTCACTTCGTCTTCGGTGAGGGAGGCGAGGAAGTCGTTGGCGATGCCGGCGGCGGAGACCGCGTCCAGCACCGACCAGCGCGGCGGCAACGCCTGCCACTGGGCGCTCGCGGCCGCGTTGACGACCTCCAGCCAGGTTGCCTGGTCCTGCGGGAACTCGCCGGTCTGCCGCCAGTGGTCCCATCGGGCGATCACGGCTCGGTCCCAGAAGGCGACGTGAGCGAAGGCGCCGGCGATGCTCCAGCCGTTGCCGATTGGTTGAACGAGCGTCGTGTCCGGCAAATTCTCCGCGATCGCCTGCATCCGCTCGCGCGATGCGGCGTTCGCCGTTTCGTAGCTTCGGGCCATGCGTCGTGCTCCTTGCGCTGGCGGCCATGTGTTCTGACCGGGATCATGGCAAGATAGAGGCCAAAGCGCCCCATCGTCCGATGTGCCAGAGAGGACCCGCTCCCATGCAGCCTTGCACGATCGCGCCGCACACGACCGACAGCCGCGACCTGACCGGTCTCATCGTCACCGAAGGGGTCCGCCACGCGGGCAAGCGCCTGTTCCGCAAGGGGGACAGGATCACGGCAGAGCATCTGCCGGCGATCGCGGAATTGGAGCGGCCGATCCACGCGGTCCGGCTCGATCCCGACGATGTCCACGAGGACGACGCGGCGCGCCGCCTGGCCGCGCTCGCCGGCGCGCCGGATTTGACGCGGCGCGGACCCGTCCAGAGCCGGATCAACCTCGTCGCCGCGCAAAAAGGGCTGCTGCGCATCGACGCCGAGGCAGTCATCGCGATCAACACGCTCGACGGACCCGCCGTCTTCACGCTGCCCGACCGGCTGCCGGTGCTGCCGGGCAAGGTGCTGGCCGGGGTGAAGATCACGCCGGTCGCGATTCCGAACGCGACGCTCGTCGAGGCGGAGCGCTACGCGCAATCCCGGCCGGAGCCGATCGTCCAGGTCAAGCCCTTTCTGCCGCTCACCGTCGGGGTGCTCACGACCGAGCAGATGGCGGAGAAGGTCCGGGCGCGGTTCCAGGCGGCGGTGCGGGCGAAGATGGGCTGGTTCGGCGGCACGATCCTGCGGTTCGAGGAGGTCGCCAGCGAGCCGACAGCGATCGCGGCGGCGATCCGGACGCAGATCGCCGACGGTGCCCGCCTGATCCTCGCCGGCGGCAGCAACACGATCGATCCGCTCGATCCAACGCTTCTCGCCTTGCCGCAGATCGACGCGTCGATCGTTCGCTACGGCGCGCCGGTCCACCCGGGGTCGATGTTCTGGCTCGCCTACACGGCGGACGGCAACGTGCCGGTCTTCAACCTGTCGTCCTGCTCGATGTACTCGAAGGCGACGGTAGCCGACCTGGTGCTGCCGTGGATCTTCGCCGGTGAGCAGGTGACGTTGGACGCCATCGCCGCCATCGGCTTTGGCGGGCTGCTGGAGCGCGACATGGGCTGGCGCTTCCCGGCCTACGACGTGGAATCCGTGGACGAGCCGGACGACTAGCAACCGGCACATCCAAACGCCTTGAGCCTTCCGCGGGTGCTAAGATGCGGTCGCCGGCGACGCCGGGATGAGGGATGCATCGGGCCGTTGGGGGAAGGTCGACGCCGCATGTCACGATGGCTGTTCAGGCACGCGCGCGCCATCACGCTGGCGGTGCTCGTCTTCGCCGCGCTGAGCGCGCTCGCCCAGGCCGCCAGCCAGCCGGCGACTCCGGCCGCCACGCCGTCGCCCCAGCCGGCGCCACCGGCGGATGCCCAGAACCCGGTCCACTGCAGCGTGGGTCTCGATGTCCTCAGCGTTCACAATCTGAACCTCGCGAACGGCACCTTCGACGCCACCTTCTGGATGTGGAGCGTCTGCCCGAACGGGACGGAGTCGGTGTTGAAACAGGCCGACTTCGTCAACGCCAACGCGGCGACGATGGTCAAGTACAGCAGCGTCGTGGTCGATGGACTGGTCTGGGAGAGTGCGGAGGTCTACGGCACATTCCGCCATCGCTGGAACCTGACGCACTTCCCGTTCGACCGCCAGGTCCTGGTGATCGACATGGAGGACAGCGAACGCGACGCCAGCGCGTTGGTCTATCAGGCGGACGCATCGGGATCGGCGCATGAGCCCGACCTGATGCCCGGCGGCTGGCACGTGACCGATTTCCAGGTCGACGCCACCGACCACCCCTACGACACCACCTACGGCAATCCCCGCGATCCCACCGGTACCAGCGTCTACAGCCGCTGGACCGCGTCGCTGACGGTGAAGCGCACCGATCTCTCCAGCTTCTTCAAGCTCACGTTCGTCGTGTACATCGCCTTTCTGATCTCATTGATCAGCTACTTCCTCAGCCTGCGCAGCTCCAACCTGCTCATCGCGCGGCTGACTATCACGACCGCCGCGCTTTTCGCGGTCGCGGTCAACCTGAACACGGTGACGGGCGCGCTCGGCAGCGCGGATTCGTTGACGATGGTCGATCAGATTCACATCGCTGCGCTCGTCGCCATCCTGGTTGACGGCGTGGCGGCACTCGTCACGCAAATCATGGAAAACCGGGACCACCCGGCCGAGCGCATCATCCGCTTCAATTACCGCGTGATGATTGTCGTCGTCGTCATCTTCATCGCCGCCAACATCTGGTTCATCGGCCGGGCCGCGCACGTCGGGTAGCCCCGGCGATCCCCGGCGCTAGGCGCGGGAGGTGGCCGCTAATTGATCCGGCAGCGAGCCGACCTCGCCGTTGAGCGCGCGGACGTAGCGCGTGGCCGAGCGCTGGACGGCGGCGTGGCCGTCGCGGTCGATCATGCGCTCCCACCAGGCGCCGTAGATGCGATCGAAGGAGACCGGGTCCAGCTTGGCCGCGATCCGTTCGACGATCGCGGCCGGCAGCGGAATCAGGTTCGGATAGCTGTACATAAAGCTGACGTACCGCTTGTCGGCGACGACCTGGACGATATCGCCACTCAGGAGCGCTCCCTTGCCGTTCGCGCCCGCCGGCCAATGCAGCACCTGGCCGCCGCCGTAGTGACCGCCGAGGCGGAGCAGGTGGAGGCCGCCGAACAGCTCGCGCTCCTCACCCTCCCAGAACTGAACGGCGTCGTCCGGCCGCAGCACCCACTTGCGCTCGCAGGCGTGGAGGTAGATCGGCGCGTCGAAGGCGTGCGCCCAGTCGATCATCGCCGCGTAGTAGTGGGGGTGGGAGATGGCGATCGCGTCGATGCCGCCGAGCGCCTTGACGGCCGCGGTCGTCGGATCGTCGAGGAGCGAGATGCAATCCCAGAGGACGTTGCCGGCGTCCGTCTGGACGAGCAGCGCCCGCTGGCCAATGGCGAACGAGGGGTGGGTGCCGATGCCGGTCAGCCCGGGCTCCAGCGGCTTGATGACGTTGTGGTGATCAGCTTGCAGCCGGGTCATGTGGGTCCACTGCTGGCCGTTCGGCCCGATGTACTGGCGCTCGTCCTCGCAGATCGGGCAGCGCGCCGGCGGCGTTTCAGATTCGGAATATTGCGTGCCACAGGTGACGCAGATGAAGGCGGTCATCGATGCTCCTTCCATAAGTCGTGCCGGTCCGTTCATGCCGCATATCCTACCGCCTCTGGTTATCCTGGACCCGGGTCGCTTGCTGACACACGCGATCAGGGGACGCGGCGTGTTCCACGTCCCCTGATGCCTTGAAACGGAATGGATTGTGGCCGATTAGTGCTGGGCGCCGAACTGCGTGCCGGGAGCGACGACG
>JAICKJ010000397.1 GCA_025928015.1 Thermomicrobiales bacterium
CGAGGGCTGCACAGACGAGGGCTGGGCTGACATCGGTGAGGCGGATGACGGAGGCGCGTCAAAGGTCGATGCGCCCGATCCCTCAAACGATGACAGCTCAAACCCAGGCGCCGTCTCGGCAACCGCCGGTCCGTCAAACGACCGCGCCGGCGGCGTGTCAACGGATCGCTCCGGCGGCGCGTCGAAAGACTCGTCAACCGCCGCGTCGAAGGACGGCGGCGCCGCGTCGAAGGACGGCCCGTCGAACGACGTGTCCGGCACGCCGTCGTAGGAGCGGTCGGACCCGTCCGGCTCGCCGAACTCGAATCCAAAGTCGAGATCAGAATCGGACGCCGGGGCCGGCGCCGCAGCGCCCGCCCCGGGAGCCGACGACACCGGCGCCGGCGTTCCCCCGAACAGATCGAGGAACGGCGAATCGATGTCCAGCGTCGTGTCCACAGGGGCGCTTCGTGGGCGCACCGGCTGCGGCGCCTGGAACACACCCACCGCACCGTGTGCGGGCGCGGCGACGAATTCCTCCACCGGCTCGCCGGAATCGGACGGAGAGTAGCTATCCGAACGCATACCGTTACTCTGCCTGCCGGAGTCAAGGGCATCCGCCCGGGGATGCCCGTGCGGGAAGGATTCGGTCATGCGCCGGCCCCGAAGGAGAATGCCGCTGATCTGGTCATACCAACTCCTCCCGAACCCGGATGCGAGTGGCGACAAGTCTCGGATCGCGCTGCTCGACCACTGGTTCGCGAGTGCGGCGCCAGTCGGTGAGCGCGGTGCGGATGACCATCCGGGCCGGCCTGTCCGGATCGACGTGCCGGAAGATGTACGACGTCGTGACCATCGCCAGCGCGATCTCCCAGGCCGGGAACGGATCGAACGTGAACGTGATCAGGTAGTGGATGAACCAGAACAGCGGCACCAGCACGACGAAGAGGCCGTATTGCGCGTACGGCAGGTGCATGGGCAGCGTGTAGCCGGGCGGCCCCAGATAGACGAGCCGCGCCCGGTAGATGTCGTCGTCGGTACGGAGGCGCATCTCAGCTGAAGATCAGTTTGATGAGGTAGTCGCCGAGGAAGAACAGTGTCGCCGCACCGGCGATGAACGCGAGGCCGACGATGGCGATCGCGGAGCTGGTGAGCACCTTCGAGATCTCGCCTCGGCTCGCGCGGCCGATGAAGATCACGCCGAGGACCGCGAGCAGGATCGGCGCGATGTTCTTGGCGAAGAAAGAGACGACACCCTGGGTGTTGATGCCCGTCGGCGCGGCCTGAGCGAGCGTACCGTGCTGGAACGCCGTGAAGGCGTGAGCGGCGAGCTCGGTGGCGATCATCGGTAAACCTCCCCGTGCCCGGTTAGGGGTTGCCGGACACGCTGCAGTTGTGAAGCCTCACGGCATCGCCCATATCGTGCTACTTCCAGCTCACCGCGTCGAGTGAGCGGTTGCGGGCTTGCCATGCTCATCTGCTCTCTTCGGTTTCTTCATGATGCCGCAGTTCCGAAGAGTACGGCCCGTACTTCTTAGCTACAAGCGTCTGATTCGTTACGCAAGGTAAAGGCATGGATGAAAATGAGTCACGGCGTATCGTACACATGTTCGAAGAACATCGTCCCC
>JAICKJ010000326.1 GCA_025928015.1 Thermomicrobiales bacterium
CGGGTCACTTCGATCCTGTCGATGCGCGGGGAGTGGAGCAGGAATGTCCGCTCGACCCCGATGCCGTGTGAGGCGATGCGGCGGACGGTGAAGTTCTCATTGATCCCGCCGCCACGTCGGCGGATGACGATGCCTTCGAAGACCTGGATCCGCTCGCGGCTGCCTTCGACGACCTTCGCGTGGACGCGCACCGTATCGCCGGGGCCGAAGTTCGGGACGTCCTTGAATTGCTCCGACTCCAGGGAGCGAATGAGCTGCGCGACCATGATGACGTATCCTCACGGGTGAGGGTGACTCGTGGATGCAATGAACGAGCCAGCCGAACGATGTACCTTGCAGACATGAACCAATACCGGCTCCAGCCAGGAGCCAGTGGGCACCGGCACAGTCTAGCATTGCGGACACCCTGATGCCAAAGGGATTGCAGGGCTCCGCAGATGAAGCGGCGAGGCATAATAGGCCGGTCATCGTTGACGTCTCTTCACGATTCGCGGTACATTCCCAGCCCATAAGCAATCGTTACGGCGCCGTCCCGCGAGCGGGCGAACCCGAGGTCGCATGCGCCCGCGGTTGGTGCGCGGATGGCGGCGCCCGAAATCCAGGACATACATTGCATGCCCCCACATGAACCCGCGTTGCTCGATGGGCAACGCCCGGTGAGCACGAAGTACGTTGCGTCGGGCAGCGGCATCTTGATGCCGATCGGAGGCGCCGAGGATAAGCTGGACGATAAGATCATTCTCTCGGCCTTCGCCCTGCTCGCCGGTGGCAAGCGGGCGCGCATCGTCATCGTGCCGACCGCCTCCTCAATCGAAAACGCAGGGCTGCGTTACAAGGCGATCTTCCTTGGCATGGGCGTCGAGAGCGCCGAGGTCATCTTCATCGGCGACCGCTCGGACGCCAATGGCGACGCGCCCCTGGAGTTGCTCCCCGACGCGACCGGCATCTTCCTGACCGGCGGCAACCAGATGCGCCTTTCGGCGATCATTGGCGGCACCCGGTTCGAGCAATTGGTGCGCGAGCGCCATCTGGCCGGCGCGGTGGTCGCCGGCACAAGCGCCGGCGCCTCGATTCTCTCCTCGCACATGGTCGGATTCGGCGCCAGTGGCGACACGCCGAAAATGCGGATGGCGACGATGGCCGCCGGGTTTGGCCTCATCGACCACGTCATCATCGACCAGCATTTCCGCCAGCGCGACCGCATCGGCCGCCTGCTCGCGCTGGTCGCGACCAACCCCGGTCTGCTCGGTGTCGGGATCGACGAGGACACCGCCGCGGTCATCAACGACGACAACGTGCTGGAGGTCATCGGCCGCCACAGCATCACGATCGTCGATGGCTCGGACATGTACTCGAACGTCTTCCAGGTCAAGGGCCACGGCGAGATCACCGTCAGCAACGCCCGGTTGCACCTGCTGACGCCCGGACACCGCTTCGACCTGCAATCGCGCCTGCTTCTCGACAAATAGTCTCGCGATCGCTGTTTGTTGTCCCCGCCCGCCCTTTTACAGGGCCGGGCCGGTCGCGTATTGTTCATTTGCATCCTGGTTCTACGCCCTCGCCGCGGATCGCTCCTGAATGCGCGTCACTGACACCCAGGGAGGTCGGTATCGTGTTGAAAGTCCGCCAAGCCAACGTCCTCCGTGGGCCGAATGTCTGGGCCCGGATGCCGGTCATTCACTACGTCCTGGACATTGGCGAGCTCGAGGACCGGCCGTCGAACAAGATTCCGGGGTTCTACGAGCACCTGACCGAGCTCATCCCCTCGCTCTATGACCACGGCTGCTCCCTGGGCCGTCCCGGCGGCTTCCTCCAGCGGTTGCGCGAAGGGACCTGGATGGGACACGTGCTGGAGCACGTCGCGCTCGAGATCCAGAATCTCGCTGGCGCCGAGGTCGTGCGAGGGAAGACGCGTTCGACCGATGAACGCGGCGTCTACAACGTCATCTACCAATACGACCAGCAGGATGTCGGCCTCGCCGCCGGCGACCTCGCCGTTCGGTTGCTGAACCACCTCATCTACGACACGGAGCCGGAATTCGACTTCGTGACCGAGCTGGAGCAGCGGGTCATCAAGCTGGCGGAACGGCTCGCCTATGGCCCTTCGACCGGCGCGATCGTTCACGAGGCGCAGCGCCGCGGCATTCCCGTCATCCGGCTCGATCCGCGTCGTTCCTTCGTCCAGCTCGGCCACGGCATGTTCCAGCGCCGCATCTGGGCGACGGTAACGTCGAAGACCGCGAACATCGCCGTCGATGTGGCCAGCAACAAGGAGCTGACGAACCGGCTGCTGCACGAGGTCGGCATCCCGGTGCCCCGGAGCGCGGTCGTCCACGACATCGAAGCGGCGGTCCAGGCCGCCCGAAGGGTCGGCTATCCCGTCGTGTTGAAACCGCTCGATGGTAACCATGGCCGCGGCGTCTGCATCAATCTCGCCGACGAAGGGGACGTGCGCGAGATGTACCCGGTCGCCGAGGGTGAGAGCCGGAACGGTGCGGTCGTCGTCGAGAGCTACATCGTCGGCAAGGATTACCGGATCCTCGTCGTCAACAACAACGTCGTCGCGGTGGCGGAACGCGTGCCCGCGCACGTGACCGGCGACGGCGAGCACACCGTCGAAGAGCTGATCGAGATCACGAACGCCGATCCGCGCCGTGGCATCGGACACGAGAAGATCCTGACCCGGATCGCCGTCGATGCCCAGGCGAGGGAGGTGCTGGAGCGGCAGGGGATCGAGCTGCAGGACGTGCCCGAGGAGGGCGCCTTTGTCCAGCTCAAGCTGACGGGCAACATGAGCACCGGCGGTACCTCGATCGATCGGACTGACGACATCCACCCGGACAATGTCGAGATCGCGCGGCAGGCGGCGATGGTGGTGGGGCTGGACATCGCGGGGATCGATTTCCTCACGCCCGACATATCCCACTCAGTCCGACAGGCTGGCGGCGCGATCTGCGAAGTCAATGCCGGTCCCGGGTTCCGCATGCACACGCATCCGACCGAAGGGCATCCGCGCCATGTCGGCCGCGCCGTCATCGACATGCTCTTTCCCTCGCGGGAGCCGGCCCGGGTGCCGATCGTCGCCGTCACCGGCACCAACGGCAAGACGACGACCTCCCGCATGATCGCCCACATCATGAAGACCGCCGGCCACCGTGTCGGCCTGACGACGACCGACGGCATCTACATCGACGGCACGCAGATCATGACCGGAGACATGAGCGGTCCGACCAGCGCCCAGATGGTGCTGAAAAACCCGTCCATCGACTTCGCGGTGCTGGAGACGGCGCGTGGCGGCATCCTTCGCTCCGGCCTCGGCTTCGACCGCTGCAACATCGCCGTCGTGACCAATGTCACCAGCGATCATCTCGGCCTCAAGGGCGTGAACACGCTCGCCGAGCTGGCGCGGGTCAAGGCGGTCGTGCCGTCGAGCGTGCTACGCGACGGCGCCAGCGTGCTCAACGCCGACAACGAGTGGACGGTCGAGATGTCGCGCACCGCGCGCGGCGAGGTCGTCTTCTTCAGCATGGACGAGGAAAACCCGGTCATCCGGGAGCACATCCGCGACCGGGGCCGAGCCGTGTTGCTCCGGCAGACCAGCCAGGGTGACATGATCACGCTGATCGAGCACCGGCGGGAGACGTCGGTCCTGCTCGCCAGCCAAATCCCGGCCACCTTCGAGGGCCGGGTGCGCGTCAACATCGCCAATGCGCTCGCCGCCACGGCCGCCGGCTTCGCCGGCGATGTCCAGCTCGACTACATCCGGACCGCCTTGCGCACCTTCACCAGCAACTTCTACCAGACGCCGGGGCGCTTCAATCTGCTCGATCTCGGCGGCCAGCGCGGCGTCGTC
>JAICKJ010000100.1 GCA_025928015.1 Thermomicrobiales bacterium
ATGAAGCTGGCGACGACCAGCTCTGGCGATCCATTTCAGGGCGCGAACAGCACCAGCGCCTACAGCGTCTTCCTCTATAAGGGCGCCAAGGGGGTGACCTACGCGCACTTCATCGAGTGCCGGTACATCGCGAAGGGCAAGTCGGTCCTGATCTTCACGCAGGACGTCCCCAACAGCAAATGGGTCGACCAGCGTCAGGTCCGCCGCGAGCTCCAGCAGTCGATCAAGCTGCCGAAGTCATAGGGCAGCCGAGCGGCCAACCACGCCCGTCCGTTCGCACGGGCAGGCGCGTCCGCATCTGCCAACCCGCCACGCTGTCATGCTGACCGGAAGGAAGCATCCCCCGGCGAAGCCGGTCCGCGCAGCGGACGACTGCTGCGGCAGGAAATGCTTCGTCTGCGCTCAGCATGACGACGTGGGACAGCGCTTCGCGCGGGGATGCGTCGGGGCTCCGCCCGCTCAGCATGACGGCGCGTGGAAATGAGTAAAGGGCACCCAGTGCACTGGGCGCCCTGTCGGCATTGTACGTATAGGATTGAGTTTTCCTCATTCGAGGCGTAGGATGAGGGCAACCAACGCGTTGCCGGACATCCGAACTGATGTGGTGGCAAACCACAGATCAAATCTTGAGTCGGGACTGTCAGCAGGCGACGCATCGGGTACGGGAGAAGTGGCATTCCGTATTGATTGTGCGCCGATTCGTCGGGAATACGGCAGCACGTGGAAGCCCTTCTCCCCTCTTTTGTGCCCGAAACGCCCCTCCCTTCATGTTGGGGAGGGGCGATTGTTTACCCCACCGTCTTGAGCATGATCGTCGGCTTGCGCGGTTTGCGCACCGCCTCGACCGCCAGCTTGTTCGCCACCCGCTCGGCGAGGTGGTGGAAGGCCTGACCCGTCACCGAATCGGGCGCGGTCGCCACCATCGGCTTGCCGGTATCGCCGCCCTCGCGGATGCCCGGCTCGATCGGGATTTGCCCGAGCAGTTCGACGCCGTGCTCCTCCGCCGTGCGCTTGCCGCCGCCCGCGCCGAAGATGTCGTACCGCTCGCCGCAACCGGGACAGATGAAGCCGCTCATGTTCTCGACGATGCCGAGCACCGGCGTCTTCACCTCCTCGAACATCTTCAATCCCTTGACCGCGTCGGCCAGCGCGACCTCCTGCGGCGTCGTGACGATCACCGCGCCGGAGATCGGGATCTTCTGGACGAGCGTGAGCTGCACGTCGCCCGTGCCCGGCGGCAGGTCCAGCACGAGGTAGTCGAGATCGCCCCAGGTGACGTCGTTCAGAAACTGGTTGATGAGCTGGGCGACCAGCGGTCCGCGCCAGATCAACGCCTTTTGCGGATCGAGGATGAAGCCGATGCTCATCACCTTCACGCCGTGCGCCTCGAGCGGGATGATCTTGTTATTGCGCATCAGCGGCTTGGCATTCTCGCCGACCATCAGCGGCACACTCGGCCCGTAAACGTCGGTGTCCAGCAAGCCGACCTTGGCCCCCTCCTGCGCCAGCGCGACGGCGAGGTTGACCGCGACCGTCGATTTGCCGACGCCGCCCTTGCCGGAGGCGACGGCGATCGTGTTCTTGACGCCCTGGATCGGTTGCGCGTCGGTGCGGCCGCCGCCGCTGGCGCGGATGCGCGTCGTCCAGGTGACCGTCACTTCCCTGACGCCCGATACCTGCGCGACCGCCGCGCGGATGTCCCGCTCCAGCCGTTCCTTCGTCGCGTTCATCGGGCTGAGCATCTCGATCTTGAGCTGCACCGCGTTGCCGCCGATGATCACGTCCTTGACGAGCTTCAGCTCGCCCAGCGTCTGGTTCGTGGTCGGCTCGACGATCGGCTCGACCGCCGCCAAAATCTGCTCTTTGGTCAGCGGAGCTGAACCATTGGAAGACATGTTGATCCTTTCTTGAATCTGCTGCGCCCGGCTGCGCGTTCAACGCCATCTGGCGGTCCGCCGCGCCGGGTTCTGCTGATGAAAGTGTACTTGTCTAGACAACCTGGGCCGGCGCGGTCGAGTCGTGATGCCGGGACGCGATACGCGGCGGCACGAAGCGGAAAGCAGGTGAAGGCAGGTGCTTGTGCCGATGGAGGCTACGTGATAGGTTCGGGCGTGGGAATTCGAGGAGGAACTGTATGCGTCCCCGGCTTCGATTGGGCGTCTCCACAAGGAAGGCGCGCTTCTCGCGTCGCGCGGCAATGGGCAGTCTTGGCGGCGGGGTGCTCGGCATCGCCGCGCGTGGCGTCACCGCCAGGGAGTCGATGAATATGGCAGGAACGCCAGCAACGGGCTCCGGGGCCACACCGGCGGGGTGGGCCTCCGCGGGCCTGTCCGGCCTGGCCTTTCAGGATTCGGAGTTCGACGGCCAGTTCCTGCGGGCGCTGGATACCATCCCGTACCGGGGCGCCGACATTGGCGACTGTTTCATCACCGCCCGGAGCATTCCCGATGGCGACCGGGCCACCTGGTACGAGCAGTGGTTCGCTCTCGGCGATCGCGTCTTCGGCCTTGCCGAGGAAAGCCGGAAGGCCGGGCACGATGTCAGCGCCCGCGACGCCTACCTGCGCGCCCTGACCTATTACCGCACCTCCGGCGCGTTTCTCTTCAAACCGCCGGTTGATCCCAGGCTCGTCACCGGGTTTGACCGCCAGAAGGCCGCCTTTGAGCAGGCCGGCGCGCTCCTCCCGCATCCGGCGGAAGCGGTGCAGATTCCCTACGAAGCCACGACGTTGCCGGGCTACCTGCTCCTGCCCGAGCGCGGCTCCGCGCCGTATCCGACGCTCGTGATGACCGACGGTTACGACGGCACGGTGCAGGAGCTCTATCTCGCCGGCGCCGCGGCGGCGCTCGAACGCGGCTATGCCGCCCTGATCTTCGACGGTCCGGGGCAGGGCGAGGCGCTGCTCAAGCAGAAGCTCCATTTCCGGCCGGATTGGGAGAATGTCGTCACGCCGGTGATCGACTACGCGCTGACGCGCCCCGAGATCGATCCGAAGCGGATCGCGCTGATGGGGCGAAGCTGGGGCGGCTATCTCGCGCCACGCGCCGCGACGGCGGAGCACCGCATCGCCGCGCTCATCGCCGACGCCGCGCAATACGACCCGGCCGGCCATTTCGGTGCCCTCTTGCCGCCGGAGCTGCGCGACCATCTCGACACGGTCGATCCGGCCATGGCCAACGCGGCGATCGAGCAGTTCGCCAGTCAATCGCCGCAGATGGCCTACGCGTTCAATCGCGGCATGCTGACCCACGGCGTCGCGACGCCATTCGATTACATCAAGACCATCGTCCTTGGCGGTTATACGATCAAGGGGATCGCCGACCACATCACCTGCCCGACCTTGGTCTGCGAGGGCGAGCAGGACGTGCGCGGCGGCGATGCCAAGCCGCTCTACGACGCGATCACGGCGCCGAAGAAGTACGTTCTCTTCAAGACCGCGGATGGCGCCGGCGAGCACGACGAAGCCGGCGCGGCGACGCGCTTCAGCCAGGTCGTCTTCGATTGGCTGGACGAGGTAATGGCGCAGGTCAGCTAATCCCCAGCGGGATCGTCCCCACGCTCGAAATTGACCGGGTAGCCGGCGAACCAGCATTCGAGGTGGATTTGCCGCTGCCCCGGTCCGCGCCAGCGGCAGTGGGCGCAGTGGCTCTCGCGGAAGAAGTAGGCGAAGAGCCGCTCGTCCATGCGGGAGAGCGGCTGATCCGCCGCGAGCCGCTTGTACTCGGCCAGGAGCAGATCCTCGATGCCCGGCGGCAATCCCGCCAGGGTGGCCGGATAGCGCAGGACGTGCTGGATGCCGGTCGCGCGGTCGCGAAAGGTGAGCTGGCGCTGGGTGGCGCCGGCGGCGGGCTCGCCCGCGAGGCGGTCGTCGAGGAGTTCATGCACGCCCCAATCGACGCCGGCCATCGCCGCGAAATACTGGAGCAGTCGCGCCTTGTCGATCGTCCGGGTCGCCAGGCGATCCAGCAAGGGCATCACCCGGCGGACGACATCGTGCGTTGCGCGGTAAGTCATGCGATTCGCCCATGCTCCGGTCGCGGCGCGGCAGGCGCGCCACCGGCCGGGGCCGCAGCGGGCGCGACACGTCGCCACGCCATGTCCTGAGCATACGACACGGGACCGGAAACGCAACCGGGCCGAGAGCGGCACTCCTTTATACTTGCCACGGGGCCAGAACATGGTCCCACATCGTCCGCATTTGGATGGGGCGCTGCCCCGGTGAGGCTTGCCGCGCGCATGGACGCCCTCAGCATCATTCTTGTCCTGCTGATCATCATCGCCATCCTGGCCGTGGTCGCCTGGCTCTATGTACGGGAGAACGGGCTGCCCACCGATCTCCGCACCCAGGTCCACGCCTGGCTGGTCGGCCCCCGCGCCATCCAGCGCTCGTTCGGGTCCGTCTCCGCCATCCATATCGATCATCAGGCGGCGAACGAGGACCACGCCGAGCGCACGCTCGACCCACCGGCGACATTGATGATCGCGGACAGCGAAATCCGCGAGCTGCGCGAGGAGATGCACGGTCAGTTGCGACTCGCCGTCGGTCGCAGCCGCGAGATCGACAACCGGCTGAACGAGCTGGAGGCGCGGCTGCTGGAGCCGAATGAGGCCACCCAGCAGCTCAGCGAGGCGTTCGCCGCGGCCCGCGCGACGCAGGATCAGGAGCTGGAGCGGCTGCGCTCCGAGCTGGGCACGCTCCAGCGGATCGCCGCGACGAACGGCCCGGTGGGGGAGCGACGCGGCGAGGCACTCGCCGAGCTCTACAGTCAGCTCGCCCGGGTCGAGGCGGCGATGAGCCAGGTCATCAACCCGGTCTTGCTGCCGGGCGAGCCGATCCAGCTCCCGGATGAGTTCTTCCCCGAGGCGCTCGTCTGGGACAACTGGAAGGACGTCGGCGACCGCGCCTTCGCCCTCGGCAACGCCTTCAATCAGAACCGGATCACACTCGACCCCGCCACGTCGGCGACGATGGAGCGATTCGTCGCCACGCTGCGGCAGGGTCTCACCCGCGCGGTCTACCCCAACATCAAGGACGGTCATCCGAACCAGGAGCAAATCGTCACCCTGCGGACCGGGGTGGGCGCGATCATCGAGCAGCTTCCGGCCGCGCGCCAGCAGCTCGAACACGCGTACCGCGCCTATGCCGGCATCGATGAGCCACCCGCGGATCGGCACGGCTAGGCGGCCGCCCGCGGGACCCAGGACGATCCACCGGAGGGGGAATGGACGCGATCTACCAGGCGCTGACGGACGGCAGCATCGGCCCCGTCGCCAAGGCGGCGCGCACGGTCATCGTCTACCTCTTTTTACTCATCGGTCTGCGCCTCGCCGGCAAGCGGGAGCTCGGCCAGCTCAGCACGTTCGACCTTGTCCTCCTGCTCATCCTCTCCAGCGCGATTGAGACGACGATCCAGGGCGACGACAACTCGATCACCGGCGGGTTGCTGGCCGCTGCGATCCTGCTCGCCATCAACCGGCTCTTCGCCTTCTTCTCCTTCCACCACGCGCGCGTGAAGCGCGTGGTGGAGGGCACGCCGGTCGTCCTGATCGAGGATGGCAAGGTCTGCGAGGAGAATCTGCGCGCCGAGCTGATCGACGAGGACGAAGTTCGCCGGTTTTGCCTCCAACAGGGCTACGAGTCGTTCGATGAGATCGCGCACGCCGAAATGGACATCTCCGGCGATGTCAGCATCGTTCCACGCCATCCGACGGAAGATGAGCGCAGATTCGATGCGGTGCTCACACGACTGGATCGGATCGAGCAGCTCCTGCAACAACAGGGCGCGACGCGAGAACGGGAGGTGACCGGTTGAGCGGCCAGCAGTGGACCGAAGACGACTCGAGCCTCTTCGCCGACCTGGGCGAGACCTTCACGCCGGACCGGGTCGAGATCGCCGATGTCGTCGTCCGCCACATCCCGGCGGCAACAGACGAGACGTTTCAGGCGGTCGATCTCTGCTGCGGCGCCGGCTGGCTGAGCGAGGCGATCCTGACCGCCTATCCCAACGCGCGGGTGCTCGCCCTCGACGCCTCGCCGGAGATGCTTCGCCGCACCGACGCGCGTCTGGCGCCATTCGCCGGCCGCGCCAACACCCGTCAATTCGATCTCGCGGCGCGGGACTGGCTGGATACAATCGACCGGCCGGTGCGTTGCTTCGCCAGCTCGCTGGCGATCCATCATCTGACCGACCCGGGCAAACACGCGCTCTTCCAGCAGCTCCACGAGGTGCTGGAACCGGGCGGCGCGTTCATCTACGTCGATCTGATCGAGCCGGCCAGCGAGATCGGCCGGCGCTACGCCGCCTATGCCTGGGACAAACACGTCCAGACGGCCAGTCAGGCGCGCACCGGCTCCGACCGCGCCTGGCGAACGTTCTCGGACCTGGAATGGAACTGGTTCTCCTACCCCGATCCCATGGACATGCCGTCGCGCGTCACCGACATCCTGCGCTGGCTGACGACGGCGGGGTTCACCGGCGTCGACGTGCCCTGGGTCCGCGCCGGGCACGCGATCTTCGCCGCCTACCGTCCGCTTGACGAGCGAACCGCGCTCGTTGGTCACCATGCATCCGCGTCACGGGGAGAGCCGGCACCAACATGACCCGAATCGACATCCCGGCGCGGACCGTCATCAAGGTCCTCGCCATCGTCGTCATCGCCGCCATCCTGATCTGGTTCATCGGCCAGATCCGGCAAATCCTGCTCGAGATCTTCCTCGCCGCGCTGATCGCGACGGCGCTTGGACCAGTCGTCGGCGTGCTGGAGCGCTGGCGGCTGCGGCGCCCGGTCGCCGTCATCATCGTCGTCCTTGCGCTTTGCGGCCTGGTGGCGCTCTTCCTCTGGTTGATCCTGCCGCCGCTGATCAACCAGTCGGTCAGGCTGATCGACAACTTCCCGGACTATTCGAGCCGTATCCAGCGCTGGCTGGGCCGGGAGAATCCGGACCTGCTCAAGCGGATCCAGGAAGCGGGCGATCAGACCAAGACGAACCCCGGTCGCTTCGTCGACAGCATCCTCCAGATCGGCACGGGCGCCGCCCAGCGATTCGTCTCGCTGATCATCACCTTGATCATGGCGGTCTACCTGTTGCTCGACGGCGAGCGGGTCATCAATTGGGGCATCAGCTATCTTCCGCCGCGCCAGCGCATCCAGGCGCGGATGGCGATTCCAGAAATGAAGCGGGTGATCAGCGGCTACGTCATCGGCCAATCGGCGCTCTGCCTGCTCTTCGGCATCTTCACCTTCATCGTGTTGACGGCCGCCGGCGTGCCGCAGCCACTCCTGCTGGCGGTCGTCGCGGCGGTCACGGACGCGATCCCGAACGTCGGCATCATGATCGCGACCATCCCGGCGGTCCTGGTCGCCTTCAGCGTCTCGCTGCCGACGGCGATCGCGGTCCTCGTCTGCTATGTGGTCTATCAGCTCTTCGAGAACTACGTCCTCTCGCCCCGCATCTTCGGCAAGACCTTGCAGGTCAACCCGTTCGCCATCCTGGTCGGCATCCTGATCGGCGGCACCATCCTCGGCATCCTCGGGGTGCTCCTGGCCCTGCCCGTGACCGCCGCTATCCCGGTGATCGAGCGCATCGTGCGCACGGAGATCCACGAGGACGAGGTCGAGGCCGAGCGCCTGGCGGCGACCTCCGGTCCGCAACCGACCCGCTATGTTCGGCCGCCGGCGTCGTAAGGGGCCGGAACCGCCGCCTCCATCCGCGTCCAGACCCCGGCCGTTCCTGCACGTCTTCCTGCCGGACAAGGGACCGCTCGCCGACCCCGATGTCCAGGTCCTGCTGTTGTCGCAACTCCTGTCTCAGGCGGGCCGGACGACCCTCTCCTACGGGGCGATGGTCTGGATCGCGGTGATCGGCGGCACCCAGCTCCAGGTCAGTCTCATCTCGTCAAGCGGCGCACTGGCGGCGCTGCTCTTCGGGCTGCAGGGCGGCCAGGTCGCGGACTCCATGACCAAACGGGTGGCGCTGGCGCTGAGCTACGCGATCCAGGCGGCACTCTGCTTCCTGACACCCCATTTCCTCGGCACGGCCGCCGGGTCGCTGGTCCTGCTGATCTTCATCGTCAGCCTGCTCACGCAGGTCACCTCGCCGGCCGGCAAGGCCGCCGTGGCGGTCGTCGCCACCGTGCCGGCGCTGGCGACGGTCAATGCGTTACTTTCGGTCGCCGGCGGACTCGGTTCCGGACTCGGTTCGGGCCTCCTCGCGCCGGCGCTCATCCGCTACGCCAGCATCCAATGGCTGATGTACGCGGCCGGCGCGATGTTCCTGCTCGCCTCGGTGCGGACCGTCGCGCTACCGGCCGAACGCCGGGGGCCGAAGACGACGAAGGCGACGAACCGCGTCTGGTTCATCGGCCTGAAGACGACGAGCCTGTGGATCGTCAACCACCGGCCGGTGGCGACGATGATCCTGAGCGGGGCGATCATCTCCATCCTCGCCGACGTCTTCCAGTCGCTCCAGCCGGTCTACGTGCGGAACGTGCTCCACGCGGACCCGACGCTGAGCATCTACATCTTCGCGCCCGGCGCCATCGGCGCCGGCCTCGGCAATCTGGGCGCGCCGCTCCTGCTGCGGTTCGTGCGGGAGCGGATACTGACGATGGTCGCGCTCGTCTGCTTCACCGCCGGCATGATGCTCTTCGGGTTGATCGACGTCGTCACCCCGCGGCTCGCGCCCTACAGTCCCTTGAATCTGCTCCGCCACGTCAACGTCCAGCTCAGCCAGATGATCCTGGCGGCGGGAACGATTGCGATCATCGTCTCCTTCGCGACGGCGATCGCCGCCTCGGCCGTCCAGACGTACATCAACCGCCGCGTGCCGGTCGTCCACCAGGGCGCGACCTTCGGCATGCAGACGGCGCTGGCCAACGGGTTCGGCGTGGCGGCGATGTTGACGCTCGGCGGGATCGCGACCTACGTCGGCTCGAAGATCGTCTTCCTGATCGCGCCGGTCGTGGTCACGCTGGCGATCGTCGGCCTGGTCCGCTACAGCTACCGCTACAGCGACGATCCCGAGCCGGGTGGCCGGGAGGTCCTCGCGTCGTTCTGGGATGAATCGGGGGCGACCTGAATGCAGCCAGAGGGAAACCAGGGCGGCCGCAGGGGGATGGAGCCCCGCGACCGCGGCTGGCCGCCTCAGAAGGGAAGGCTGAGGTGTACGTACCATACCGGGCGGCTCTATCTGTGTCAAATAGTCACCGACACCTCCGGCTTTCCCGGGCGGCAATCGGGATGTAGAATGTGGCTGGTTCATGCAATCCAGAGTGCATCGATCGCACCAACCGGGGCACTTCTGTCGTTTAGATCCCAGCCAGGGCGGCAGGTGATCGACCTGGCAGTCGCAAGGAGCCGTCGGCATGATCGTGCTGCCCGAGCGTTACAATGTCTGTGCCCTCCTCGACGCGAACCTCGATGCCGGGCGCGGCGACAAGGCAGCGATCATTTGCGGCGAGGAGCGTGTCACCTACGCGGATCTGCACGCGCGCGTCTGCGCCATGGGCCGCGCCTTGCGCGCCCTCGGCTTGCGGCGGGAGGACCGGGTGGTGTTGATCCTGGACGACTCGCCGGCGTTCGCGGTCGCCTTCTGGGGCGCGCTCAGGATCGGGGCCGTCCCGGTGCCGATCAATCCGCTCTTGCGGGTCGACGACTACGCCTTCTTTATCGCTGATACCTATGCCCGGGCCGTCATCGTCGAACCGGCCCATCTCGACAAGCTGGAGCAGGCGCTGGATATAGTCCCCGAACGACCGGCGGTAATCGCCACCAGCGACGCCCCGGCTCCGGTCCACCGGCTCGGTGAACTGCTCGCCGCCCACCAGGGCGAGCTCGACCCAACCGACACCCATCGAGATGACATTGCCCTGATGCTCTACAGCGGCGGCTCCACCGGCCGCCCGAAGGGGATCGTCCACCTCCACCACGACATCCCCTACACCTGCGAGACCTACGCCCGACAGGTCGTCCGCCTAACCGAGGCCGACACCGTCTACGCCCGGGCGCTGTTTCACGCCTACGGACTCGGCGCTGGCGTCACCTTTCCCGCCTGGGTCGGCGCCACCGCCGTGCTCAGACCGGGAAGGCCAACGCCGATGGGCGTTGTAGAGACGATCGAGCGCCACCGCCCCACCCTGGTCTTCCTGGTGCCGACGCTGTTCAACGCGATCCTCTCCGACCCCGAGGCCGTGCATGCCGACTTCTCCTCGATTCGGCTGTGCGTCTCGGCCGCCGAACCGCTGGCGCCGGAGATTTGGCGGCGCTGGAAAGAGGCGTTCGGCCTGGAGATCCTGGATGGGATTGGCTCGACCGAGCTGCTGCACATCTTTTGTTCCAACACGCCGGGGATGGTCCGTCCAGGGGCCAGCGGCCTGCCCGTACCCGGCTACGAACTCAGCTTGCTCGACGAGGAAGGACGCGCGGTGGAGGATGGACAGATTGGCAACCTCTTCGTCAAGGGTGACAGCGCATCTCCGTTTTACTGGCATCAGCACACCAAGACCCAGCAGACGGTGCGTGGGGAGTGGTCCCGCACGGGAGATCGCTATCGCCGCGACGGTGAAGGCATCTACTGGTACGAAGGGCGATCCGACGACATGATCAAGGTCCGGGGCGAGTGGGTCTCGCCCATCGAGATCGAGCACACCCTGTGCGAGTATCCGGCGGTGCATGAAGCGGCTGTGGTGGGCGTTCCCGTCGATGGGATCACGATCATCAAGGCGACGGTCGTGCTGAAGGCCGACTATGCGCCCTCACCCCTCCTGGTGCGCGAGCTGCAGGACTGGTGCAAAGGGAGGCTGCAGCGCTACCAGTTCCCCCACGCCTTCGACTTCGTCGATGAGCTGCCCAAGACGACGACCGGCAAGATCCAGCGCTACATGCTGCGAGAGGGAGTCGCGTGACTGACAGCGCGTCGCCAGGTCCAGCGCGCCCAATCCATCCCTGGGCGATCGAGGGAATGGGGAAGATCCGGTTCGGCATCGCCTATGGCCCGCGAACGGATTGGGCCGAGACCGCGCGGTTCGTTCAAGAGGTCGAGGCGCTCGGTTTCGACTCCTACTGGGTGATGGACCATCCCGTCTCGGGGTTCGACGCCTGGTCGACGTTGAGCGCGCTCGCGACGCTGACCACACGCCTGCGGCTCGGTCCGCTCGTGAGCTGCGTCTTCTATCGGAGTCCGGCCCAACTCGCGCGCCTCGCCGCGGACGTGGACCGGATCAGCGGCGGCCGGCTGATCCTCGGGGTGGGCGGTGGCAATCACCAGCGTGAGTTCGTCAAGCTGGGCATCCCGTTCCCGGACACCGCCACGCGGTTAGCCGCGGTCGAGGAGACGATCCGGATCGTGCAGGGACTCTGGGGCGGCGAGCCGGTGACGTTCGAGAGCGACCACTGCCGCATCGAGGCGGCGAACGTCCGTCCTGGTCCGGTCCAACAGCCGCATGTGCCAGTGCTCATCGCCGGCGGCGGCGAAAAGGTCACCTTGCGCCAAGTCGCTCGCCTTGCCGACGCCTCCAACTTCAGCCCCCACGTCCAGGCCGGCAGCGCCTTTGAACCGGCCGACGCACGGCGCAAGCTCGACGCCCTGCGCCGTCATTGCCTGGCGTTCGGCCGCCCATACGACGCCATCGTGCGCACCCAGATTGCCGTGCCGGTCGTCCTGGCCGAGACGCGGCCGGCGCTGGAGGCGAAACTGGCGGCGATTCCCGAGCGGGTTCGGCGCGGGTATGCGACGAGCACGCTGGCCTGCTTGCCTGAGGGCGCCATCGCCTACTACCGGGAGCTGGCCACGGCCGGATTGAACTACTTCATCGCCGGTATCTACGGCGACGACCGTGAGACGGTCCGCCTCCTCGCCGAGCAGGTCACGCCCGCAATCGCGACGGTAGCCATTGGGCATGCCCGCTGAGGGCACTCCCCACCGAGGCCGCGTGCTAGGATATGCCGGTAGGAGGCTGAGATGGTGATGGCGCGCGAGGTGCACGGTGTTTGTGCAGATCGCCAGGTCGAGCGGGGACAGCGTCGTATCCGCCGCCCAGTCGCCCGCCATCACCACATTCGAGGAGGAACGAATCCAATGTCGAATTCTTCTACCGCCACCGCCCACCCGGCGCCCAGCACCAACGGGCTCGAAGGGGTCGTCGCCGCGACCACCGCGCTGAGCCACGTCTTCGGCGAAGAGGGCAAGCTCGTCTACCGCGGCTATGACATCCACGAGCTGGCCGGCAAGGCTTCCTTCGAGGAGGTCGCCTACCTCCTCTGGGTCGGCCACCTGCCGACCCAGCAGGAGCTCGACGAGTTCAACCACAAGCTCGGCCAGAACCGCTCGCTGCCGGACGGCGTCATCACCGCGCTGCGCGCGATGCCGCACGAGACGCCGCCGATGGACGCGCTCCGCACCGGCGTGTCGATGCTCGGCTCGACGATGCCCGGTACCTTCGACGAGGACCCCGACCTGGACGAGGCGATTGCGCTCGCCGCGCGCTTCCCGGCCATCCTCGCCGCCTTCTTCCGGCTCCGGCAGGGCAAGGAGCCGATCAAGGGCCGAGCCGACCTCAACACCGCCCAGAACTATCTCTACCAGCTCTTCGGCAAGGAGCCGGACGAGCGCCACTGGCAGCCGTTGGAGACCTACCTCGTATTGCTGGCCGATCACGGCCTCAACGCCTCGACCTTCACCGCCCGCGTCATCGCCTCGACCGGCTCCGACCTCGTGTCGTCGGTCACCGGCGCGGTCGGCGCGCTGAAAGGTCCGCTGCACGGCGGCGCGCCCTCCAAGGTGCTCGACATGCTGAACGAGATCGGCACCGTGGACAACGTCGACGCCTGGCTGACCGCCGCGCTCGACCGTGGCGACCGGCTGATGGGCTTCGGTCACCGCGTCTACAAGGCGGAGGACCCGCGCGCCGAGATCCTGCGCGGCATGGCCGAGCGGGCCAGCGACCCCGACTTCTTCGCCCTCTCGAAGAAGACCGAGGAGCGGGCGCTGGCGCTGCTGAACGAGCGCAAGCCGGGTCGGCGCCTCTACACCAACGTCGAGTTCTACTCGGCGGCCGTCCTGGCCGCGGTCGGCCTGCCCGGCGACATGTTCACGCCGACCTTCGCCGTCTCGCGCTCGGTCGGCTGGAGCGCGCACGTCCTCGAGCAGCGGGCCAACAACCGCCTCATCCGCCCCGCGTCCGAGTTCGTCGGTGAACAGGGCAAGAAGTTCGTCCCCATCGACGAGCGGTAGTCGCTCATTTCCCATCAAGAACGCCCCGCGCCGGTCGGCGCGGGGCGTTCCTGTACTCTCCGGTCCTCGCTGGCCAATTCGTTTTTCCCTTCCCGACGCCCTCATCCCGTCATTCCGAGCGGATCGAGAGCCTGTCCTGAGCTTGCCGAAGGAAATCTCTCTGACGAGCGGACGCGAGTGCCG
>JAICKJ010000318.1 GCA_025928015.1 Thermomicrobiales bacterium
CTCCCGGCTCGTGGTCAGGACATGCAGCCCGGGGCATCCGCTCAGGAATTCGGCGACGAGCGGCGCGGCGTCGATGATCTGCTCGAAGTTGTCGAGCACGAGCAGGCACCGGCGTGGCGCCAGCACCGTGATGAGCTGATCGGCGAGCGGTTGCGTGCCGCTCTCCCAGACGTCGAGGATCTGCGCGATCGACGCCAGGACGAGCGAGGGATCGCGGACCGGGGCGAGGGGCACGAACCAGACGTCGCCGGCGAAGTCATCGCGCAGCTCGGCCATCACGGCGAAGGCGAGCCGGGTCTTGCCGACGCCGCCCGGGCCGGTGAGCGTCACGAGCCGCGCATTCTGCTCCAGGATGAGGGAGCGGATGGCGGCGATCTCTCGCTGGCGCCCAATGAGGGGTGTGCGCGGGATAGCCAGTGCCACCGTCGAGCGCATTGCGTGGAATGCGACACCGGCGGTGGCGCGTTGAGGCCCGTGAAATTCCGGTTCCGCCGCGGTCATAGGCGGCTCACCTGGCTGACGTGATCGGCGAGTGCGTGTTTACGCCATCATCATGACCTGAACGAGCACCGTCAACTTCCTAGATGCCCATTGCGTGATAGCCGCCGTCGACGAAGATCGTGTCGCCGGTGAGGCCGGCGGCGGCATCCGAGGCGAGGAAGACGGCGGTGCCGGCGACGTGCTGCGGGCCGAAGACCTTGCCCAGGGGCGACTTCTCGGCGGCTTCCTGCTGCATCGAGGAGAAGCCGGGGATGCCCCGCGCCGAGGCGGTCTTGATCGGCCCGGCGGAGATGGCGTTGACGCGGATGCCCCGCGCGCCGAGGTCACCGGCCAGGTAGCGGACCGTCGCTTCCAGCGCCGCCTTGGCGACACCCATGACGTTGTACTGCGGGAAGACGCGGTCGGCGCCGAGGTAGGTCATCGTCAGGATGCTGCCACCCTCATTCATGACCGGCGCGAGCGCCCGGGCGACGGCGATGAGCGAGTAGACGCTGATCTCCAGCGCGATCCTGAACCCGTCGCGCGTCGTCTGGACGAACGGGTTCTTCAGCTCGTCCGCGGGGGCGTAGGCGATGCTGTGGACGAGTGTGTCAATGCTGCCGTACTCGTCCTTCAGCGCCTGGGCCAGCGCGTCGATCTCCGCGTCGTCCTGCACGTTGCAGACGAAGGTCCTCATGCCGGGCGCCTTCGCCGCCAGCGTCTCCGCGTTCTTGCGGGCGCGCTCGTCCACGTAGGTGATGGCGACCTGGGCGCCGGCCCTGGCCATCGCCTCGGCGATCACCCAGGCGATGCTCCACTGGTTCTGAACCCCCATCACGACGCAGGTCTTGCCGCTCAGGAGACCGTTCGCTTGTTCTGACACCGCTGTGATTCCTCCAACTTCCCGCTCGTATCGAGTCGGATGGCGTGGCGACGGGCCGCGCCCGCGCGCACAGCGTACCATCTTAGGGCATGATACCCGGGCGCGGTTGGCGCCGGTGGCGCGAACCAATGGCCTGAACACCTGACGAAAGAGGAGGACGCATGAGCGACGCGGCGACGAATCTGACCCCGGTCTTCGACGGGCATAACGACACCCTCCTGAGCATCGCCGGGACGGGCCGGTCGTTCTACGAGCGGAGCGAGACCGGGCACGTCGATCTGCCCCGCGCGCGCGAGGGCGGGCTGATCGGCGGGTTCTTCGCCGTCTTCGTCCCCAACGCCGACAACCTGCAGGAGCGGATGCCGGCGCAGTATGAGTGGATCACGCAGACGCTGCCGGACATCGAGCTGGAACACGATGGACAGATCACGCTGCCGTATGCCCAGCAGTTCACCTTCCAGCAGGTCGCGCAGTTGTTACGGCTGCAGAACGAGGTGCCCGCCGAGGCGGACGAGACGGCGGGTGGCGACTGGTCCGATCCGTCGCTGGCGATCGTCTGGTCGGCGGAAGAGCTGGCGGACCGGATCGCGAACGGCGATTTCTCGGCCATCCTCCATTTCGAGGGCGCCGAGATGATTGACGACCGCTTCTACGCGCTGGAGACGTTTCACGCCGCCGGGTTGCGCTCGCTCGGCATCGTCTGGTCACGCTCCAACATCTTCGGCCACGGCGTGCCGTTCGGGTTCCCGTCCAGCCCCGACACCGGACCGGGACTGACCGACGCCGGCAAGGAGCTGGTCCGCGCCTGCAACGAGCTGGGCATCATGATCGACCTCTCGCACCTGAACGAGAAGGGGTTCTGGGATGTCGCGAAGCTGAGCGACGCGCCGCTGGTCGCGACGCACTCCAACGCCCACGAGATTTGCGCCTCCAGCCGCAACCTGACCGACAAGCAGCTCGCCGCGGTGAAAGAGTCAGCGGGGCTGGTCGGCCTCAACTACAACGTCGGCTTCCTGCGGCCGGATGGTGGCCGCGACGCGGACATGCCGCTCTCGGTGATGGCCGACCACATCGATTACCTCGTCGACAAGCTGGGGATCGACGGCGTGGCGCTGGGCTCGGACTTCGACGGCGCGCAGATGCCGCAGGACCTCTCCGATGTTTCCAAGCTGCCGAATCTGATCGATACGCTGCGCGAACGTGGTTACGACGACGCGGCGCTGCGCAAGATCGGCTACCAGAACTGGCTACGCGTGCTGGAGCAGACCTGGGGGAGCTGAGCGAGTCGAGGGTGTCGCCCGCCTGCTCATCGGGGCGATTGCCGCGATGCTCTGTGACCCGGCGCGCAAGGCGGGGCTGGATCAGATCCGCTCGAATGCCGTGGCGGCAGTGCTGGGGAGCGTGACCGAACAGTGCACGGCGAAGCTCGGTCGCATCTTCCCTGGCCTCAGTGAGCAGATGGCCGAGGCCGAGCGCACCGCGTCCGACAGCGGCCATTTGCCCGCCCTTTGCGGCGCGAACCGGCTCGCCGGATGATTGGCCGCGCAGGTTGACCGAGATGATCTGGCCACCGTTCACGAGCGGACCGGAGAGCTCGACGTCGTCCTCACGCCCGGCCGCTCGAACGGGCGAATCTCGCAGACCGCTCCACCAGCCAGCGGGGCAACGCTGGATGGACGCGCCGGGTCGCTCCTGACGGCGAGCAAGCTCTGTCGCGCGGGCAATATGCCCGTTCCAGGCACGTCTGGTAACTCCCCAGGCAAGACAAGTCCAGCTGCGTCGAGGGTACATCAGCGAACGTGAGCTTGGTCATCCGCGCTCCGATCGCCTGGCCATCTGCGCTCCGTTCGTATAGACGGACCCCGGCCGAAATACTTAGACATCTTCAACCTTGGAATTGACTGTGGAGTACGTTAGGGTAGTAGCGGGCCATTCGCGGCACAAGAGGACATTCGCTCATCGGCTGGCAAGCCTGTTGGCGAATCGCGATGCGTCGTCGTGATCATTGCTAGGACTCCCGCCCAAGAATGGAAGAGGGCGGGAGGGGAGAAGAAGCGCATGGATGCTCAGGGACCAGGCTCGCGCCTGGAGCCGTACGAACCGTCCAACAACAAGCCCGCATCCGACCGGTTATCCACGTTTGACGCAAATCTGGCCCCGCACTCCTCGGGCGCCGGGGCGACCAGTGCTCTGTCCTCGTCCGGGGGAGCTCTCGCCGCACCGTCACCTCCCTATCTTCCTCCTCAAAACACCAACACTTTCTCGAATTCGGTTAATGTCAATGTGGCAATGCCGAATATACAGTTCAATGCGGCCAAGTCAGGACCACCGTTCATTGTCCGGGCAGTATGGTGGTTCTTCATTGGATGGTGGCTCTCGCTTTTCGTCGCTGTTGTAGGCTGGTTCTTCATGGCGACGATCATACTGATGCCCGTTGGTGTTTGGTTCATCAACCGATTGCCGCAGGCGCAAACCCTAAGACCGCGTACTCGGGCCTTCAAGACCGAATTCAAAGATGGCGCGATCATCTTCACCGAAGGCACCATCCCTCAGCATCCTTGGTACTATCGGGTGCTTTACACCGTTTGTGTCGGCTGGTGGGCCGGCGCGCTATGGATCTCCACTGGCTGGCTCATCGGCCTCACCATCCTCTTGCTCCCCTTGTCTATCTGGATGCTTGATCGAGCGCCAGCAGTGACTTCGCTTCAGCGACACTAGGTCCCTGGTCTGGGGAAAGTGCAATGCCCGGGTGCGTGCTACATGCACCCGGGCA
>JAICKJ010000075.1 GCA_025928015.1 Thermomicrobiales bacterium
CGCCAGCCGGACCTGACCGTCGTGCTCGAGGACGTCCACGATCCGCACAACGTGAGTGCGGTGCTGCGCTCCTGCGACGCCGTCGGTGTGCTTGATGTCCACGTCGTCTATGTGCATGAGGAGCCGCCGCGCCGCGCCTTCGCCCGCAAGAGCTCGGCGTCGGCGGCCAAGTGGATGCGGATTCACCGCCACGACTCGATCGATGAGTGCTACGCCGCGCTGAGAGGACAGGGCCAGCGCATCCTGGTCGCGGCGCTCGGGCCGGGGAGCGAAGACCTGCACGCGCTCGATCTGACCCGGCCGACCGCGCTGGTCTTTGGCAACGAGATGCGCGGCCTGTCGGACGAGGCGGTTCACGCGGCTGACGGCGCCTTTCGCATCCCGATGATGGGAATGGTCGAGAGCCTCAACATCTCGGTCGCCTGTGCCGTCACGCTCTACGAGGCGCTCCGCCAGCGACAATTCGCCGGTCGCTACGAGCAGCCTTCGCTCGACCCCGCCGAGCTGGACGCGCTCGAAGCGGCCTGGCTCAAACGCTGAGCTCCAGCATCAGTCCGAGAACTTCACCGGGATCGTCTCGTACGCGCCGTCGCGATAGAGCCCGACCGTGACATCCTCGCCGGCGCGAACGCTCTTGATCAGCCGGTCGAGACCGGAGAGGTCGGTCACCCGCTTGCCGGCGATGCCCGTGATCACGTCGCCCGGCTTGATGCCGCCACGCGCCGCCACGCTACCCTCGCGCACCTTACCCACGTAGACGCCCTTCATGCCGGGCGGCAACGTGATCTGGTCAGAATGCTTGGACGCGTACTCGGCGGCGTTGGCGCCAAAAACGCCGAACGGCGGGCGCTTGGGACCGTTGTGCTGCTCGGCGATTCGGGCCAGCCGGGGCTGGTCGAATCCGACGATGACATCCTCGCCGGCCGCGATGACCGGCACCCCATGCTGCCGCGACCGGCGGATCATCTCCATCGCCGCGGCCCGGTCGGTGGTGACATCCTTCTCGACATACGGGACATTGTGGGAGCGAAAGAACTCTTTCGCGCGATCGCACCAAGGTCAGGTCGGCGTCGTGTAGATCGTCACCTGGTCCTGGGTTTCAGCCGCCATGTTCGCCGTTCCTTTCTTGCGCGGGTTCGCCGGAGGAGGTGTTCGGCCGGTCCACGTGAACGTGAATCGAGCGGGCCGCGCTCACCCCCAGCAGTTGCTCGCGTTGTTCGATCCGCAGCCGGATCGGGCCTTCAAAGGGCATGCGCTCGACAACGACGATCCCCGCGCCTGGCACCAGGCCGAGATCGCCCAGATAGCGAAGTAACGCCGCATCGCTGTCGCTGACCCGGCTCACGGTCGCTCCCGTCCGCACCGGCAGCTCGGCGAGGGTCATGTCCGACGTTGCCGGCACCGCGCCCTCGCGGGTCGGGATCGGATCGCCATGCGGATCGAACTGCGGGTAGCCGAGCGCCTGCTCCATCCGCCGCTCCAGCTCGTCCGAGACATAATGCTCGAGCTTTTCGGCCTCGTCGTGCACCTCGTCCCAGGGGAAGCCGAGCGCGGTCGCCAGATAGAGCTCCAGCAACCGGTGGTGCCTGACCACCTCCAACGCGACTTTCTCGCCGGCCTCGGTCAGCGTGACGCCCTGGTAGGGGGTGTGACTGACGAGATGGTACTCGTGCAGCCGCTTCACCATGTTCGTGACGGACGGCGCCGAGAGCCCGAGCACTTCGGCGAGGCGTTGGGTCGTGACGGTCGCGCCCGACTGGTCGATCTTGTAGATCGCCTTGAGGTAATCCTCCATGGCGCTCGTGATGGTCGTCCCGGCCGCACCCGGCGTCGTTGCCGAATGCGTGCCGGCGTGTTCCTCCATCGATATGCGTCCTTGCGGCGGACCGCTGCCTTACATCCGGTCGAACGGCAGATTGCCGGGCAGGTTCTTCGGCAGCTTGCCCTTCTTGGCCATCTGCCCGAACTGCCCCATCATCTTTTGCATCTCGCGGAACTGTGAAAGAAGCTGGTTCACATCCTGGCGCTGCATGCCGGAGCCGCGCGCGATTCGCCGCCGCCGGCTGTTGCCGATCCGGTCCGGATTGCGTCGCTCCCACGGCGTCATTGAGCGGATGATCGCCTCGACCTGCTTGTAATCGTCGTCGGAGATTTGCGCCTTCGCCTGCCGAAGCTGGGCGCCCATGCCGGGGATCATCTCCATGAGCTGGCTGAGCGGTCCCATCTTCTTGATCTTCTGGAGCTGGTCGAGGAAGTCCTCCAGGTCGAACCGGCCCTTGAGCATCCGGTTCTGGAGCCGCTCGGCCTCCTTCTCGTCCGTCTGCTCCTGCGCCCGTTCGATCAGCGAGAGGACATCGCCCATGCCGAGGATGCGGCTCGCCAGCCGCTCCGGATAGAACTGCTCCAACGCGTCCAGCTTCTCGCCGGTGCCGATGAACTTGATTGGCACGCCGGTCACGGCGCGGATCGAAAGCGCGGCGCCACCCCGGGCGTCGCCGTCCATCTTGGTCAGGATCAGACCGGTCAGGTTCAGCCGCTCGTCAAACGTCTGGGCGACGCTCACCGCTTCCTGGCCGGTCATCGCGTCGGCGACGAGCAGCATCTCGGTCGGCGCGATGCGCTCCTGGATATCGACCAGTTCCTGCATCATCCGCTCGTCGATCTGGAGCCGGCCGGCGGTATCGACGATGATCGGGTTGTAGCCGCGCTCCTGCGCGTAGCGGATCGCATTCTGGGCGATCGTGACCGGGTTCTGCTGCGTGCCCTCCTGATAGACCGGAATGTCGATCTGCCGGCCCAGCGTCTCGAGTTGCTTGATCGCCGCCGGCCGGTAGATGTCGGCGGCTACGAGGAGGGGATTGCGACCCTGTTTCCGCAGTCGCAGCGCCAGCTTGCCGGCATGCGTCGTCTTGCCGGAGCCCTGCAGGCCGACCAGCATCAGGATTTGCGGCGGCCGCTCGGGATTGCGCAGGTCCTCCGGCTCGGAGCCGAGGATCTTGATCAACTCGTCGTGGACGACGCCGATGGCGGTCTGGGCCGGCGTCAGAGACGTGAGCACGTCCTGCCCGACCGCGCGCTCACGCACGTCGGTGACGAACTGCTTGACGACCTTGAAGTTGACATCGGCTTCGAGTAGCGCGCGGCGCACCTCGCGCATCGCGTCATCGACGTCCTTCTCCGTCAGCCGGCCCTTGCGGCCCAGGCGCCCAAATGTCTCATTCAAACGGTCGGAAAGGGTTTCAAACATGCGTGTTTCTCATCAGGCTAGAGCGGGTCGCCGATCGCGAAGAAGAGCGAATCGACATAGGTGTCCGGGTTGAACTCCGCCATGTCCGTCGCCTTCTCGCCGGTGCCGATGTACGAAATCGGTGTGCCCAGCTCCTTGGCGACCGAGAAGGCGATGCCACCGCGCGCGGTGCCATCGAGCTTGGCGATCATGATGTCGGTGATCTCGACCGACTTGCGGAACTCGTTCGCCTGCACCAGACCGTTCTGCCCCGTTGTCGCATCAATCACCAGCAGCACTTCCTGCGGCGCCGCCTCGACATGGCGCTGCATGATCCGGCGCAGCTTCTGTAACTCGGCCATCAGGTTGAACTTCGTGTGCAGCCGGCCGGCCGTATCGACGATCAACACGTCGATGTTCCGGCCGTGCGCGGCTTGCATCGCGTCGAATACGACCGCGCCGGAGTCCGCGCCCTCATTGTGCGCGATCACCGGGCAGTCGAGCCGCTCGCCCCAGACCTTGAGCTGGTCGATCGCGGCCGCCCGGAACGTGTCCGCGGCGGCCAGCATCACCGACCGGCCGAATCCCTGGTGATAGGCGGCGAGCTTGGCGATCGAGGTCGTCTTGCCGGTCCCGTTCACGCCGACGACGAGGATGACGTAGGGCACGCCGCGCTGGAGGATCTTGACCTTCCGGTTGCGCGTCGCCAGCTCCAGCAGGTGGATCATCTCCAGCCGCAGGATTTCGCGCGCGTCGGCCGGATTGACGATGTGCTCGTCCTCGACCTTCTGCCGCATCTCGGCAACGAGCTGTTGTGACACATCCCACCCGACATCGGCCTGGATGAGCAGCATTTCGAGGTCTTCGTAGAGCTCCTCGTCGATCTCGGAGCGGTCGAAGAGCTTCGAGATCTCATCGAAGACGCCGCGCCGGGTCTTCTCCAGACCCTTGTCGAGCTGAACATCGGGTTCCGTGCGGCGACGGAAAATACGGCGAAGAACCACTGAGACTCCTTCCGTGACGTTTCGGGATGTGGCGGGCCGCATTGACGCAGCCACGCCGGGGAGGGCGTTCGTCACACTGGGAAGACGAAGAGATGAGCCATTGTGAGGCTGCCTGCATCATGACGAATGGATGGTCAGGCGCCCTGAAAGTATAGCATCGCCCGCCTTCCTCACCCCCGGCATTGCCCGGACGGCCCTTGGCCGCTCACCGGCGCCTATCCATTGACGAAATCCCGGGAGCGATTACGATCGAACCATCATCCTGGAGCGATTCCTGGGCCAGAGCTGAGCGAACCAGGTGGCTGCCGTAGTCACGCCGCGAGTGGAGAGGTCTGCGTTGATGACGCGGTATTGGGCCATTGTCGGACTGATGCTCGCCCTCTTTCTGGGCCTTTTCCTGATCGTCGAGGCGTTGCAATTGCCGCTGCTGAGCGATCCCTCGCCCTGGTTGGACCAGCGCGGGCCGGCCGCGGCGCTGGTCGGCGTGGGGCTGCTCACGGCGGACGTCGTGTTGCCGGTGCCCTCCAGCCTGGTCATGGTCGCCCACGGCGCCCTCTTCGGTGTGGTGCTCGGCACGTTGCTCTCCCTGCTGGGTGGCATGGGCGCGGCCTGGCTCGGCTTCGCCATGGGGCGACGAGGCGGTCCCGTCCTGAGCCGGTTCACGTCGCCGGAGGAACGCCGGCGGGTGGACCATCTCATCGAGCGCTGGGGCGCGCTGGCCGTCGTCGTCACCCGGCCGGTGCCCATGTTGGCGGAAACCACCGCGATCGTGGCCGGCGCCTCCCCGATGGGATGGCGGAAGCTGACGCTCGCGGCGCTGGCCGGCTCGCTGCCGCCGGCGCTGGTCTATGCGGTGGCCGGCTCCTTCGCGGCCAGCTTCGCAAGCGCGGCCCTCGTGTTCGTCCTGGTCCTCCTCGCGACCGGGCTGTTTTGGCTGCTCGGCCGCCGTTTCGAGTCCCGCACCTCCGAAGGAACCAGGCGCCGGGACTCAACGGCGGTGCTGGCATCGGCTGAACGCACGACCGAATAACAGGGACGCGAGCATCCCTGACCATCATGAAGGCAGCGCTCCGCTTCTCTGGTACGATGCCGGAGGAATCGGGCCCAGTGACCGGGTCTATGGCGAGGACACCATGCATCGGCGCGATCTCATCCTGGCGGTCTATCTTCCCACCGCATTGTTGGCGACGGCCCAGGGGTTTCTCCTCGCGACGCTGCCCGTCTACGCCTCGAAGCTGAATTCCAACTACACGATCGTCAGCCTCGTCGTCTCCGGCCTGGCGTTGGGCTCGCTCGTCACCGATCTGCCGGCCGGGCTGGTGTTGCAACGGATCGGCCTCAAGCGGGCGATGGTCATCGGCACCGGACTGGTCGCGATCTGCACCGCCATGCTCGGCGTTCCGGACAACATCGGCTGGGTATTCGCCCTCCGTCTCGCCGCCGGCGTCGGCACGACGCTCTGGGGGCTCTCGCGCCACTCCTTCATCGCCCAGGCGATCCCGATCGAGGAGCGTGGCCGCTCGATCGCCGTTTTCGGCGGCATCAACAGGATCGGCGTCTTCGCCGGACCCGCGCTCGGCGGGTACATCGGCAATTGGTTCTCGCTCGAAGCCGCGTTCGCCGCCGCCGGTCTCCTCGGGTTCGCGGCCCTGATCGTCGCCATCCGGTTCATCCCGTCGCATGTGCCCGCCATCCACGCGACGCTCGTCCACAACCGGAGTGAGCGGTGGGAGATCGTCCGGCATTCGGTCAGGACCCACGGTCGCGACGTCGGCGCGGCCGGGCTGGCTCAGCTCTTTGCCCAGATGATCCGCCAGGGCCGGCAGTTGCTGATCCCGCTGATCGGCGCCGATCTCATCGGCTTGAACACGGCGCAGATCGGTCTGGTGATGACCATCGCGGCCATCCTCGACATGAGCCTCTTCATCCCGGCCGGCTACGTCATGGACCACTTTGGACGCAAGTGCGCCGCCGTGCCGAGCTTTCTCGTCATGGCCGCCGGTGTCTTCTTGCTCCCGCTGGCGGACAGCTACGTGACGCTGATGGGAATCGCGATCCTGATCGGCTTCGGGAACGGCCTCGGCTCCGGCACGATGATGACGCTCGGCGCCGATCTGGCGCCGGTCGGCGCGACTGGTGAATTCCTTGGAATCTGGCGGTTGATCTCGGATATCGGGCAGGTGCTCGGTCCGCTGGCGGTCGGTGTGCTGGCCAGCCAGCTCGGCCTGCATGGCAGCGCGCTCGCACTCGCGGGTATCGGCCTGTTGGCCGCCGGGACCTTGAGCTTCTTGGTCCGGGAGACGCGTCGGCCCCACGCGGTCGTCGCCGAACCCGCGAATTCCTGATGGAGGAGGAAGGATGAGCATCGTCTTCGGCGCGATCGCGCCGCACGGATTTGCCCTGATCCCGTTTGTCTCCGACGACGCCGATGGCGGATTGCAGACGCGATCGGCCATGGAAGAGTTGGGTCGGCGGTTCGCGGCCGCGCATGTCGACACGATCGTCCTCGCCGGCCCTCATGGCATCCGGGTCGACGGCGCGATCTGCATCTGCCAGGTCGCGCGGGGAGCCGGTGCGTTGGCCTGGCAAGGCACGATGGTCGAGATGAACGTGCCCTGCGATCTGGAGCTCGCCACGCGCCTCGGCGAGGCGTGCCGGGCGACGAACCTGGCGGTCGCGATGGCCGGCTACGCGGGCAATCGGCCGGACCAGAGCGCCGTCCCCCTCGACTGGGGCGCCATGGTCCCGCTCTGGTTCATGGGCCATGGCCGGCACCTGCCGGGGAAGGGCAACGTTCTCGCCGATGCCCCGGATGGGCCCGAGGGACCACCGGTGGTGCTCGTCACGCCCTCCCGGTCGCTCGCGCGCGAGGACATGGTCCGGTTCGGCGAGCTCGTCGCCCGTACCGCAGAGGAGAGTGGCAAGCGCATCGCGTTCATCGCCTCCTGTGACTGGTCCCACACGCACACGCCAGACGGGCCCTATGGTGCTCACCCGGCGGCGAAGGCGGTCGATGCGCGGGTAGTCGAGGCGGTCAGACAAAACGATTTGCAAAGCCTGATCGACCTGAGCGCGGAAGACGTGCAAAATGCCGCCATCGACGGGCTCTGGCAGGCGTTGATGCTCGCCGGCGTGCAGCGCACGACTCCGATGCGGAGCGAACTGTTGAGGTACGAGGCGCCGCGCTATTTTGGCATGATCGTTGCCGCATTCGAGCCGTGATGGCCACGCGAAACGGGGAGGCGCGTGCCCTACCTGACCATCAAGGAGTTGCCGGCCGATGAACGCCCGCGCGAGCGGATGCAGCTCCGCGGGCCGCAGTCGCTCAGCAATGCCGATCTGCTGGCGATCCTGCTCAGCACCGGTCTCAAGGGCGAGCCGGTGACGGCGATGGCCGAGCGGCTACTCGTCACCTTCGGCGGGCTCGGCGGCATGTTGCGGGCCGACCTGGAGGAGATTGCCGCGGAACGGGGCATGGGCCCGGCCAAGGCGACGACCATCAAGGCGGCGCTGGAACTGGCAAATCGGCTCAGTGCGTTGCGTAGCGAGGACAAGCCGCAAATCGCGTCGCCCGACGACGTCGTCGATCTGCTCGGACTGGAGATGGCGGCGCTGGAGCAGGAACAGCTTCGCGTCGTCTTGCTCGACACGAAGAACCGGGTGGTCGCAACCCGCACGGTCTACCAGGGCAGCGCCAACCAGGCGATGGTCCGCGCGGCGGAGGTCTTCCGCGACGCGGTGCGCCGGAACGCGATCGCCATCATCGTCGTGCACAATCACCCGTCCGGCGATCCGACGCCGTCAAGCGCCGACGTCGCTTTGACGGCCGAGCTGGTCCGGGCCGGTCAGCTGCTCGATATCGAGGTGATCGACCACCTGATCATCGGCCAGGGGCGTCATGTCTCATTGCGTCGGCTCGGCCTCGGTTTCAGCAGCAATCACGAGGGGAGATAACGAACAGATGACGACAGGACGACTCGGCGTCGGCGTGACCGGCACGCTCGATCCGTTTCTCATCCGCGACATCGGCGAGCGCGCCGAGCGGACCGGGCTGGCGACGCTTTGGGTCAACGAGATTCCGCATGGCGACTCGCTCGCCGGCATCGCGGCCGCCGCGCAGGCGACGCAAACCCTGGAGCTGGCGTCGGGCGTGATCCCCTTCGACCGCTTCCCGCCGGAGAAGATCGCATCCCGCGTCAACGAGCTTGATATCCCGCAGGACCGCCTCATGCTCGGCGTCGGCAGCGGCGGCAGGCGGACCAAGCCAATCAAGCTCGTGCGCGACGGCCTGCGTGCCCTCAAGACACTCGTCTCATGCCCCTTGATTGTCGGCGCGCTCGGTCCGCAGATGCGCCATCTGGCTGCCGCCGAGGCCGATGGCTTGCTTATGAACTGGCTGGACCCGGCCTCGGCCAGCGCCGCGGCGACGGAGTTCCACCGGGACGCCGAAGCAGCCGGGCGCCCCGACTCGAAGCTCGCCGTCTACGTGCGAGTCTCGATCGGTGACGCCGCCGGCGAGAAGCTGCGCGAGGAAGCGGCCCGGTATGCGCGCATCCCGGGCTATCAGGCCAACTTCGCGCGGCTGGGCATCACGGCGCTGGACGCCGCGATCGCCGCTGGCTCGCCCGACGAGCTCCGCGAGCATCTCCTTCCCTCTCTTACCGCCGAGGATGAAGTCGTCTCGCGACAGATCACGCCGAACAACGAACGGGAGCAATATCTGGAGCTGCTCGACGCGATCGCGCCGCTGGTGACCGCCTAGGTTGCCGTTTTCAGCATCGCCGAGTAATCGGCATCGATCCGCGCGACCAACGTCTCGCGTTCGTTCGGCGGAAGAAAAGCGGCGTGCGCAGCGTTGAGCGTGAAGCGGTGCAGGTCGTCGAGCGTGAAGCCAAAGACGTCCGCCGCGACGGCGAACTCGTTGGTCATGCTGGTGTGGAACATGGGCGGGTCGTCGGTGTTCAGCGTCAGGATCACGCCCGCCTCATCCAGCTCCCGCAAACGGAGGTCTTCCAATCTCGCGACCGCGCCGGTCCGCAGGTTGCTGACCGGGCAGACTTCGAGCGGGATTCGCCGCCGCGCCAGATCGGACATCAGAGCCGGATCGTGAACGGCCGCGATGCCATGCCCGATGCGGTCCGGCTCAATCGCCTTGACCGTCTCGCGGATGGCCTCCGGGCCGGTGATCTCGCCGGCGTGGACCGTCACGTGAAAGCCTGCTGCCCGGGCGCGGGCGAAGTCATCCGCGAACCGGGCGGCTGGATAGCCCTCCTCCAGCCCACCGAGGCCAAGCGCGACCACGCCCCGCTGGTGCCCGGACTCGATCATCCAATCGACCGTCCGCGTGACGGAGACGGGACCAGAATCGGCGTCCCGGATGCCATCGGCGATCCAGCGCAGCTTGACGCCGTGCCGCGCGCGGACGACTCGCCGTCCCACGTTCATCGCGTCGAGCAGCGGGCCGAAGGCGATCCCGCGTTTGCGCAGGTGCGGCTCGGGATTGAAGTGGACCTCGGCGTAGCGAACGTTTTGCGCGGCCAGCCGGGCGCCAAGGCGCTCGACGACGAGCGTGAAGTCCTCCGGCCGGCGCAGGCACTCGCAAATCCTGACGAATGTGTCGATGAAATGCGGGAAGTCGCGGTACGCGTAAAGCGCCTCCGTCTCCTGGGCGGTCCTCACGCCGAGATCGATGGTGTTGCGCCGCGCAAGCTCGAGCACCGTCGCCGGGTCGATCGAGCCTTCGAGATGGAGATGCAGTTCGACCTTCGGCATCCGCGCGATCAGATCGGGGGTCACGTCGGTCACGGGAATCAGCGTGCTCATGCGTCGTCCGGGGCGAGTTGTGCCGGCGGTTCGTCGGAGGTTGGCATGGTGTCGTCCCCCGGCTGCTCAGCCAGGCTCTCGTCCAGCTCCGCGTCCCAGATCGGCGGCGCCGGCTCGTCCTCCGGCCAGCAATGGGGGCCGTCGTGGAGGCAGTCACAGACCAGCACGTACTCGTCGCGCCGGTCGACGACCATGAGCTTCGCGACTGCAACCTGAGCACGTGACGCCACCGGCCAGTCAGTCGGGATCGCCACTCCCATCCTGACACACTGCGTTTGCGGCGGACCGGCTGGCCCTCCGCGCATTTGCTGACGCCGCCGTGTCGGTGCCGGAGGTCGTTCATGGCCGGCGTCCGGTGACCCATTCTGGCCAGATCGGCGGTCATTGTCGAACTGGTTCGGCGATGAGGCGGGCCGTTGCCCACGCCGGCGATCGCGGCGTGATCGCCGCGTGTCCTGCCCTTGCCGCTCTCCTGCTCCCGAGGGGTTCTCAGCCCATGCCGCGGTCTCGTCCAATGCCCCTCCCGTGCGGCCGTCCGGAAAACGGCCGCATCATCGCGAATCTGCCGCTATGTTACAATCCCGAACCGCAAGGGACCCTCTCTTGCTGCCCCACGATCTCAGGCGCTCTCCCGTGATCCGAGCGCACATCGACCGGTCCTGCATCGGAGAAATATCGCGTGCCGAAACAAGTTGGAATTGATCTGGGCACCGCAAATGTCCTTGTCTTTCTGCGGGGACGCGGTATCGTGATCAACGAGCCGTCGGTCGTCGCGATCTCCGCGAAGGACGGAAAAGTCAAGGCGGTCGGCCTCGAAGCCCGCAATATGCTCGGCCGCGAGCCACGGGAGACGATCGAGGTCGTGCGCCCGATGCGCGATGGCGTAATCGCCGACTACGTCGTCACCCAGCGCATGCTCGAATATTTCATCAACAAATCCTGCGGACGCTTCTCGCTCGTTCGGCCCGAGGTCATGATCTGTGTACCGGCCGGCGTGACGGGCGTCGAGCGCCGCGCCGTGCGCGACGCCGCGCTCAATGCCGGCGCCCGCCGGGCCTACCTGATCAGCGAGCCGCTGGCAGCCGCGATTGGCGCCCGTGTGCCGGTCGCCGATCCATCCGGCAACATGATCATCGATATCGGCGGTGGAACGACCGAGGTCGCGGTCATTTCATTGAATGGGATCGTCGTGGCCCGCTCATTGCGCGTCGGCGGCAATCGGTTCGATGAGGCGATCGGCAACTACGTCAAGCGCAAGTACAACCTGCGCATCGGCGAGCGAACGGCCGAGGAAGTCAAGATTTCGATCGGCAGCGCCATGCCGCTCGATGAGGATGCGGTGATGGAGGTGCGCGGTCGCGACGAAGTCGCCGGATTGCCCCGTACGATCCAGATCCACGCTCACGAGGTGACCGACGCCATCACCGAGCCGCTGGAGGCGATCATCGGGGCCGTGCGGGCCGTGCTGGAAGACACCCCGCCGGAGCTCTCGTCCGACATCATCGACAAGGGCATGATCCTGACCGGCGGCGGCGCCATGCTTCGGCATCTGCCCGATCTGCTGACCGAGGTCACCGGTGTGCCCTGTTACGTTGCTGACGACCCGCTCTCCTGCGTCGCGGTCGGGACGGGACTGGCGCTGGAGCATATGGACATTCTGCGCGACAGCCTCGAAGAGCCGTAGACTGGACAGAGAGTCGGGCGCTTGCCTCGCAAATGCGAGCCCCAACACGGGCCTGGCGTCCTGGGAGGACATCGCACTTCGGAAAGGCGGGACGATTCTTGGACACGCGTGATCGAACGACCTCTCCAGCGAGGCGCCTGATGAGCCTGGGCGCGCTCGGGCTCGCACTACTCATGGTGCTCGCGGCGTGCAGCATCGGCGGCTCGTCCGGCAAGAAGTCGAACGCAACCGCCACCACCAGCACGACCATCAACCTCGAAGCATCGCCCTCCGTTGCCACGTCGCCGATTGCCGCCGGCTCTCCGGCGTCACGACCGTCCGCCGCGACGCCGGCTACCGCTGGCCAAACGGGCGCGCCCGCGGCGACGCCGGGCGCCTCGACAACGGGCACGGGTGCCACGGCGCCTGGCACCAAACCGACGAAAGCTGCCACGAGCAACGAGCCGCCGGTCGTGACCACCTGCTCGCCCGACTCGATCCCGCCGTTCACAGGCAAAAAGGCGGACTACAAGGTCTCGGTCGATGGGCTCAATTTCCGGGCCGGGCCGGGGACCAACTGTGACACGCTCGGCGATCCGCTCGCCGTCGATACGCCGGTGAAGGTCATCAGCGATCCCGTCATCCGCAAGGGCGAGAAGGCGAAATGGGTGGAGATCGAGGTCAACGGCCAGGATGGCTGGGTGGCCGAGGAGTATATCAAGCCCGCGTCCTGAACCCGATCACCAGTGACCGGTGGAGTGGCCCGGCACGTCGGCAATCCGACGCGCCGGGCCACTCATTGTGACCAACCGGGCGTTGTATGCTTTGCGGCGGGCACTCCCGCGTCACTTTCGGGCGCGCCGCCGTCCCGCGTAGACCTGGAGGATTCATGGCCTTTCCCCGCGAGAGCGGCATCCTGTTGCATCCCACATCGTTGCCCGGTCCATACGGGATCGGCGAGATCGGCGAATCAGCCTTTCGCTTCATCGAGTGGTTGCAACATGCGGAGCAGCGGCTCTGGCAGGTGATGCCGCTTGGCCCGACCGGATTTGGCGATTCGCCATACGCATCCGGCTCGGCCTTCGCGGGTAACCCGCTGCTGGTCTCGCTCGGATGGCTAAAAGGCGACGGTCTGCTCGATGACGGCGATCTCGCGCCGCTGACCGCGCTTCCGGCGGATCACGTCGATTTTGGCCAGGTCGTCGCGCTCAAGACCCGGGCCCTCCGGACTGCGTTTGACAGGTTCCGGCGCGGCGCCGGCTCTCATCTGCGGGGCGAGCTGGAAGCGTTCCGGATCAAGAACGCGTCCTGGCTCGATGACTACGCGCTCTTCTATTCGGTCAAGCAGGCGCACGGAGGCAAGCCCTGGACGGAGTGGGAACGGCCGATCCGCTTGCGCGAGGCGGCCGCGATGAAGGCGTGGTCAGCGAAGCTGGCGGACGAGATTCGGTTCTACCAGTTCGTGCAGTTCCATTTCTTCCGCCAGTGGTCGCGTTTGAAGGAGTACGCGAACGAACGATCGATCCGGATCATCGGCGACATCCCGATCTTCGTCGCCCACGACAGCGTCGATGTCTGGAAGGACCGCACACAGTTCAAGCTCGACACCGAAGGTCATGCGATCGAGGTCGCTGGCGTGCCGCCCGACCCGTTCTCGGCGACTGGCCAGATCTGGGGTAATCCGGTCTACGACTGGGACGAGATGCGGCGGACGGGCTTCTCCTGGTGGAAGGACCGCATCACGGCCCAATTGCAGATGGTCGACATCATCCGGATCGACCATTTCCGCGGCTTCGCGGCGGCCTGGCACGTTCCCGCCGGCGCCGAGACCGCGGCGGTTGGCCACTGGGTGCGCTCCCCGGGCGCCGACCTCTTCGCGACGATCTTCGAGGACTTGGGCGAAATCCCGTTCATCATCGAGGACCTGGGCGTCATCACACCGGATGTCGTCGCGCTGCGTGAGGTGCTTGGCTTCCCCGGCATGAAAGTGCTGCAGTTCGCCTTCGAGAACAACCCGGCCAACGTCTACCTGCCGCACAACTACTCCCCCGATTCGGTGGTCTACTCGGCGACTCACGACAATCAAACGACCGTCGGCTGGTTCCAGTCACGACCGGAGCGTGAGCGAGTAGCCGTGCAGACATACCTCGGACGCGATGGCAGCGACATTGCGTGGGATCTCATACGGCTCGCGCTGGCGTCAGTCGCCAACACTGCCATCTTTCCACTGCAGGACGTCCTTCGACTGGGGGACGAGGCCCGGATGAACACGCCCGGCCAGCCCTCTGGCAATTGGTCGTGGCGCTACACGACCGATCAGTTGCAGTGGGGGGTGGGGGATGGTCTGGGCAATCTCACGACCATCTATGGTCGATCTGGTACGGTTGACCAGGACCAGGGCGAGAATCCGTGGGACTACACGCGCGACCCTTCACTTCTTGGTTGATCCGCCCGCACTGACCCTGTCCGGTCCGCACGTCTTTACGCTGATTGACGCCGGCATGACCCGTGAGGGTCGTTCGCGCAAGGAGCTATTTTGTGACAGCATCGGGAGCCTTCACCTTCGTACTCCACAGCCATCTGCCGTATGCCCGCCAGGCCGGCTTTTGGCCCCATGGCGAGGAGTGGGTGCATGAGGCGATCGCCGAGACCTATGTGCCGCTGCTCAACGCCCTGACCGATCTGGCCGAAGAGAAGGTGAAGTACCGCATCACCATCGGCATCACGCCCATCCTGGCCGAGCAGCTCGCCGACGAGTTGATCAAGGATCACTTCGTCACGTTCGCCTCGGAACGGATCGAATGGAGCGGCGCCGACATTCAGCGCTTCGAAAGCGCCGGCGACCACCAGATGGCCGAGCTGGCGCGCTTCTTCAACCACTGGTACACGCACATCCTGCAGAGCTACACCGAGCGGTTCCAGCGCGATCTGGTCGGCGCGTTCAAGAAGCTTCAGGACCAGGGACACGTCGAGGTGGCGACCAGCGCCGCGACGCACGGTTACCTGCCGCTGCTAAGCCGCGATTCCTCGATCTGGGGGCAGCTTCAGACCGGCGTCTCCGCCTACACGCGCCATTTCGGCCGGGCGCCGAAGGCCATCTGGCTGCCGGAGTGCGCCTATCGCCCCGCCTTCGAGGAGACGGAGGAGGACGGCGCGGAGGTGCGCCGGCCGGGTCTCGAGTCGTTTCTCGCCGCTCAGAATCTCGAGGTCTTCTTCAGTGAGACCCACACGGTCGAAGGCGGCTCACCGGTCGGCAAGGCCGCCGGCGAGGCGATCGGCGCCTACGGCGA
>JAICKJ010000036.1 GCA_025928015.1 Thermomicrobiales bacterium
GACCGGGATGATCGTGTACCCCTCGGGCAGAAAGACGGTCACCGCGTAGGCGATGATCAGCAGCTTCTTGCCGGGGAACTGGTAGCGCCCCAACACGTAGCCGATCATCGACACCGTGACGAGCACGATCAGGACCGAGCCGACCGTGACGATGACGGTGTTCAGGAAGTACTGACCGATGTGCGCGCCGTTCCAGGCGCGGGCGAAGTTCGCCGGCTGCGGGTGCTTCGGGATCAGCCCGAGCCCGGAGAAGATCTCGTCGCTGGTCTTGAACCCGGCCGAGACCATCCACAGGAAGGGGTAGATCCAGCCGAAGCAGAGCGGCGCCAGGATCAGCGTCGTGATCACCGCCCGCAACCGGCCCCGGCGCAGTAGCCAGGGCTTGGTCCGGGCGCGGGGCGGCAGCGCCGTCGTGACGGAGGGGAGTGTCCGGCTTTGCATGGATCCCTCCTACCCGGCCCGGAGCTGGGCGCGGGCGTCGTTCGCCTTCTTCAGCCCGTAGCCCTGGAGCAGCGAGAGCGCCAGCACCGTGATGCCGAAGAAGAGCGCCGCCGCCGAGGCGTAGCCGAGCCGGGGGATGCCGCCCTCGCCGAAGGCGTTCCGGTAGATGTAGACCTCCATCACCTCGCTGGCGAAGAAGGGGCCGCCGCCGGTCATCGTCTGCACCAGCCCGAAGACGTTGAGCGAGCCGACGATGGTGATCAGGACGATGACGACCGCGAACGGGAAGACCATCGGCGCGGTGATGTCGCGGTGCAACCGCCAGCGGCCCGCCCCGTCCACCTCCGCCGCCTCGTAGATCTCCTGCGGCACGACCTGCAACGCGGCGAGCCAGTAGATCATCGTGATGCCGAACCACTTCCAGACCCAGACGCCGGCGATCGTCCAGAGCGCCGTGTTCGGGTTGCCGAGGAAGTCGACCGGCGAGTTCGCCAGCCGCGCCTGCAGCAGCGCCTGGTTGATCGGCCCGTTGAAGGGGCTGAAGACGAAGGTCATGACGATGCCGACGATCGCCGCGCTGGTGACGACCGGCAGGAAGAACAACGTGCGGAAGAGCGGGCCGAACTTGTAGCTGGCGTCGTTCAGGATCAACGCCATGATGAAGGCGAGGATGACCTGGATCGGCACCGCCACGGCCATGAATTCGAGCGACCGCAGGTAGGCGTGCCAGAAGTAGGTGTCGTGGATGATCTCGCGGAAGTTCGCCAGCCCGACCCATTGCCGGTCGGAGGTGAAGCCCGACCAGTCGAGAAAGGAGAAGTACCACGACATGATCGTCGGGTAGAAGGTGAACCCGGCGGCGAGGATCAGGTTGGGCAGGGCGAAGAGATAGCACCAGCGCGCGGCCCAGATGCGCCGCCCCAGCGACCGCCCCTGGGGCCGGTGCCCCTGCTGCATGAGCCGGCCCGCGCGGCCCGCCGTGCCGATGGCCATGGCACCGTCCTTTCCGGCTGGGCGGGACCGGACCGCCCGGCGGTCCGGTCCCGCGTGCGCGCTACGTCAGCGCCTTGTAGTCGGCTTCGCCGTAGTCCTTGGTGGGGTCCCAGTTGGGGTAGATCCAGTCGTCGCGCGTCACCTTGGCGCCCTTGGCTTGCGCGGCTTTGATCGCGTCGTCGAGGTTCTTGTTGGAGCGGTCCTGCAGGTCCTGCATCGCCTTCTTCGGGTCCTTGAGCTGCCCGGAGAAGAGCCCCTGGATCACGTCGCCGAAGTCCGGATTCAGCTTCTTGATGCCGAACTGGACCGCGGAGTAGTCCGGCACGCGGACCGACATCATCGGGCCGAGGCGAATCTGGCTGTTGAAGAGGTCCAGCGCCGTCTTCGCCAGCGGGTCCATCTGCACGGTCTCCTGCGCCTGCTTCGCCGCCTCGGGGAAGAGGGACTGCAGATTGCCCTTCGTCGCCGCCATGATCGCGACCTGACCATCGACGCTGCCGATGTAGGAGAAGAGGTCGGCGGTGATCGCGTGATACTTGCTCTTCGCGTAGACCCAGTTCAGGTTCGACCCGGTCTGCTCGAAGGTGAGCGGTGCCGGCGTGCCGCTGTCGGGCACCGGCTGGCTGGCGAGCGCGAACTTGAAGTCCGGCGAGTTCGTCTGGTAGTTCACGATGTCCCACGGGCCGGAGAAGATCATGCCGGCGTGCCCCTGCGGGAAGCGGGCGCGGGCATCGGCGGAGCCCAACGAGGCGGCGCCCGGCACGATGCTGCCATCGGACTTCATGGCCAGGAGCAACTCGATCGCGCCGATAACCGCATCGCTGGTGAAGATGTAGTCACCCGTCTTCCAGTCGATCATGTAGGTGGCGGCGCCCGACGAGCCGCCAGCCGGATGGATCATGCGGGAGAGATTGCCGATGATCGCGGGGAACTGGCTGCTGGCCTTGCCGCCGCCGAGCAGCAAACCGAATTCCTGTCCCTTGCCCTGCTTGGTGATCTTCTGGGCGGCCTCCCGGAACTCGGTCCAGGTCAGCGGCTTCGCGCTTGGATCGACACCGACCTTCTGCAAAATCGCCGGGTTGTAGAACAGGACCGTGGAGGAGCGCTTGTCGGAGGTGACCGGGAAGGTGTAGGTCTTGCCGCCGAAATCGGTCACGCCGTCGGTGAACGAGCCGATGGGGAAGCGCGCCTTCCACTCCGTGAAGTTCGGCATGATGTCGTCGAGCGCCGCGACCCAGCCCTCCGCGACCGCCGTCGCGGCCGGCACATCGGGCGGCATCGCGAAGACGTCGTGGGCGTTGCCGTTCTGCACGCCGAGCGGCACGATCCGATTGATCTCGTCCCAGGGAAGGGGATCGTACTTGATCGTGATGTTGCCGTGCGCCTCGTGGTACTTGGCGAAGAGCGCCTTGTAGAAGAACGACTTGAGGTCGCCGCTGTCGATCCAGCGGAAGGTCACATCATCGGTCGGCAACGTGGTGCTTGGCTGCGGGATGGTGATCCCGCTCGTGCTGTCCTGCGCGCTGGTCGCGTTCAGGCGGGCCCCGAACGCCGCCGCGGCACCGAGGCCGCCGGCCGCGCGAAGCACGGTCCGGCGCGAGAAACGATGAGCGCTGGTCATGGAGCGGCTCCTTTGCAGTCTCTTTCCTGACGGGTCGTGAAACGGTCGCTGGTCGCGATCACCTCCTCTCGCTCACTGCCACCTTGTCTTGATCATTTGTCGCAGGGGGTTGCTGGTGGTCCGGGCGCGGAGCGGCCTCGCCGGAGCCGCGCGGAAAGAGCTGCCACGGGACGACCAGCCGCTGGCCCTCCGGCGGCGCCTCTCCCAGCAGGCGGGCGAAGAGCAGCTCGCCGATCTCGGTGAACTGGTGGCGCTCCGGGCCGATCGTGGTCAGCGGCGGCCAGGTGGCGCGCCCCTCATCGATGTTGCCGGTGCCGATCACCGCCAGGTCGTCCGGCACGGTCAGGCCCACGGCCCGGGCCGCCCACATCGCGCTGATCGCGCCGGTGTCCGAGGCGGAATAGAGGGCGGTCGGCGGCTCGGGGCGCAGCAGCAGGTCGCGAACGTGCTCGAACGCCCGAGTGCGGGATTCCGCCCCCGTGACGACGAGATCCTCCGGCAGTGACAGGTCCGCCTCCGCCAGTGTCTCCCGCAGTAGCTCCGCGCGGCGGTCCAGCGTCGCTGGCGGCCGCGTGTGGGCGAGCACGGCGATGCGGCGATGACCCTGGTCGAGCAGATGGCGGGTGGCGAGCGCGACGGCCTCCGCCTCGGTCGAGGAGACGACGTCGAAGCCGTCGGGCGCGTGGGTGTTGCTCGTGATCACGACGGGAATGCCGGCATGCGCGAGATTCCGTAGCTCCGCCGCCGGGCTCTTCGCGCCTTCGATGATCAGACCATCGGCCATGCGGCGCCGCACCTGCTCGATCACCTGCCGTTCCCGCTCGACTGTGCCGCCGAGCGCGATCGTCAGCGTGTAGCCGTGCCGGGCGGCGACCCGCTCGACGTCCGCGATGAGCGCCTCGCCGAACGGGCTGCCGAGGCGGCCGATGACGAGGCAGATGCGGTCGCTCCGGTTGCGGCGCAGGTGCCGGGCGGCGTCGTTGGGCACGTAGTTGAGCTCCGCCATCGCCGCCAGCACCCGTTGCTGGGTCGCCTCGCTGATCCGCGACTGCCCCTCCCGGCGTCCATTGATGACGTAGGAGACGGTCGCCTGCGAGACACCGGCATGCCGCGCGACATCGCGCATCGTCGGCGCTGTGCGGATACGTGTGGTCGCCCGGACCATCGCCCTCTCCCATCGCGTGTGGTGGCCGCGAATGGTTAATCGTAAAACCACGAATGGCCCGACGATAGCAGGCGCTCCGGTCTGCTGTCAACAGCCGCTGCCGCTCATTGGCCGAGCGGCAGCTCCAGGATGCTGTACGAGTGGGGTGGCAGGGAGACGGTGAAGCGATCGCTCGTCGCGCGCAGCGATTCGGTCGCGGGCGCGACCGCATCCGGCCGCGCGATCGTGTTGCGTGTGTTCGGATTCTCGTGCCAGAGGCGGTGAAGCGTGCCGCCCGCCGCGACGCGGACATCCCGCAGGCGGATCTCCGTCTCCAGCGCGTCGTGCCGGTGCCGGTTGACGATGGAGACGAAGACACGGTCGCCCGCTTCGGTGGCGGTCGCGCTGACATCGAGGTACGGGATGCCGCGAACCGTGCGGCCCCGAAACTCGGCCGAGTAGCCGTCACACTCGGTCCAGGCGTCGAGGGCGCGCGGGCCGCTGTACTTCCGCAGCAGCACCAGCGGCCAATAGATCGTCTCGCGCACGACGTGCTCGTCATTGACCATCAGCATCCCGACGACGTTGATCGACTGGGCGAAGCTGCCGAGGCCGACCGTCTGACACTGCCGCTGCATCATGTTGAGGAAGCCGGCCACGGCCAGCGCATCGGTCAGGCGGTACTGCGTCCCGTTCGGTGACCAGGCGCGGGACATCTCCCGCTGCTGCATGTTGCGGCAGTTCCACTCGGTGAAGGCGATCTTCGGCCGGTGGTTCGTCTTCAGATCGCGCGCGACCAGCTCGATCTGCTCGGCGACCGAGCGCGTGATCTGCTCTTCGAGGTAGCCGATGCCGGCGATCGTGCCGTACTGGTCGTCATCGATCGCGCCATCGAAGTTCCAGTACCGGTGCGCCGTCAGGTAGTCGATATGCGGCAGTGCCTGTTCGAGTACGGCCAGATCCCAGTCCGTTACCCGCTCCGAGCCGCCGACCGCGAGCACCTTGAGGTCCGGCTGCATCTTCTTCAGCGTTTTGGCCCATTCGCGGGCCATGATCGCGTACTCACCGGGCGACTGGTGCCCGATCTCCCAGGGGCCGTAGTTCTCGTTGCCGATCTGCCAGTACTGGACGTTGAACGGCTCGTCGTAGCCGTCGGCGCGACGGCGGTTCGCCCACCGGCTGGGCGTCGTGAAGTTGCAGTATTCGAGCCACTCGACGGCATCTTTCAGTGTGCCGAGCCCGGTGTTCAGGTTCAGGTGCGGCGCGGCGCCGATCCGCCGGCAGAAGGCGACGAATTCGGCCGTGCCGAAGCCGTTGCTGACGTCGTAGCCGAAGTGCACGTCGATGGTCCGGTCGCGCTCCGCTTGCGGGCCGATACCGTCCTGCCAGTGGTAGCTGGTGCCGGTGCAGCCGCCCGGCCAGCGCACGATCGGCGTGCCGGTCGCGGCGATCGCCTCGACGACGGTCTTCCGCAGCCCGGTCTCATCCGCGTCGGGATGCTCCGGCGCGTAGAGTCCGCCGTCCGCGACCCCGCGCCGGCGACAGAGAAACTGGCCGTAGATGTTGGAATCGATCTGCCCGATAGCGCGCTGTGGATCGATCGTAATGCTGGCGGTCACGAACGGCCGCTCCTTTCCTGTGCGTGGTCCCTGCCGGTGGCAGGCGAATTGTTATCCCTTGAGCCCGGTGAAGGTGATGCCTTCGACGAACCGGCGTTGCAGGAAGAAGAAGACGAGGAGGGTGGGGATCATGATGGCGACCGAGGCGGCCATCAGCTGTGTCCAGATCGTGTAATTCTCCTCCTGGAACTGCTTGAGCCCGAGACTGACTGTGTAGAGCGAGCGGTCCTGCAGGTAGATCAACGGGCCGAAGAAGGCGTTCCAACTATTTTGGAAGGTGAAGATGCCGATCGCGATGAGGGCTGGTTTGGAGAGCGGCAGGATGATGCGCCAGTAGATCTCGAAGAACCCGGCGCCGTCGACCCGGGCGGCATCGTCCAGCTCCCGCGGGATCGCGAGGAAGAACTGGCGGAGCAGGAAGACATAAAACGCGCTGTCGGCGAAGAAGGCCGGCACGGTCAGCGGCAGGTAGGTATTCACCCAGCCGATCTTGGCGAAGATGATGTACTGCGGAATCAGCGTCACTTCATGCGGCACCATCATCGTCGCCAGCAGGATGAAGAAGACCACGTCGCGTCCGCGCCAGCGCAGGCGGGCGAAGGAAAAGGCGACGAGGGAGCAGCTCAACAGGTTGCCGACGACCCGAACGACGACGAGGAAGAGCGTGTTGAGCGCGTAGCGGCCGAAGGGCACAGTCGTGAGGGCGTCAGTGTAATTCCGCCAGTGCAATGTCTCCGGGATGAGCTGGGGCGGGAAGGCGAAGACGCTGCCCTCGTCCTTGAGCGACGTTGACAGCGCCCAGAGGAACGGGACGAGGAAGAGGATGGAGAGGGCGATGAGGACGAGGTGCAGCGCGCCGCGTCCCGCAAGGTCCAGCGCGGTGCGGCGCCACGGCGCGACGCGTTTTGACCGGATGGTCACGGACTGGCTCGGGATCGCGCTCATCGTCGCCTAGCCTTTCTGCCCTTCGTAATAGACCCAGAACCGGGCGCTGCGCATGATGCCGACCGTGAGCACGACGACGTAGAGGAAGAGCACCCAGCTCAACGCCGAGGCGTACCCCATGCTGAAGAACTGGAATGCATTCCGATACACGTAGAGCAGGAAGAAGAGCGTCGCGTCTTTCGGCCCGCCGTCGGTCATCAGATAGGGTTGCACGAAGACCTGCATCGTGCCGATGAAGCCCATGACCACCTCGAAGAGGATGTAGGGCGTCATCATCGGGATCGTGACGTTCCATTGCCGGTGCCACCAGTTGGCGCCATCGACCATCGCCGCTTCCTGCAGGTCGCGCGGCACGCCCTGCAGCCCGGCGAGGAAGATGACCATCGCGCCGCCGATGTTGAAGAGGCTCATCAGGATCAGGGCGGGGAGCGCCCAGGTCGGACTCGCCAGCCACTGCGGCCCGTCGATGCCGCCCAACGAGAGCAGGTAGTTGAAGATGCCGTACTGCGGTGAGAGGACCCAGCGCCAGACGACGGCGATCGCAGCGATCGGCAGGATCGACGGCAGGTAGAAGATCGTCCGGTAAAGCCCCACGCCGCGCAACTTGTTGTTGAGCATGATCGCAATGATGAAGGCCAGCGCGGTGTGGAGCGGCACCGAGACGACGGTGTAGAGCGTCGTCACCTTCAGCGCCTGGTGGGCCGAGGGATCCTTGAGCAATTGCCGGTAGTTGTCGAGCCCGATCCAGACGGGATTGTTGACGACGTCCCACTGGGTAAACGAGATGAGCAGCGCGGCGATGACCGGCCCGGCCGTGAAGCAGACGAAGCCGATGATCCACGGCAGGGCGAAGAGCCACCCCGCCGTGTTCTCCCGGAGCGTCCAGCGGCGCGCCCGCCAGTGCTCGCGCTGAGCCGGTTCGATTGCCGGTACTGCCAACAGACGGTCCCTTGATGCTGGCGTCGGACGACGCTACTGCTTGGCGATGATGCCGTTTACGGCCGCGGTGATCTCCTTGGCGATCTGGGGCGCCGGCTTCTCGCCGAGGAAGAGGCTGTCGATCTGCTTGGTGATCTCCTGGTCGATCTCCGGCCACTTCGGATGCAGGGGGAAGGTCCGCACCCAGTCGTTCGCGATCTCGGTGCTGAACGCCGGGTTGATCCCGGTGCCGGTGGCCTTGCCGCACTGGAATGACTTGAACCACGGCTCCTCGGTCAGCGACTTGATCGATGGGAACGCGAAGCCGGTGTCCTTGATCTTGAGCCGCTCACCATCGGGGCTGGAGATGAAGTTCATGAGCTTGAACGCGGCGTCCTTGTTCTTCGAGCCGTTCCAGAGCACGGACGGGCCGACTGCCGTAGTCGTCATGTGGACCTTGCCCATTGGGCTGACGGCCGCGTCGAACCGGAACTTGGCCTTGCAGGTGGCGCCGAGATTGCCACGCACGGCGAAGAACATTGCCATCCGGCCGCCGAGGAACATGTCGGACTCCTCCTGATCGGCCAGATCGGAGGCGCTCGCCGCGACCTTGTGCTTGATCACCAGATCCTGCAGGAACTGGAACGCTTCGACGGCCGCCGGCTGGTCGAGCGTGCACGTCGTCTTGTCTTCGTTGAAGATCGTGCCCTGATTCTGCCAGACCCAGTTCACCCAGTTGCCCCGCGCGGCGCCGATCTGCCGGGCCCGGCCCTTGGATCACGCTTGGTCAACTTGGTGGCCGCGTCGAGGTACGTCTGCCAGGTCCAGGTCTCGTCCGGGTACGTGACGCCGGCCGCGTCGAACATGTCGGCGTTGTAATAGAGCGCGGTCGGCGCGCCGTCGCGGGGCAATCCCCACAGCTTCTTGTCCCAGGTCAACCCGGCGATGTGGGCCGGAAAGAAGATCTTGAGATCGACGTTGTTCTTCGTGACGTAATCATCGATCGGGTCGATGACATTGCGAGTGGCCCAGCCGGCGAGCTGGGCGACCGGCAGCCAGAAGACGTCCGGCGCGTTGTTCGCGGCGATCCGCGCCTGCAGGTTCTGCAGGTATTCCGGGCCGTAGTTGCCGCCGAGCGGCATGTAGCGGACCTGCATGTCGGGATTCGCCTTTTCGAACGCCTCCCAGACCGGCTTCCAGGCGGCATCCTCGACATCGCTGCCGGGCGTGCCGTAGGAGACCACCGTCTTCGCCCGGGTGCGGAGGCGGGCGCCCGCGAAGAGCGTTCCCGCGGCGGCCGCGCCGCCTCCAAGCTTGATGAAGTCACGACGTCCGATGCGTCCGTTGGTCGTCATGTGCTGACTCCTTTGCGGTGCTATCGCCCGGCGGATCATGGAGAGCGAACGATGGATGGGGAATGACTCGTGTCATCATAATAGGGACCCCGGCGGACCCTGTCAATGGCCTCGCCGCGAGGCGCGATGAGACACGCGGCGAGGGTCCGGGAGGTTACGGGAGCGCCTTGTAGGCGGCCTCGGTGTAATCCTTCGCGGGATCCCAGTTCGCGAATACCCAGTCGTCCCGGCTCACCTTCGCGCCCTTCGCCTGCGCGGCCTTGATCGCCCGGTCCAGCTCGGCCGACGAGCGGTTCGCCAGGTCCTGCATCGCCTTCTTGGCGTCGTTGATCTGGCCGGTGAAGAGTCCCTGCACGGTCGTGCCGAAATCGGGTGTGACGGCCCGGCGCTCCAGGGCCACCGAGGCGGCGTCCGGGTTCCTGACCTCGGGGCTCGGCGCCAACCGGAGCCACTGATCGCAGAGCTGATAGACGCGCTGCATCCGCTCGTCCTTGCTCGCCGAGGCGGTCTGGGCCCTGGCGAAGAGCGGCGGATCGCTCCCCTGCGTCGAGACGCCCCAGGCGATCTGTCCCGCCTCCGTGCCGAGATAGTGCAGGATGTCGCCCGCCACGCTCTTGACCTTGCTCTCGGCCCCGACCCAGCGCTGATTGGCGCCGCCCGGTCCGTAGGACATCGGCTTGGCCCCGGCCCGCGAGACGACCGGTTGCAACCCGATTTCGAACCTGAAGTCCGGGTTCTGCGTCGCCCATTGCGGGATGTTCCACTGCCCTTGCAGGATCATCCCGGCGACGCCCTGCGGGAAGCGCTCGCGGGCATCCGAGGCGGAGAGCTGGAGCGATCCGGGCAGGATGCTGCCATCGGATTTCAGGCCCAGCAGCAGATCGATCGCCGCCAGGAACTCGTCCGAGGGGTAGTTGAACTGGCCGGTCTTCCAGTTGAACTCGCCACCGGCGGCGCCGGCCATCTCGGCCAGATTGGCCACGATCTGGGCCCAGCGGTCCGTTTGCTTGCCGCCGATGATGAACCCGAACGCCTTACCCTTTCCCGCCTGGGTGATCTTCTTTGCCGCATCCCGGAACTCATCCCAGGTCAATGGTTGCTTCGCCGGATCGTAGCCGGCGGCCTGCATCAGCTCCGTGTTGAAGAGCAGCGCGGTGGTAAGCCACTTGTTGGTCGTGATCGGGAACGTGTAGGTCTTGCCGCCGAAGACGTTGACCCCACTGAAGAACGTGTTGGGCGGGAAGCCGGCTTTCCAGGCGGCGAAGTCCGGGATGATGTCATCCAGTGGCGCGACCCAGCCTTGCTGCACGACCTGGGCGCCGGTGAACTGCGGCGAGAGCTGAAAGACGTCGGGCGTCTTGCCCGACTGGATCGCGACCGCCAGCAGCTCCTGCTGCTTCGGCACCGGAAAATGCGTGTAGTCGACGGTGATATTCGGGTGTGCCTGATGATAGACCTTGAACAGATCTTCCATGAAGACCGTGCGCGGGCCGGTGCCGTTCTCCAGCCATTTCAGCGTGACCGTGTCCGTCGGCAACGTCGCGCCCGAGCTGTAAATCGAAATCGGACCGGCCGTCGCCAGCGGTGTGGCCGGTGGAGTCTGCGCTCCGGCGAGCCCTGGCGCGCCGAGTTTCGTGGCGAGGGCGGTGACGCCCAATCCACCGATGAACGCGCGGCGGCTCACGCGGCGGGTTCCCATCGTTCGTGGATGCATCCTGGCGCTCCTTTCTGGTTCGATGCGATGTTGTGGACATGCTCCGGCTCAGCTCAGGAGGCGATTGGCAACCTCCGGAAAGGCACGTTCGATCGAGCGGGCAAGTTCCCTCCGCAACGGCCGGGTGACCCTGTCCATCTCCGGATGACCGGCGAGATTGACCATTTCTCCGGGATCATCGTGCAGATCGTAGAACTCGTCGCGGTCGGCCCAGCGAAAGGTGTACCGGTGTTCGCGCGTGCGGATGGAGATGTTGACGCTATCGCGTGAAAGATCGAAATCGGCTGGCGTGAGATGTTCACCTCCTTTCCCGCTCTCCTCCGATCCGGTTCGGTAGGACTCCGCGACGACCCATGGCCGCCCTTGCCAGTGCGCCGGCGCCCGGAACGCGGCCGCGAATGACTGGCCGCTGGTGCATGGCAGTCCGGTCACGCCGGTCAGGTCGGCCAGGGTCGGGACCAGGTCGATGAGCGAGACGAGACCGCCGGCGCGGTGTCCGGCCGGGATGCCCGGTCCGGACAGGATCAGCGGCACGTGGAGCGTCTCTTCATAGAGGAGGGGAAAGCCCTTCTTGATGAGCCCGTGCGAGCCCATCATGTCGCCGTGGTCCGAGACGAAGACGACGATGGTCCGGTCGAGGTCGCCGCTGGCGGCCAGATGCTCGACGATCCGCCCGACCTGGGCGTCGATCAGGGCGCAGAAGCCGAGGTAGTGGGCGATCAGCCGGCGCCACTCGGCTTCCGACAGGTCATCGTGCGCGAATGGCGAGGCCATGACTTCGGCCGGCTTGCCTCTGCATTGCGTGGCGAAGTTCGCTGGCAGGGCGATGTCCTCCGGATCGATCAGCTCGTCGAAGGGGGCGGGCACGATCATCGGGAAATGCGGCGCGTTGTATGAGCAGACGGCGAAGAACGGCTGGGTCGCCGGTCGCCGGTCGAGCGCGGCGAGGAACTCGCCCGTCTGCCAGGTCTCCAGGTAGTGCGCGAGCGGTAGTTCGGAGCGTCCGCAGGGCGCCTTGCCGGGTTGATGCAAGGCGGCGATGTCGGCTGCCGTCAGGTTCTCGATATTTCCCGGCACAAGGTCGTAGCCCTGCGCGGTGGCGTAGGCGCGGTAGTCCGCGATGTACCGGCCGCGATCCTGGCCGTCGATCACGGCGGGGATGGCGCTGGCGTCGGTGAAGCCGAACCGTTCCGGCGTGGTGCCGGGGACATGCCACTTGCCGGTGTAGATCGTGTGATAGCCGGCCGCGGTGAACGGCCGGACCAAACCGCCGTCGCGCAAGTCCGGGCGCAGGGCGCGCCAGTTGCCGAAGCCGTGGTGATCATGCGCCATCAGACCGGTCCACAGACTCATCCTGGATGGGCAGCAGAGCGGATACGCGGCGTAGCACCTGTCCATGACCGTGCCACGTGTCGCCAGGGCGTCGAGGTGGGGCGTCCGGGCGGCTGGATTGCCGGTGACGCCAAGCGTGTCCCACCGTTGCTCGTCGCTCATGATGACGACGATATTGAGCGGCAGGTGATCGGTCACGTTGGTCTCCTCTCGGCCGGGACCTGGCGAACCGAGCCGCGCGCCGTAAAGCCGGTCGGGAGCGCAATGTGGCGCGGCGTGAACTGCCCGTCGGGCTGTTCCACCTGGGTGATCAGCGCCTCGATGGCGCGGCTGGCGACCGCTTCGAGTGGTTGGCTGACGCTGCTCAGCGGTGGGATCAACTGACCGGCGAAAATGTCGTCGTAGGAGACGACGCTCATCGCGTCGGGGACGCGAATGCCTGCCTCATACAAGGCCTGCAGAACGCCCAGGGCCAGGTTGTCGCCCGCGGCGAAGATCGCGGTGGGACGTTGCGCCAGCGCCAGCAACGCGCCGGTCTGTGCCCGGCCGCGCTCGATGTCGTAGTCCGGCGTCAGGCAGACCAACCGGTCGTCTGGGGCGATATCGTGCCTGGCGAGCGCGGCGTGGAAGCACGCCAGCCGGTCGCGGTCGACCGGATGGTCACCGCCGGCGCCGATGAACGCGATCCGTTCGTGCCCGCGCGCGACGAGCTGGGCGATCGCCGCATCGGTACCGGGCGCGGGATCGACGACGATCGTCGTGGTGGGCGGGCCCGGTTGGGGCCGGATGAGCTGGATGACCGGGAAGCCGGACTCGACGAGCTGCGCCACCTCGATCGCCGTCTGGGGACTGTCGAGAATGACGCCATCGACCCGGCGTTCGCGCAGGAACCGGGCGACATCACCGCTCTGCCGTTCGCTGGGTGGAGCGGCGCTCGCCTCCAGAATGTGATAGCCGCGCTTCATGGCTTCGCGCGCGATGTGAATGCCGAGCAGGAATGGGACCGGGTGCTCGTAAGGGGTTTGGCGCGAGGTCCGGGGCAGAAAACCGATCACATTGCTGCGTTGCCGGCGCAGGGCGCGAGCAACCGGGTTCGGGGTGTATCCGAGCTCGGCGGCCGCGTCCAGCACCCGCTGTCGTGTCGCCGGCGAGACGCGCATCGTGCTCATGGTGTCGTTGAGCACCCCCGACACCAGGGCGCGCGAGACGCCGGCCCGACGCGCGACATCGAGGCTTGTCGGAACCCGCGCTCCGGGCTTGACCATCGCTCACGTCTCTCCTGACGCGGATCGCTGCTGCCATAATGACACGATTCATCATAGAGAGCGCGGTCCTGCCTGTCAACCTCTGGCGCTCCGAAGCCGGCCGCATGCGGGAGAGTGAACCTCTGTGCAGCGGCGGGTGGCCGCGTCGATGGGCGCCACACCGTACAATCGGAGGAATGAGGTGGTTCTTGTCTGAGGAGTTGATGGGGTGAACGCAGAGATCCGGGCGCAGCTGGCCAGGCCATTCGATGTCATCATCGTCGGCGCCGGCATCAATGGCAGCGGCATCGCCCGCGACGCCGCCATGCGCGGCTTGCGCGTGCTGCTGCTCGACAAGTCGGATGTCGCGGCCGGCACGACGAGCTGGTCCAGCCGGCTCATCCATGGCGGCTTGCGCTACCTGGAGCACGCCGAGATCGGCCTGGTTCGCGAGTCGCTGCGCGAGCGCGAGCGGCTGCTCCGCATCGCGCCGCACCTCGTCAGGCCGATCCCGATGACGTTGCCGATCTATGATTACTCCACACGCGGACCCTGGATGATCCGCGCCGGCATGATCGCCTACGACGCGCTCTCCTTCGACAAGTCGCTGCCGGTCCACCACATGGCCAGCCGCGCCCAGGTGCTCGCGCGATTGCCCGGGCTCAATCCGGACGGCCTCCGCGCGGCTGCCCGGTACTACGATGCCCAGGCCGAGTTTCCGGAGCGGCTGGCGGTTGAGAACACGCTCGACGCGCTCGCGCACGGCGCCGTGCTGGTCACTGGCGCCCGGGTCGAGCGATTGATCGTCGAAGGAGGCGTCGTCCGCGGCGTCAGCTTCCGCGATCAGGACGACGAGGCGCGGTACGAGGCGCGGGGGACGGTGACGGTCAACGTCACCGGATCCTGGCTCGACATCGTCCTGCATGAGAGCGGTGTCGAGCCGCTCGACCGCCGGCTGGTCGGCGGCACGAAGGGCAGCCACATCATCGTCAAGCCCTTCCCCGGCGCGCCCCCGGATGCGCTCTACATCGAGGCAAAATCGGATCGCCGGCCCTACTTCATCATCCCCTGGAACGAGCTCTACCTGATCGGCACGACCGATGTCCGCTACGACGGCGACCTGAACCAGATCGTGCCGTCCGAGGAGGAGATCGCCTACCTCCTCCGGGAAACGAACATCGCGATACCGGAGTGCGGGCTGACCCGCGATGATGTGCTCTACGCCTACGCCGGGGTGCGGCCGTTGCCGTACCACCCGGCGGGAGAAACCGGCGCGATCACGCGGCGACACATCATCCACGACCACGCGCCGCGCACCGAGGGATTGCTTTCGATCGTCGGCGGCAAGCTCACCACGTTCCGCAACCTCGCCGAAGAAGCGGTCGACGCGGTCTACGCGAAGCTCGACCGTCCCGCGCCGCCGTGCAAGACGGCCGTGATCCCGCTGCCGGGCGGCGTTACGCCCTGGGAAGTCTTCCGCTGGCAGTTCCTCGCCAACCGGCCGCTCTGGCTCGGTGTGCCGTCCGCGAACTATCTGTTGCGGGTCTACGGCAGCCGCGCGCGCGATGTTGTCGCCCTCGGCAACACGCATGAGTCGCTGCAGCGCGTCGTCAGCGTCAACGGCGCGATCGGCGCGACCATTGTCTTTGCCGTCCAGGCCGAGCACGCCCGCACCCTTGCCGACGCGATCCTGCGCCGATCGATGATCGGCTATGGCGAAGATGCGGGTCTGGACGCCGTCCGTGAGATCGAGCCGCTGCTGCGCGAGCACCTGGGCTGGAACGAGACGCGCATCGCCGAAGAGACCGAGGGCTACTGTACGTACGTGCGGCGCTACCGGCCGAAGTCGTTGCATACGAGCGCGGTGGATGAAGCCGTCGGCTCGCCTGCTTCGTGAAACGAGGCCGCGCGGGGCGGCAATGTGCCGAACAGTTGCGAAACAGCCGCTCGGTTGCTAGGATAAAGAGAAGCTCAGGCGGTCACCGACGAATGTGGGTCGCCGGTTCGCCCGCTGGCTTATCCAAAAGACGCGCCGTTGCGTGTGTCGCCTTTCGCATCTGTGTTGGAACCGAATCATGAAAGGATCGGGGTTCGAATGATTGCTCCGCTGGAGGCCGATGCCGCACCACTTCGTCCCAGCCGGATCATTGCCGAAGCGTTGGTCGAGCGTCAGGGGCCGAATCAGATTCTGGCCCGGGCGCGCCGGGTCGGGATGTCCCCCAGCCTGACGCGCGCCGTCGTCGCCGCCTGCTGCCGCGACGAGGTTCACGGATACGCGCACCAGTTCGGCGCGGTCTCCGGATCGGCGCCCCAGGGTGCGGAATCCTGAGGTCTCTCCCGGCACAATCCAGCAGCTCAGGACGCGGCGGACTCGACAGTGTGTCGGCTCCGCCGCTTTTGACGCTCCCCGGACCGTATGGTAGATTCAACCCGGAGCGGCCGCCTCGTGCGGCTCTTTGATTGTGTGCGGCGCATGATCCCTCCCACGCCTTCCGTTCCTCATGAATCTGAGGAGCGACGACGGCGCAGGACCGCTTGCGGACGGTGGAACGCGTATCAGTTGCGCGCGTTCCCGTGCCTGATGGGTGGGTCTCGCCAATACGATCGTTCCGGCCTTGATATGACCTGAATTCGTCCGACCACGCCACCGACAGGAGTTCTCTGAGTGATCAAATTGCGTTTGCGCCGCATGGGCGCCAAGAAGCGCCCCAGCTACCGAATCGTCGTCGCCGAGCACAGCTCCCCCCGCGACGGCCGGTTCATCGAGATCGTCGGCCACTATGATCCGCTGACCGAGCCCGCCACGGTGAAGGTCAACGCCGACCGGGCCCGCTATTGGCTGAGCGTCGGCGCCCAGCCGACCGAGACCGTCGCCGGCCTGCTCAAGCGCGCCGGCGTCACCGGCCAGGCGGCGCCTGAGGCGACCGCCACCGAGCAGGCCGCCGAGCCCGCGAGCGTCTAGTGGACGAGACTGACTTCACCGCCCCGACTTACGACGAGGAGCCCGACATTCCAGCCGGCGAGCCGGCGACGGACATTGTCGAACCCGCCGCCGAGCAGCCGCCACTGAGCGGGCCGGTCGCCATGCTCCGCGATCTCGTCTACTACCTGGCGACCAATCTGGTGGACGACCCCGACGGGGTCGAGCTCGAGGTCCAGCAGCGGGGCAGCACGGTCAATCTCAATCTCTTCCTGCCCGAGGCCGAGGTCGGCCGGGTGATCGGCCGTCAGGGCCGCATCGCCAAGGCGATGCGCACCGCGCTGATGGTCGCCGGCTCGCGGCACAACCTCCGGGTCAATCTCAACATTGAATCCTGATCCCGGGAATCCAGAAACCGACCACACCCAGACGGGCGGGGAGCCGGCCAGCGGCTCCCCGTCGCGTCCGCCCCGCCAGTCACGCGCCCAACGCCGATCGGCCGCCGCCCGCAAGCTGATCGAGACCCGCGGTCCCGATCCCGACACGCCGGTCGAACGCGCCCGCTTGACCGTGGGCACGATCATCGGCACCCACGGCGTGCAGGGCGAACTGAAAGTCCGGCTCAGCACCGATGAGCCGGAGCACTTCGCCACGCTCGGGCAGGTCTACATCGGCGACGAGGACCAGCCACGGCGACTGATTTCGGTCCGCTTCGCCAATGATCAGGCGCTGATTCGGGTCGACGGCATCACCACGCCCGAAGCGGGGCAGAGGGTGCGCGGACAGCGCATCCGCATCGCCGGGAGCGACGCCAAGCCGCTCGGCCCGGACGAGTATTTCCTCTACCAGCTCATCGGCCTGACCGCCTACGATCCGGAGGGCGCGAAGGTCGGCGTCGTCACCGACCTGATGGAGACCGGCGCCCACGATGTGCTCGTCATTTCACCGGAGCACGGCGCCGATATCCTCGTGCCCAATCACCCCCAGTACGTGACCGAGATCGACCCCCCGCGCGGCCGTCTGACCGCCCGGCTGCCGGTCTACGATCCGCCGGTGAGCGACCGGAGCAGCCGGTAGGTCAGCGCCGCCGCGCGCTTGCCGGTCTCCTCGACCGGAAAGTTCTCCCAGTTCGCGACATCCGTCGTTTCCATGAACTCATTATTCGAGATGTCCTTGATCGTCAGGAAGGGCAGCCCGTGGAGCGCACAGATCTGGGCGATCGCGGCCGCCTCCATGTCCTCACAGAGCGACGCGTGGCGCGCATGCAGCCGCTCGATCCGCTCCGGCGCCTGCGTCCAGATGTCGGCCGAGGCGACGATGCCCTCGGTGACGATCGGCGGGCGCGGAGGATCGCCGGTCGGCCATGGCTGCGGTGACCAGCCGCACGCGACTGTCGCGGCCCGCTCGCGCAGCCCGGGATCGCAGGGCACCGCCGCGGGGATGAGCTGTTCCCCTTCGATGTGGTAGCCGCTGTCGTCGAATCGCTCGGTGCCATCCGGCAGGACCTTGATCCGGGCGTGGTTGACGCAGGCGGTGCCGATGATCACGTCGCCGGGCAGCAGGTCGCGCCGGTGGGCGCCCGTGCAGCCAAAGTTCAGCACGGCCGCCGGCTGGAACTGGTTGATGCTCCGTTCGGTCGCGGCCGCGGCGGCAACCATGCCGATGCCGCAGCGGGTCGCGATCACCGGCAAGTCGCCGACGGCGAGGTGGAGGTCGGTCCAGACGCCGTCGCGGACCGGCTCGCCGCCGGTGAGCGCGGTGAGGTGGATCAATTCGGCGTCCATCGCGACAATGATACAGACCGGTTGCCGTGTCATTCGCATCCCCTTGGTTTGGCGGGCCCGACAACGCGCCGTCCCTTATACCACCAGGCTCAAATCTGTCACCATATCGTCGCTGGCTGGAGTCACGCATCGCGGCGCGACCGTCGCACCCGGACGCCCCTTTTCCGGTTTCCGGGCCATGGTGAGGGCATAACGTTGTTGAGTACAGAGGTTGCAGGTACATCTCTGTACGGAGAGGCGAGATGGCTGAGGCATTGCGAGTGGTGCTCGAAATGGGGCCGAAGGGCAAGCGGGTGGTGGCGGTGGCGCCGGATTGGCCGGGCCTCGAGCGCGGCGCGAAGACCGGAGAGGCCGCAATCGAGCGGTTAAAGAACTATCGTCCGCGCTATGAGCAGGTGGCCAAGCTGGCGGGAATCGAGACGGACTACGCGGCCCTCGGGGCCGTCGATGTGATCGAGCGCTATCCAGGCACTGGCTCGACCGACTTCTGGGGCATTTCGTTCGCGTTCTCGCGCCTCGACCGGCAGGACCTGTCGACGGACGCATTGGAGCGCGAGCTGGCGCTGATGCAGGCGAGCTGGGCATTCTTCGACGACGTGCGGTCGCGCGTGTCGGCGGCGCTGCAAAAGGGGCCGCGCGGGGGCGGCCGTGACCGCGACCAGATCGTCCAGCATACGTTGGTCTCGGAGCGGGACATGGCGAAGAAGCTCGGGCTCGCCACGCCACCCGACGCCCTGCTGACCGACGAGGGGCTGCACGCACATCGCGCCGCCTATTGTGAGGCAATCCGCGCGTACCACGCCGAAGGGAAACCGGCCCGGACCTGGCCGCTCCGCTACCTGATCCGCCACACCGCCTACCACACGCTCGATCACGCCTGGGAGATGGAAGACAAGGACCTGACCGCTAGCATCCGCTTGCGCGATTGACAGGCCCGGTTCCGGGTGGGACACTCGCCGTGCTGCCGCTCGCGGCGGCGCACGTTACACAACGAGTGAACGCGATCGGGGCCCCGCGTATGCGGGGATTATCCGGGAGAAGCCGGTGCGAATCCGGCGCTGTCGCGCAACTGTGAGGCGGTTTCGTTTCGGACCGCCAAGCCAGATCGCCCGGCTCGCTCGCGTCCAGACCCTTCGCGTCACAAGGGGGAGGACACCTTCGGCCAGTAGCCATCGGCCGGGGAGGCCCGGTCACCACGGCGCGTCGACCCGGCCTCGCCGGCGAGACGTCGCCCGTCTGACAAACCCGCTCGTGAGAGCGGGTTTTTTGCGTCCAGAACGGAACCGACGACATGGGAAGCGGGAAGGAAAGATCGATGCATCGACAGTTTCGGCCACGGGCGCTCGCGCTCCTGGTCTTGCTCACCATCCTCGCGCTGCTGCCCGGCGCGGTCAGCGCCGCGCCGGCGACGCCTGCCGCCAGTCCGGCGACGGAGAACGCCGCGCTCACCAGGGCGGTCGATTGGCTGCTCACCCAGCAGGGCGACGATGGCGGCTTCGTGGGACTCTCCGGCAAGGCGGACGCGAGCACGACCTCCGACGGGTTGATCGCCCTCGCGGCGGCGAAGCACGCGCTCCCCGGCGATGCGGCGAAGATCGACGCGGCCATCGCCAAGGGCGTGAAATTCCTGGGCACGGGCGACACCGCGCTCGTCTTCACCCAGACCGGACCCGGCCAGGCGGCGAAGTTCACCCTGGCGCTGATCGCGGCCGGCCAGAATCCGCGCGATCTGGCGAGGGTCGATCCGCTCGTCATCGTCGAGCACGGTCAGCACAAGGAGAGTGGCATTTACGGCACCGGACTCTTCGACCACGCGCTCTGCCTGCTGGCGCTGACCGCCGCCGGCGACGGGGACAAGATCCCCGCGTCCGCGATCGATGCCCTGGCATCGACCCAGGCCGAGAACGGCGGCTGGGCCTACGACGGCGGCACCGATCCTTCCAAGGTTGATGGCAACACCACCGCGCTGGTCATTCAGGCGCTGGTCGCGACTGGACATAAGGACAGCGATCTGGTCCGGAAAGGGATGAAGTACCTCGCGTCGACCAAGGCGAAAAGCGGCGCCTATGCGTTCAACGATCAGTCGGGGAGCGCGCCGGACGCGAACTCGACCGCGTTCGCGCTCCAGGCGCTGATCGCGACCGGCGCGAATTCCAGCGACGCGCTGAAGGCGCTGTCGGCCTTCCAGAACGACTCCGGCGCCCTCCGCTACAACGACGAGCAGAAGGACGACAACTTGCTCTCGACCATTCAGGCGATCCCGGCGCTGGCCGGCCAGGCCTTCCCGATCACCCCGGCCAGGACCAGCGCGGTGACACCACTCAGCGGTGTCGCCGTCGTGCTGCGCCCGGCGGCGTAAGGAAGCGGAGACGGATGTGAGTGCGGTAAGCCCTCACCCCGGCGCACGAGGCGCCACCCCTCTCCCAATCTTGGGAGAGGGGTACGAGAGCTCGCTCCCCTCTCCCAGGATTGGGAGAGGGGCTGGGGGTGAGGGCGTTTTCCTCGCCCTGCTCCTC
>JAICKJ010000086.1 GCA_025928015.1 Thermomicrobiales bacterium
CAGCGCGCCGAAGAGCCCGCCGATCACGTTCGTCAGCCGGCGCCCCGCCAGGTAGACGAGGACGACCGCCAGGGCACCGAGGAACGAGCTGGTGCGGCGGCCGGCCAGCAAATCCCCCCGCTCCGGCATCGTGTAGAGCCGATTGAAGGTCGGCGAGAGCCGGAAGTCGTAGGCCCGGTTGGTCGTCAGGTCACGGCCCTGCACGAGCAGGCCCAATCCCATGACGTAAGAGCCGATCGGCGGCTGGCCACGCGTCAGGTATTGGTCGTTCCAGGTCGGCCCAAAGGGATCGAGGACGTCGGCGATGTAGTGCGCGCGGTTCAGCCAGCGCGACTCGTCCGGGTGGAAGGCGGTCGTCTTGACACCCGACAGATTGAAAACGAGCGAGGCGACGAAGAGCGCGATCGCCAGCGTCGAGTCGACGATGGCCATGCGGTTGCCGCCCAGCCGTCGTGGCCGGGGTGGTGCGCCATGAGAGGCCCGTGCGGCTGGTGCGGCCGCCCGCTCAGGCGGGCTTGAGACCGAGGATGACATTATGAGCGCAGACCCGATTGACGACTGGCACCTTCTCGACCACGCGTTCGAGGCCGGCGATCGCGCCGGTCAGCGGCTTGGGCGTGAAATCCGGCATGAACCCCAGCGCCTGGGTCATGATCGGCCGGACCCCGCCTTCGGCAAGTCCATTGAGGATCTCCTGCTCGGGGATCAACCGTTCCGCGCCGGTGTCCTGCGGCACGCGCTTCATGATGATCGGCCAATAGGGATTGCGCGGATTGTGATCCCACACCAGCACATACCCACCAGGCTTGGCCACGCGGGCCATCTCCAGCAACGTCAAGCGCACGGCGTCCGGGGCCGCTACATGATGCATCACCGCGATGCAGTAGACAAGATCGAACGTATCGTCGGGGAAGGGGAGATGCTGGCCGCTGGCGGCGATGGCCGGGATGTCCGGGCGGCGGTGGAGCAAATACCGGAGCATGCCGGGAAACGGATCGATGCCGGTGAGGTCGTAGCCGAACCGGCTCAACCGCTCGGCGAAGACGCCCGTGCCGCAGCCGACATCCAACGCGCGGCCGACCGGGACGTGCTGCCGGATGAATGTCGCCCGCTTGTCGAGATAGTGCTCGACGACGTGCGGCGGCAGGCTCTCATCGTACTCGTCGGCGATCGAGTCGAAATTCGTCTGACCATGAATGCCCGTGTGTGACTCGGGCCGAGCCATCGTCGTGTGCTGCGTCATGCGCTCTCCCTGTGCGTTGTTAGAGATCGGCGGCGTTCGCGCTGACCTTCCGGGGCGTGGCGTGGTCGCGCTTGCCCAACGTCCGGAGACGGAACCGGGCGATGAACCACACCATCTGCAAACCTAGGATAATCGCTTTGCGCAGATCGCCCGTTACCGACGATTCGCCGACGCGCGGCAGGTAGTTTACTGGCACCTCGACGACGCGCGAGCCGGAGGTGATGACCAGCAGCATCAGCTCAGGGCCGAAGTGGCTGCCGCCGACCGAAAAGCCGGGCTCGATGCTTTGCAACGTCTCACGGGTGATCAGGCGATAGGTGCAGCCGACGTCGCTCAGGTGGCTGGTGTTGAAGAGCGCCTCGACCAGCTTGGCGACGGCCCAGTTCCCCCACTTGAGCGCGAAGCCCATATTCGCGCCGGCCCAGATCATCTCGCGCGTGGTTCGCGTGCCGAAGACCGCGTCACAGTCATCGCTGTAGGTAAGCAGCTTCGAGATGTCGCGCGGCAGGAACGTGCCGTCCGGTTCGGCCAGCACGATCAGGTCGCCGGTCGACTCCGCCAGGCCCCGCCGGTACGAATGGCCATAGCCCTGCTTCGACTCGAAGACCTGGCGCGCGTTCGTTCGCGCGACCTCCTCGGCCGTCCCCGGCTCCGCGTTGTTGTTGACGACAACAATCTCATCGACGACGCCGGTCGCGAAGTAGCCCTCGATGACCTCGTAGATCGAGTCCTTCTCGGCGTAGGTCCCGAGGACGACGGAGACCGTTCGACCATTCCACATGTCAGGCCAACTCCCTGCTCACGGCCCGCGGCGCGCGCGGCCATCCTGGCGTTTCGGGTCGTCCACGCGACGGTCATGGTGGACCCGGGAACGTGTGTTTGCGAGAGAGATAGATCATCTGCGGATCACTGTGCAGCCACGAGGAGTATTCGCGCTGCGCGATCACATCATAGCCTTGCAACGGCTGCGTCGAGACGATGTAGGTCGAGTCGGTGGCCTTGGCGAAGAGATTCGTCCACCAGGGGCCGCCGGGCGTGTGCTGTTTGTAGATGCGATGATCATAGGTGTATTCGTACAGGTGGTAACCGTCCCACGAGGAACCCGCGTCGAGCCGGGTCAGCGGCACGCCCATCTCGACCGCCTGCCGGGCCATCGTCCAGGTCGTTCCCTGAAAGACGAGGAAGTCGCGTGTGCCGGCAATGCTGAAGAATGCGTAGAGCGCGATCGCCAGCCAGGCGAGCGGCTTGATCATCGGCAGCTTGCGCGTGGACCAGAGAAGCAGGAGCAGCGCGAACGGCAGTATCGGCACGAGGTAACGATCGACCGAGATGATCCAGTTCCGAAAATGGAACGACGGCGGCATGATCCCGAGCACCTGGAAGAGTCCCAGCGAGAGAAGCAGACCTGGGCCAGCACGCTCCGCCCGGCTACCTTCTCCGGTCTGGCTGGTCGTGAGCAGAAAGAAGAGGAAGACGGAGACGGCGAAGGCGATCGTCAGCGGCGAGAGCCAGGTCTCCGGGATGACGCGTGGGCGGCCGCCGATGAGATCGGTCGGCCCGATGCCGGTCGAGCCGACGAACTGCGGGAGGTAGGGCATGACGCGGCCCTGCATCCCGAAGATTTGCAACCCGGTGATCAGGATTGCCACGCAAGCGACGAAGACCGCCATGCCGACCCAGCTCCGCGGGAGCCGCCAGCGCAGCGCACCCGGGATCAGCGCCAGGACGACCGGCGCCGCGAAGAAGCCGATGTACATCACTTCGATGAAGGTCATGCGCTCGAAGAGCAACCGGGTGCTCGCCCAGCCGGCGCCGGTCATCTGGTTGAGGAAGGCATTCTGCTGCGCCGGCGCCCCGGTGTTGAAGAGCCAGATGTAATAGAGGATCAGGGTCAGCGCTGGCAGCCCCGCGACCCAGAGCGCCATCTTCAGCCCGTCGAGGTCGGGTTTCCACCGGCGGCTGAGCACCAGGTAGACCCCGACCGCAAGTGGGATCAGCGCGCCCTGCTGACGAACGAGGAAGGCGCAGCTCGCCGCCACCGAGCCGAAGATGATGATCCGCCGATCGATCGTCTCGACTCGCAACCCCCGGACGTAGAAATAGGACGCGATCACCAGCAGCGCGAGGAACTGCGGATCAGTCATGAACGAGAACGCGAGCGCGAACGAGAGCGGATTGAAGAGATAGGCGGCCGTGCCGACGGCCGAGCGGCCGCGGGAGAGCTTCAGCTCCCGGCAGGTGCCGTAGAACGCCACCGCGCTGATCGACATCAGCGCAATGGTCGAGAGCCGCAGCGCGCCGAACGTGGTGCCGAACACCAGTGCGAACAACCCGCCCCAGCCAATCTGGAAGATCAGCGTGACGACGGCGAGGTCGAAGATCTTCAGCTTGCCCGAGGTGAGGAGGATTTCGACCGAGCGCGCGTAGACCCAGTCATCGCTGACGGGGGCGCGGACCATCACCGGGATGATGAAGAGCGTCGCCAGGAAGGCGGCGAGGACGGCGATGATCGGCCAGTGCAGCGTGAGCCGCTGGGAGAGCGCGACATCGCACTCGTGCTGCCGCTCGTCGGCGGACAGCGGGGATGCGGTGCCGAGTTCTTGAGGCTGGGATGCCGTCATGCGAAGATCCGACCCTCGGTCATGCGTGCGGGAACCGATGCGCTTCGTGATCGCCTGCGCTCGGCGGCCACGCGTCCGCCGCTAAGCTTACATTGTCATGGCATTCGCGGTGGCGGGGGCCGCCGGATGCCCGGACGAGTGACGACGAGCCGCAGGAGGGATGCCATGACTGATCGGAAAGCGGAAAATCGGGCGGGCGCCATCGAACGCGTGCTGATCGCCAATCGGGGCGAGATCGCGCTGCGCGTCGCGCGGGCCTGCCGCGAGCTCGGCATCGCCTCGATCGCCATCTATGGCGACGGCGAGGAGCACGCGGCGCACGTCCGGTACGCAGACGATGCCTGGCGTATCACGAGCACTTCTGGGCTGCCCTACCTCGATATCGACGCGATCGTGTCGATCGCGCGGCGCGCGGGGGCTGGCGCGGTCCACCCCGGCTACGGCTTCCTCGCCGAGAACGCGGCTTTCGCCCGGGCTGTGCAGGAGGCCGGGCTGATCTTCATCGGCCCGTCACCGGAGGCGATCGCGGCGATGGGCGACAAGGTGCGAGCGCGCCAGATCGCGGTCGCCGCCGGGGTCTCGCCGGTGCCTGGCACGACCGATCCCGTTCCCGGTGTCGCCGCCGCCCGCGCCTGGGCCAAGGAGAACGCCTATCCCGTCGCGGTCAAGGCCGCGGGCGGTGGGGGAGGACGCGGCTTTCGGGTCGCCCGGAACGAAGGCGAGATGGCGGCTGCGTTCGAAGGCAGCCGGGGCGAGGCGGAGCGCTATTTCGCCAACCCCAGCGTTTATCTGGAGCGCTACCTGGAGCACCCGCGCCACGTCGAGGTCCAGATCTTCGCCGACACCCAAGGCCACGTCGTCGCGATGGGCGAGCGCGATTGCTCCATCCAGCGCCGCCACCAGAAGCTGATCGAGGAAACACCCTCGCCGGCAGTGACGCCGGAGATCAGGGCCGCAATCTTCGCCGCGTCGGAGAAGCTCGCTCGGGCGGTGGACTACATCGGCGCCGGGACGATCGAGTACCTGCTCGATGCCGACGGCTCGTTCTACTTCCTTGAAATGAATACCCGCATCCAGGTCGAGCACACCGTCACCGAGATGGTGACCGGCATCGACCTTGTCAAGGAGCAAATCCGCGTCGCCGAGGGCCAGCCGCTCTCGTTCGCGGCGCCGGTGCCCACCGGCGGCTGGGCGATCGAGTGCCGGATCAACGCCGAGGACGCCGCCCGGAACTTCGGTCCCGCACCCGGCCGGATCATCGCCTACGAGGAGCCGAAAGGCTTCGGCGTGCGGGTGGATGGCTCGCTGAGCGCCGGCGGCGAGATCCATCCCGGCTATGACTCGTTGATCGCCAAGCTGGTCTGCTGGGGCCGGGATCGGGATGAGGCGATCGACCGGATGCTGCGCGCGCTGGGCGATTTCCGGATCGAGGGCGTGCCAACCACCATCCCGTTCGACCTCCGGGCGCTCGCCAATCCGGTCTTCCGCGCTGTTGACGCGACCACGACCTTCATCGAGGAGCATCCTGACGTGCTGCCGGCGCCGGCGCCGCCAGCCGTGACGATGAATCCAGACGGCGAAGCGGCGCCAGCGCCCGCCTCGCTACTGGTCGAGGTCGGCGGGCACCGGTTCGATGTCTCGGTGATCGGCGCGCCAGCGCCGGCATCCGCGCGGACCGAGGGAGCGGGCCGGGCGAAGCCGCGGCGACGGGCCAGCGCCGGGACGGCGGTCGCCGCCGGCGCCGAGAAGGATTTGCTCAGCCCGATCCAGGGAACAGTCGTCCGGGTCGCGGCGAGCGACGGTCAAACGGTCAGCCGGGGCGCTCTGATCTGCGTGGTCGAGGCGATGAAGATGGAGAACGAAGTGACGGCTCACCGCGACGGCACGGTGCGGGATCTGGCTGTCGCGGTGGGCGAGGGGATCAAGGTCGGGTCGCGGATCGCGACGATCGACTGACCCCGGGCCGCGCGCTACGCAGCCGCCGAACCCTGTTCGGCGGCTGCGATGTTGCTGATCAGGCCGACGTAAAAGGTGTTGCGGGAGAGGAAGGGGACCGCCTTCAGCTCGACCCTGGCCTGCAGCCGGTCGCGCTTGAGCTCGTCGAGATCGCCCTGGCACAGTAGGACGAGGCTCGGCTCGTGCCCGAACTTCTCGGTGTAGGCGGCGCAGGCGTCGTCCAGCTTCAGGTGCAGCGCGCGTTTGCGATCGGGATCATACCAGGCGAGATACATTGCAACTCCTCCTTGCTTGGGCGACCGTCGCCCGTGCATTTCTGTCACCATTCTACAGAACATTTGTTCTCATTTCAACCATCATGCGCGATCGCGCCGCGTACGTATGCGGTTTCTCCGCGAGGAGCATGGCTGTGACCGGCGGTAGACAGCGGGGCCGGTCGCGGGCTATGCTGTGCAGAGTGGTGGGGAAAAGTGGGGAAAAGTGGTGTGGATTGTGGATAACTTCGCGCGCCGCTCCCGTCTTCTCCGCCCTCATCCGGCTGATTTTGCCCTCCCGCATCGTTGCTCACGCCCCGCTTGAATCGCGGCAGCATGTTTCTGGGTCGTTTCAACCACAACCTGGATGCGAAAGGGCGGCTGGCGATCCCGGCGAAATTCCGCGCCGGGCTGGCCCACGGCATGGTGCTCACGCGGGGCATCGACCGCTGCCTGGCGCTCTATGCGTTGCCCGACTGGCAGGCGCTGACCGACAAAGTGCGTGCCCTGCCGATCACGGATGCGAACGCCCGCGCCTTCCGGCGGATGGTCTTCGCCGAAGCGGTCGATTTGGAACTCGACGCGCAGGGCCGTATCCTTGTGCCGCCCGAGCTGCGCGCCTACGCCGGGCTGGAGCGTGCCGCGGTCGTCGTCGGGGTGGATGCGTCAATCGAGATCTGGAGCCCCGAACGCTGGACGGAAATGAGCGCGCGCATGGATCAAGAGGGCGCAGACATCGCCCAAACCCTCGCGGACCTGTTGTGACATGACCAGACTTGAGGACTCCGACCAGGCACCGCGTGCGCGCGGCGGCCACGCGCCCGTCTTGCTCGACGCCGCCCTCGCGGCGCTGCGTCCGGCTCCCGGCGGCCGGTACCTCGATTGCACCTTCGGTGGCGGCGGCCACGCCCGCGCGTTGCTCGTCGCCTCCGCGCCGAGCGGCCAGGTTGTCGCGCTCGATGCGGACCCGGACGCAACCCATCGGGCGGTGGCGATCGCGCGGGAGCTGGACGCGACCGACCGCCTGACCTTCATCAACGCGAACTTCGGCGAGTTAGCCGGGTTGCGCGAGCGCCATGAGTGGCCGCTCTTCGACGGTATCCTTTTCGATCTCGGCCTTTCCTCGTTTCAGCTCGACGCGGCCGAGCGCGGCTTCGCCTTCCGGCTCGAAGGGCCGCTCGACATGCGGTTTGACCCAAAGCATGGCCCCTCGACCGCCGATCTCGTCAATTCCCTCAGCGAGCAGGAGCTGACCGACCTCATTCGTCGTTTCGGCGAGGAGCCGCACGCGCGGCGCATCTCCCGGGCAATCGTCGCCGCGCGCGAGCAGCGGCCGGTCACGCAGACGACCGAGCTGGCCGAGATCGTCTCCCAAGCGACCGGCGGCCGGCGCGGCAGGCGGATTCACCCGGCGACGCGCACATTCCAGGCGTTGCGCATCGCCGTCAATCAGGAGCTGATCGTGCTCGCGCGCGGCGTCGACGCCGCGATCGACGCGCTCGCCGATGGCGGCCGCATCGGCGTCATCTCCTTCCATTCGCTCGAGGATCGCATCGTCAAGCGGGCCTTCGCGGCGGCGGCCGCGACCTGCGTCTGCCCGCCGGAGCAACCCATCTGCACCTGCGACACGGTGCCCAAGCTCCGTCTGATTGGCCGCCCGATCCAGCCGGATGTCGCCGAACAGGAGCGCAATCCGCGCAGCCGGAGCGCAATCCTGCGCGTCGCGGAACGGATCAATATCGCCGGCGCGTTAGAGAGACAACGACCGAACGTGGAGGAGCACGCATGAACCCGCTGCCGCTGCCGAATGTCCTCGCGGGCACTGGCGGCACATTGCGAGGCGACCTGCCCCCGGCAACGACCTTCCCGAAGATCGAGCGCAACTCGCGCCACGTGGTCCCCGGCGATCTCTTCATCGCGATCCGCGGCGAGCGCTTCGACGGTCACCAGTTCGTGCCGGATGCAATCGCGTGTGGCGCCGCCGCCGCGATGGTGAGCGAGTCCTGGGCGAACGAGCATCCCGAGATCGAGGCGCCGGTGATCGTCGTCGATGAGCCGATCGTCGCCCTGCAGCGGCTGGCCCGGTGGCGACGCGAGCGCATGGATGTCCAGGTCATCGGCATCACGGGCAGCGTCGGCAAGACGAGCGCGAAAGAGGCGATCGCTTCCGTGCTGGCGCAGAAGTTCCGCGTCTACAAGAGTCCCGGCAACCTCAACACCGAGATCGGCCTGCCGCTCTCCCTGTTGGAGGCGCCCGATGACGCGCAAATCCTCGTCCTCGAGATGGGTGGCGCCTATGCCTTCGGCGAGCTGGCGCTGCTCTCCAGCATCGCGAGGCAGCGCGTCGGCGTCGTCACCAACGTCTGCCCGGTGCACCTGGAGCGGATGGGCACGATCGAGGCGATCGCCGAGACGAAGACCGAGCTGGTCGAGGCGCTGCCGCCGGACGGCGTGGCCATCCTCAATGGTGACGATTTCCGCGTCCGGGCGATGGCGCGGCGGACGCAAGCCCGCGTGGTCACGTTCGGGCTCGATCCGTCGAACGAAATCCGGGCCGATACGGTCACAACGCTCGGCCTGAAGGGGATGAGCTTCTGGATCACGATCCACGGCGACCGACGTTTCGTCCGCATCCCCTTCGTCGGCGCGCACGCCGTTCAGATCGCGCTGATCGCGATGGCGACGGGACACGTCTTCGGCATGGACATTGCCGAGATGCTGCTCGGCTTGCAGGACCCCTCCGTGCAGGTGCGGTTGCTCTTCGTGCCCGGTCCGAACGGCGCCCAACTGATCGATGACACCTACAACGCCAGCACGCCCTCAATGCTCGCGTCACTTTCCGTGCTCTCCGACGTCCAGTCCGGCCGCCGGGTCGCCGTGCTCGGCGACATGCGCGAGATGGGCGACGTCGAAGAGGAGGAGCACGAGCTCGTCGGCACGCGCGCCGGCGATGTCGTCGACCTGCTCGTGACCTATGGCGAGCTGGCGCGCATCTTCGCCCGCGCGGCGAGCGAGGTGGACCGCCCACCCGACCGGCCGCTGACCATCGTTTCGTTCGCGGAGGAGCAGCGCCAGGAGCTGATCGACTACCTGCGGTCCGAGCTGCGCGCCGACGATTGCGTCCTGCTCAAGGGATCACGTGGACTCCAGATGGAGGACATCGTCGCCGCCCTCCGCAGCGACGTGCAGCCGGCTGGCGAAGCGGCGGAGCAGGGACACTAGGCCATGTCGGGACTCCTGCTGGGACCACTCGCCGTGCAGAGCGTCATGCCGCACGACCCCAACGAGAACATGGCGGTCTCGCTGGCCCTCGCCGCGCTCGCCTTCGTCGTCACGATCATCCTCGGCCGGCCGATCATTACCTTCTTGCGCGCTCGCGGCTTCGGCAAGAAGATCCGGATCGAGCTGATGGACGGCATCCACTCGGGCAAGGTTGGCACGCCGACGATGGGCGGAATCATGATCATGCTCAGCGTCGTTCTCATCACGCTCGTCTTCAACACCGTCGGCCGCCTCTCGATGCTGTTGCCGATCGTCGTCCTGCTTGCCGCCGGCACGCTGGGAGCGGTCGATGACTACTGGAACCTCGTGGGCAAGCAGAAGAGCGGCATGTCGGGGCGGTTCAAGTTTCTCTGGCTCGCGCTCTTCGCCATCGGCGCGGCATTGGTGCTTCACCTGCCCGACCCCTATGGTCTCGGGCTGCACCACGTCTACGTGCCCTTCTACGGCCGGCTGGACATCGGCTGGATCTACGTCTTCTTCGCTGCTTTTTCGATCATCGCCATGTCCAACGCGGTGAACCTGACTGATGGGCTCGACACCCTCTCCGCCGGTACCGCGGCGATCGCGTTTTGCTCCTACGGCATCATCGCCTACCGGCAGGGCCAGGTCGGAGTCGTCACGTTTTGCTTCACGATGGTCGGGGCATTGCTTGGCTTCCTCTGGTTCAATGCGCATCCCGCGCAGGTGATCATGGGTGACACCGGCGCGCTGGCGATCGGCGCATCATTGGCGATCGCCGCGTTCATGACTGGGCAGTGGCTGCTCTTGCCGGTCGTCGGCGCCGTCTTCGTCGCCGAGACGCTGACGGTCATGATCCAGGTGTCATATTTCAAATACACTCGCCACCGGTACGGCGAGGGCCGGCGCATCTTCAAACGCACTCCCCTCCATCACCACTTCGAGATGTTGGGATGGGAGGAAACTCAGATCGCCATCAGGTTCTGGCTCATCGGCATGATGGCGGGGTTGCTCGGCGTCGCCCTCGCCTTGCTCTGATCGCCCGCGGAGAGACGCCATGACTGACAACCACTTCACCGGCAAGCGCGTCACCGTCATGGGGCTCGGCATCCTCGGCGGCGGTGTCGGCGTCGCCCGCTATCTGGCCGAGCACGGCGCGATTGTCACCGTGACCGACGGCAAGGACGCGGACGCCCTCCAGACGTCGATCGATCAGCTCGCCGGTCTGCCGATCACCTTTCATCTCGGCGGCCACGAGCCGCGCGACTTCACCGCCGGGGGCGCCGATATCGTCGTCCGCAATCCCGGCGTGCCGCGACGGTCGCCCTGGCTGCAGGCGGCGCGGGCGGAGGGCGTGTCGATCGAGATGGAGATGTCGATCTTCTTCCGTGGCTGCGTCGCGCCGATCCTCGGCGTGACCGGCACGAAGGGCAAGACGACCGTCTCGACACTGATCGGCGAGATGTTGCGCCAGTGGAAGCCGGAGACCCTGCTGGCGGGCAACATGGGCATCTCCGCGCTGGGCGAGCTCGACCGTCTGACGCCGGAGACGCCGGTCGTGCTGGAATTGTCGAGCTGGCAGCTCGAGGCGCTGGACGAGCACATGCTCGGCCCGCACGTCGCCGTGCTGACGAACATCTCGGAAGACCATCTCAACCCGTACGACGGCTACGAGGATTACGCCCGGACCAAGCGAACGATCGGCCACCACCTCGGCCCGGACGATTTCGTCGTCTACAACGCCTGCCAGGCCGACACCCGGCGCATCGCGCACGAGACGCGGGCGCGGCTCGTGTCCTTCGGCGATCGAACAGCCGCGGGCGATGCGGTCTGGGCGGATGACGAGCGCATTCACGCTCGCTGGCAGGGCACGATGCTTTCGTGGTTACGCCCGGATCACCTTTCGCTCGCCGGTGAGACCGGCGCGGCGAATGCCTCGGCCGCTGTCGCCGCCGCGCTCGCCTACGGCGCGCCACCGGACGCGATCGGCGCTGGCCTGCGCGGCTTCCGAGGGGTGCCGAACCGGCTGGAGGAGGTCGGCGTCGTGGACGGCGTCACCTACATCAACGACACCTCCGCGACCGCGCCCGCTGCCGCCATCGCCACCATCGGCGTCCTCGCGGCCCGCGCCAACCGACTGCATCTGATCGCCGGCGGCGCGGACAAGCAGTCCAACTTGACTCCGCTGGCGGCCGCGATCGCCGCGAGTGGCGCGACTGTGTCTCTGCTCGATGGCAGCGCCACCGCCAGCCTCGGCGCATTGCTCAATGAGCACGGCGTCGTCTCGCAGGGCCCCTTCGGCTCGATGGCGGAGGCACTCGCCGCCGCCAGACGGGACGCGGTCGCCGGCGATACCGTCGCGCTGTCGCCCGGCTGCGCCAGTTTCGGCATCTTCCGCAATGAGTTCGACCGCGGCGAGCAGTTCCGCGCCGAGGTGCGCCGGGTGGCCGCGGCCGCGCCCATGAAGGCAGGGTCCCATGAGTAGCGATGTGGCGCCACGCGATGTGATGCCCACCGAGGCGGCCGTCCGGACCGAGATCACAATGCCGCCACCACCGGCACAGTTCCATTTCATCGGCATCGGCGGCATCGGCATGAGCGGCCTCGCCCGCATCCTGCTTGCGCGTGGCTATCGCGTCTCCGGTTCCGACGCCGCCGAGACCGAAAACACCCGCTCACTCGCCGCGGCGGGCGCGACGATCGTCCGGGGCCACGGCGACCCGACGCTGGCCGGGCTGGCGGACGTGTTGGTGACGACGCGTCGGGCCGAGGAGGCGGCCGCGACCGAGATCGGTGCCGCGCGGGACGCCGGCGCGATGATCGTCAAGCGGGGCCAGCTTCTCGGCATGATCGCCAGCGAGCGGCGCTCGATCGCCGTCGCCGGCAGCCACGGCAAGTCCTCGACCACCGGCATGCTGACCGCCGCGCTTCGCGAGCTGGGGCAGGACCCGACCTACGCGATCGGCGCGATGCTGACCGCGACCGGCGCCAACGCCGCGCCCGGCGAAGGGCCGCACATGGTCGTCGAGGCCGACGAGTTCGACCACTCGTTCCTCTTCCTCCGGCCCGATGTCGCGATCATCACGACCGTCTCCTTCGACCATCCCGACATCTACCCGACCCAGGCCGAGTACGATGAGGCATTCGTCCAGTTCGCCCGCTGCATTCAGCCCGGCGGCACGCTCGTGATCTGCGCCGACAATGCCGGGTGCCAACGCGTGCTCACCGCGCTGCGCCAGCGGCCGGAGGAGTGCCCGTATATCGTCACCTATGGCAAGGACACGACGGCCCATTGGCGGCTCACCCGCCGCGAGTCGGGGTGGTGGGTGATTGCGCCGGACGGCGAGGAAGCGGCGCTCTCGCTCCAGGTACCGGGCGCACACATGGCGCTCAACGCGACCGGTGCCATTGCCGCGCTGACAACGTTCGGCTTCTCCCTGCAACCGCTCGCCCAGGCGGTGAGCGGCTTCACCGGAGTCGGTCGCCGCTTCGAGCACAAGGGACGCATCGCCGGCATTGACGTCATCGACGACTACGCGCACCACCCGGACGAGATTCGGGCCACGTTACAGGCCGCCCGGGAGCGGTTCCCCGGCCGGCGGGTCATCGCCGTCTTTCAGCCGCACACCTACAGCCGGACGAAATCGCTGCTGCCCGAATTCGCGGCCGCGCTCGACCGCGCCGACCGGACCGTCCTGCTCGAGATCTATCCCTCCGGCGAGACCGAGACACTCGGCGTCTCCTCGCAGGCCGTGATCGACGCCATGTCGCGCGCGGCGGTGCTGGCCGCGGACCCGGGCGAGGCAGTCAGCCGGACCCTGGCGCTGGCGCAACCCGAGGACGTCATCCTGACGCTCGGCGCCGGCGACGTCACGACGGTCGGCCCGGCGCTGCTCGCGGCGCTCGGCCAGCGTGTCGCCGCGCCCGAATCCGACGGGATCGCGGTCGCCGCGCCGAAGACCCGCCAGCGGCCAACTCGGCGTGGCGAGGCCGGCCCGGCGATTCCTGGCCATCCGTTGCTCCAGGTCACGCGCGACGCGGCGATGTCGATGTACACGACGATGCGAGTTGGCGGTCCGGCCGATCTCCTGGTGCGGGCCCAGACGCCGGACGATCTCGTCGCGGCCGCGCGCTGGGGCTATGAGCAGGGCTGGCCGATCACGGTCATCGGCGGCGGCAGCAACCTGCTCGTCAACGACCGGGGCATCCGCGGCCTGACGATCGTCGCCCGTATCCCCGGCGTTGGCGCGCGGAACCTCATCGCCGTCGAGGATGAGGGCGACGCCGTCCGGGTCTCGATCGCCGCACAGGCGCCGCTCTCCTGGGCGGGACGCTACGCCGCTGAGCACGGTTGGGCCGGGCTCGATTGGGGCGTCGGATTGCCGGGACAGATCGGCGGCGCGACGGTCAATAACGCCGGCGCGCACGGCACCGAGCTGAAGGACTACCTGCAGGAGATCGAGATCTATCATTTTGAGACTGGCGAGACGGAAACGGTGGCGGCGGACTGGCTGGAGCCGTCCTACCGGATGACGACGATCAAAGGGGCGCCACGCCCGCGCCCCTGGCTCGTGCTGCGCTCCACCTTTCGGCTGCCGAAGGCCGAGCCGGCGGCGCTGATCCAGCTCGCCGATGCGCACGCGGAGTTCCGGCGCCGGACTCAACCGACCGGCGCCTGCTCCGGCTCGACCTTCGCCAATCCACCGGGCGATTTCGCCGGCCGCTTATTGTAAGCGGCCGGCATCAGTGGCTACCGTCTCGGCCAGATGCAGCTCTCGCCCAAGCATGCCAACTGGGTCGTCAATACGGGCGGTGGGACCGCCGCCG
>JAICKJ010000259.1 GCA_025928015.1 Thermomicrobiales bacterium
AATTCGCCGACCAGCCCGATCTCCATCTCCAGCGTGTAGCCCGTCTGCCGTTGGACCTCCAACTGTGCCAATTGCGCGAGCGCAAGAACGTCCTGTGCCGTCGCGCCTCCCCGGTTGATGATGAAATTAGCGTGCTTGGGCGAGATTTGCGCGCCGCCGATCCGCTTCCCTTTGAGACCGGCCCGATCGATCAGGCGGCCGGCGCCCACGCCTTCGATCTTCTGAAAGACTGAGCCGCACGAGGGGAACTGCTCGATCGGGGGCTGGCGCTCAGCGCGCCATGCCAGGTTCGCGGCCGCCTGGTGCCTGATCTCGTCTCCCGCGTTCGGCGCGAGCTGGAAGGTCACATCCAGCACGACGATCTCCTCATGGTGCAGCCGGCTATCGTCGTAGCCGAACTGGAAGAACGCGCGATCGACCGTCTGTAGCTGGTTGTCGGCGTCAAGGATCGTCGCTTCCTGGACGATCTCCTCGATGAAGAGCGTGCGTTGCCGATCGGGCGCGAGGAAGTGCAGATTCTGCCAGATCGCGCCACCGACGCTGCTCGGGATCCCGGCGAAATGCTCCAGCCCCGACAATCCGGCAGCGGCGGTCAGCTCGATCAGCTCCGCGATGGTTGCGCCGCTCTCCACGGTCAACCGATCTCCGTCCAGCCGCGCTACCGCGGCCCGATTGTGGATCACTAGGCCGCGGACGCCACGATCACCGATCAGAATGTTTGCGCCGGTGCCGAGCAGAAACCACGGCACGGCCGCCTCGCGCGCGGCGATCACGGCCGTGGCCAGCTCGTGTTGCGAGCGGACGGTGACGAACTGATCGGCCGGTCCGCCGATCCGGTAGGTGGTGTATGGCGCGAGTAGCACACCGTGTTGCAGATTGGGCAAGTCAATCGACGCAAGCATGAGCGAACTGTACCCCACGGACGGCTGGGCCGGACGCTCGTGCCAGAGACGCGCGGGACCGGGATCAGGAGGTGGTGGCGGTGTCCAACAATGGAAGCGCGACGCGGAAGACCGTCCGGCCCGGTTCCGATTCGACCGTGATCATGCCGCCGTGCTCCTCGGTCACGATGCGCCAGGCGGTATCGAGCCCGAGTCCCGTTCCGACGCCCTGGGGTTTGGTGGTAAAGAAGGGCTCGAAGATGCAGGCCAGATCCTCAGGAGCGATGCCGGCGCCGTTATCCCCGATCTCGACCAGCAACGTGTTCGTGCCGCGGCGCGTCCGGATGGTGAGGATGCCGTGTTCCTCCATAGCGTCGATCGCGTTATCGATGATGTTGGTCCAGACCTGATTCATCGTGTTGCCGAAGACGCGAATGTGCGGAAGTGCGTGATCGTATTCACGTTGAACGGTGATGTTCCGGAGCCGGTGCCCGAGGATGAGAAGAGTACCTTCCAATCCTTCGTGGATATCGACAACCTGCTCCGTCGCCCGGTCCATGTGCGAGTAGCCCTTGACCGCGCTCACCAGTTCCGAGATCCGGTGGCTGCTGCGGGAGATGATTTCAATCAGTTCCCTCGTCGAGAGGCCTTCGCTGAGCCAGGCGACCGCATCGGGCAGCGTGCCCGGCGGGAGCCGATCCGCCAGGTCGTCCAGGCGCTCGCCGGTAATGCCGGCCTGGACGAAGCCAGGGGCGATATCCCAGCCATTGTCGACCCTATGGTCTTCCAGCCAATCCTCGATCCCGGTGCTCTGCTCGTCCAATGCCAGTGGATCGAGGTCGCCTTGGCTCCTGGACACCTCGTCCGCGCTTTCCAGTAATTCTTCGAGCGCTTGCCATTGCGCGACACCCAGTCCCGCTGCGATCAATGCGCGGGCCGCCCGCTCCCGCCGGCGCAGGGCGCCGGCGATGTCGTCGCTGGCGCGCTGCGCCGCCGCCGCCGGATTGTTCAGCTCATGGGAAAGGCCGGCGGAGAGCTTGCCGAGCGCGGCCATCTTCTCCAGGTAGCGCGCGAGCCGCTCACGTTCGAGCTCGGCGTTGCGGCGTTCCAGTTCCTCTGCGCGCAGGCGCTCTGAGATGTCGCGAAAGAATCCGTGGGTGGCGACGACCTGGCTACCGAGCCAGCGAGGGGTCACATTGCCCTCGACCGGGATCGGCGTGCCGTCCTTGGCGCGAAAGGTGGTGCGGATATAGCTGAGAGACTCGCCGCGGAGCGTCTTGGTGAAGAGCACCTGGCAGTGGTCCATTGCATCGGGGTGGACGATGTCCCAGACGTTGATGCGCGGGATCTCGTCCGCCTCGAAGCCCAACGTCTTCATCCATGCGCGGTTGACGAACTCGAATGTCCCGTCAGCCCGGACGCTTTGGATCATGTCCGACGCATTCTGGATTACGGCGCGATAGCGTTGCTCGCTCTCGACGAGACGAGGGTCAACAGCAGGATATGTGGGCTCGGACATGGAAGGTCTCCCGGCCGTCAGCAGGGGCGTCTCACTCGTAGGTCCCACGGTTGATTATATGCCCCCGTGATGTAAAGTGGGTCGTGGGCCCCAGACAATGGGAAGTCGTAGACCAGCGGCAATACGCCCTGGCCGCAAAACGAGGCCACCATGAACAAACCGATCATTCTCGCGGTTGATGATGATCGCGAGGTCTTGCAGGCGGTGGCGCGGGATGTCCGTCGCGGCTTTGGCGACCGCTTCCGCGTGATCCGGGCCGAATCAGGCGATCGCGCGCTCGACGTCGTTCGCCGCGTGCGCCTGGCAAACGAGACCGTCGCGCTGATGCTGGTCGATCAACGCATGCCCGGACTGACCGGTGTCGATCTGCTCAAGGAGACCCGGCCCTTCTTCCCCCAGGCCAAGCACGTTTTGCTCACCGCCTACGCGGATACGCAGGCGGCGATCAGCGCGATCAACGATATTCATCTCGACTACTACTTGATGAAGCCATGGGATCCGCCGGAAGAGCGGCTTTATCCGGTGCTCGATGACTTGCTGGACGACTGGCTCGCCGATTATCATCCCGCCTTCGACGGGATCCGTGTGATTGGGCATCGCTGGTCGGCGGAATCGCACGCGACGCGTGATTTCCTGGCGCGCAACCAGGTGCCGTTTCGCTGGCTCGATCTGGAGACCGATCCCGAGGCCCAGGAGCTGGCGCTGCTCGCCGGTGGCGCGGCGCCCCGCTACCCGATCCTCATCTTTCCTGACGGCGCCGCGATGGAGCAGCCGGCGATCGCCGAGATCGCCGAGCGGCTCGGCCTGCGCGGCCGGGCCGAAGTGCCACTCTACGATCTGATCATCGTCGGCGCCGACCCGGCCGGGTTGGCCGCTGCCGTCTACGCGACGTCCGAGGGCCTGCGGACGGTGGTGGTTGAGCGAGAGGCGGTTGGCGGCCAGGCCGGCATGAGCTCTCGCATCGAGAACTATCTCGGCTTTCCGGCCGGGCTCTCCGGCGGCGACCTGGCCCGCCGGGCAGTGACCCAGGCGCGGCGCTTTGGCGCCGAGTTTCTGCTGACGCAGGAGGCCATCTCCCTGTGCACCGAAGGCGATGTCCTCGGCGTCACCCTCTCTGACGGAACAGAGTTGCGCGCTCATTCCGTGATTGTCGCCACCGGCGTCGCCTACCGGCGGCTCGATCAACCGGGTGGCGATCGCCTGACCGGGCGAGGCATCTATTACGGTGCCGCCATGGTGGAAGCGGGCTCGATCCAGGGCGAGGACATTTATATCGTCGGCGGGGCAAATTCCGCTGGCCAGGCCGCCATCTACTTTTCGACCGTCGCGCGAAGTGTCACGATGCTCGTTCGCGGCGCGAACCTGTCCGCCGGCATGTCGCACTATCTCGTCGAGCGCATCGAGCACGCACCGAATATCGTCGTGCGATATCACGCCACGATCGCCGAGCTGCGCGGTGAGGACCGACTGGAATCGCTGGTGCTGGAGGACACGGAAACCGGAGAAAGAGAGACGGTCGCGACCGGCGCCCTCTTCGTCTTCATCGGGGCGATGCCACTGACACGCTGGCTCGGCACGACCGTCGAACGGGACGACCGCGGATTCGTGCTGACGGGTCCCGACGTTGTGACGGCTGGCCGGCCCAAAACCTGGGCGCTGGCGCGTGATCCGCTGTTGCTGGAGACGAGCGTCCCGGGTGTCTTCGCCGCCGGCGATGTTCGGCACGGTTCCGGCAAGCGCGTGGCGACCGCCGTTGGCGAAGGCGCCACTGCGGTCATGTCGGTTTGGCAGTATCGGGCCGAAGCTGGTCTCCTCATGCCGGGCGCACTGACGGTGCAGCAGCCAGCCGCGGCGCCCGCCAGCGCGGCGCCCTCCACCGCGTCATGATGGCGACAAGCCGCTGGCGCCGCCGGCCGCTGTCGTCGTGGCCTCGCGATGCTCAGTCTCCGGATCCTTGGCCAGCGCTTCGTACCGTTCTTTCCGTTCCCGGAGTTCCTCGTCCGTCGCGTCCTCGGCGGGGATCAGCGCGTCGTCTGCCGCCTTCATGGCATTGATCAGTTCGTCAAGCTTGAGGTGGATGGCCTTCGAGTCGCGATTCTGCGTGTTCTGGATCAGGAAGACCATCAGAAACGTGATGATCGTCGTTCCCGTGTTGATGACCAATTGCCAGACCTCGGAGAATTTGAAAAGGGGGCCGCTCGCCGCCCAGACGATCACGATCAGAACGGCCGCGAGGAATGCGACGTAGCTGCCGGCTGTCTCGGATGCCGCCCGCGCGAACCGGGTAAAGTGTTTGTGCATGCGCTCCTGCCTTCATGCGCCGAGGCACGGCGCACGCGTCGTCCAGACCAGTGCGACCATCACCTTTCGATCCCGTTTACGCCGGGGTTCCGGCCGTTTGCCCTTGGATAACGCAGGACGGGTGCCATCTTGGCTGACGGTGACGATCGATTTCCCGGTGGCGGAATGGCGGGTATGATGGCGACGGTTGCGATCGACACCGCGCCCGAGTAAGGCGCAGCCAACCATCTCGCCCGTTTACCTCCTCGATGCCTTCTCGATGCCTTGGCCCAGATCGTGATCCTCGGCGGATCGTGGCTCACTGGGAACGCACAGGACGTTATCAGACGCTGGGCGAGCGTTTGTATGGCGCAGCCAGGATGGAGGTAATCACGTTGGACGCGCACCGGGCGACGGTCTGCCTGACCTTTGACTTCGATGCCATCTCCCTCTGGCTCGGATCGTTCGGCGCCACGTCGCCGAGCATGATCTCGCGCGGCGAATTCGGTCCGGTCGGTGTGCAGCGTATCCTCCGCCTGCTGGCGCGGACAGACACACCGGCCACCTTCTTCGTGACCGGACATACGGCCGACACCTATCCGGAGAGTGTCAAGGCGATCGCCACGGCTGGCCACGAGATCGGCCACCACGGCTATCTGCACGAGAACCCGGCCGCGCTGCAATCGGCCGAGGAGGAAGCAGCAATCCTTGACCGCGGTCTGGAGACGCTGACGCGGGTCGCCGGGGTCCGGCCCATCGGCTACCGCTCACCCTCATGGGACAATAGCGCCCACACCGTCGAATTGCTCCTGGCCCGTGGCTTTCGCTACGAGAGTTCGCTCATGGCCGATGATTTCTCA
>JAICKJ010000074.1 GCA_025928015.1 Thermomicrobiales bacterium
CATGAAGAAGGGGTAGGAGAGCCAGAGGTTGGTGAGCAGCAACGCTGTCCGCGCCGGCGCCTCCTGCAGCAGCCACTGGACCCGGCTGAGTCCCAGGTTGGTGAGGATCAGATTGATTGGGCCGCCGATGTTGTAGAGCCCCGCCCAGACCTGGATGAGCAGGATGTTGGGCAGCGCCCAGGGCAGGATCAGGATCGTCCGGTAGAGACTGCGCTCCTTGAGGCGGGGATGGTTGAGCAGCATGGCGAGAAGCATGCCGCCGCCGACGTTGAACACCGTCGTCGCGAACATGAAGATGACCGTCCAGGTCAGGACCGGGACGAACTCGCCGCCCCGCGAGAAGACGTGCCGGTAGTTGGCGAACCCGACGATGTCGAAATTGGTGAAGTGATAGACGAGATGGTAGTTGGTGAAGGAAATGTAGAGCGTATAGAAGAACGGGATGATGGTGAAGAGGAGCGCGCTGACGATGACGGGCGTGAGGTAGACGTAGGCGACCTTTTGGGGCCGGTGCGCGACCCGGGCGCCCGGAATGATGGCGATTTGCTCGACGGGCGGCGCGGCCTGGGAATTCACGGCCATGGCGAGAGCTCCGATCCTGAATCGGTGGTGACCCGGCGGCCCCGGGCGGGAACGGTCGCCGGTCCCGCCCGGGACGATGCGCCTAGCTCTGGGATTGCTGGATGTTCTTCTTGATCTGCGTCACGGCGGTGTCGAGTAGCGCCTTCACCTTGTCGTCGGCGGCGTTCTTCTGCAGGATGCCGACCATCGCGTCGCCCCACGGCGTCCAGACGTTCTGCATCGCCGGGATGTTGGGCATCGGGTTGGCGTTCTTCGTCTGCGCGATCCACGCCTCGAAGTCCGGGCTGGCCTTGATCGCGGCGTCGGTCGCGCTCGCGCGGGCCGGCGCCTTGTGGAAGCCGACCGCCATCGGCACGACCTGATCGGTGCTGCCCATGAAGCTGACGAAGTCGGTCGCCGCCTCGACCTGCTTGCCGTAGGCGTTGACGAGCATCGCCTGGATGCCGAGGAACGGCGTCAGCGGCTTGCCATTCGTCCAGGTCGGCAGCGGCGCGACGCCGACGTTGATGCCGGCGTCGTTGAGCGACGGCACCGACCAGGGGCCGTCGATCGTCATCGCGAGCTGCCCGGCCTGCACCATGCCAGGCAGGATCTGGCCGGCGTTCGCCTGATCGAGCACGCCCTCCGGCATCTCCGGCGCCTTCTTGTAGTACATGTCGCGGAGCGCCTCGGCCGCCTTGACGCCGCCGGGATCGTTGAGGCCGATGTCGCTCGTATCGAAAAGGCCGTTCTCCTGTCGCTTGAAGATGTACGAGTCCTCGGCGAAGAAGAACGGGCCCTCGTAGTACTGGGTCAGGATTTGGAAGGCGAAGCCGTAGTTGCCGCCCTTGGTCAGGTCCTTGGCCTGGCTGAGCACCTCGTCCCAGGTCTTGGGCAGATCGGAAACCATGTCCTTGTTGTAGACGAGCGCCAGCGCCTCGGTGAAGAGCGGCAGCGCGTAGATGTTGAGCTGCACGGCGCCGCCCGGCGCCGGCGTGCCGCCGGTCTCGGAGACGGGCAGCGAGACGAGCTGCAGCTCCTCCGCGCTGAAGTCATCCTGATTGGGTAGCGACGGCCAGGACTTGGCGATCTTCTGGTACGCGATCTCGCCGATCCAGTCGTGCGCCAGCGGGCCGAAGACATCCGGGCCGTTGCCACTCGGCGCGGCGATCGAGAGCTTGCTGCGGAAATCAGCGTCCGGCACGGTCACGAGGTCGATCCTGGTGCCGATCGCCTTCGTGTAGTTGTCGGCCGCCTTCTTGAGGGCGTCCCACTCGTTCTTGCTGGTGTCCTGAGACGAACGGGTCCAGAAGACGAGCTTGTCGACCTTCGGCCCCTTCGGCGTGTAGGCGCCCGACGTCGCCTGGGCGCCGGCCACACGGCCGCCGGCGGCCAAGAGCGCGCCGGCGAACGCGGTGGAGAGCCCGAGACCCGCCGCGCGGCGCAACGCCTCACGGCGACTGAGCTTTCCCGCCAGTACCTGATCGACCATCGCTGCCGTGACAGCATTCGGCTTCATTGCCTCGCTCCTTCTCCGGGCCACGGCCCGGACGGCTCTGTCCCTGCCGGACCCCCGACGGAACCGGCGATTACCGATCACACGACCGCCGGCGGCGCCTCGTCCGGCGGTTCCAAACCATGTAGCGCTGAACACGATAGAATTTGGTGACCATCTATAGCACACGCCGCGAACCGCGTGCAGCGAGATGCGCCTCCTGCCGTGTATGCGGCATATGCAAGACGCGGGCCGACGTTGACGTTCGCTTCATTTCGGGCGTACGCTGCCCATTATGGCCACGTTTGAGTCCGATGCCACCACCACCCCCGACGTCCAGCCAGCCAGCACCGTCCCCGATTTCGCGCACGCCTTTGGCAATCGCAACCAGGAGCCCCGACCCGACAGCGCGGACGAATTGACCGATGAGGGGACACACCGCGCCTTCACCTGGCTGGTGACCGCGCTCTTCCTCGGTTACATGGCGCTGGCCGTCGTCATCTACCTCTGGCGGGGCGTCGTCTTCACGCCGGACAAATGGGCCGTCTTCCTGCTCGTCGGCGCGCTGATCCTCGGCCGCCTCGGTCCGTTCATCCGCGACTGGATCCCCTTCGTCCTGCTGATCTTCGGGTACGAGTATTTGCGCGGCATCGCCGGCACGCTCGTCACGAAGGGGCGCGTCCTCTGGGAGATTCCCCGCTGGCAGGCGCCGGATGTCCATCTCGAAGGGCTGGTCGCCTTCGACAAGGCGCTGTTGCACGGCCACATGGCCGGGAATCTGCTCCAGAGCTGGCTCTACCAGCAGGGGCACATCCACTGGTACGACTATTTTGCCCTGGTGCTCTATTCGATCCACTTCATCCTGCCCTGCATGTTCGCCTTCGTCCTCTGGAGCACGAAGAAGACGCACTTCTGGCAGTTCACGCTGACCTTCTGCTTCATGACCTACGTCGCCTTTCTCTTCTTCCTCTACTACCCGGCGGCGCCCCCCTGGCTCGCGCAGACCTGGGGCGTGATCAGCGGGCTGCACTACCCGCAGAACCAGGTGCTCGCGCAAATCCACATCAAGGACTTCGGCACGCTCGACACGTATTCGATCTGGGGTCGGGCCAGCCCGCACCCGGTCGCGGCGATGCCGTCGCTGCACGCCAGCTTCCCCTGGCTGGTGACGCTCTTCGCCGTCAAGTACTACCGGCGGCTCGGGCTCGTCTTCATGGTCTACAACGTCAGCCTCTGGTTCTCGGTCATGTACCTGGCCAACCACTGGCTGGTCGACGTGCTGGCCGGGATGGCCTGGGCGACGATCTCGTTCGTGATTGTCGATTACCTCTGGGCGTTCGTCGTCCAGCGGGCGCGCGTCACCTTGCCGGCACCGGTGCTGGTCGCGACGGGCGCGTTCAACGCCTGGCTGCTGCGGCCGGTCATGGCGGTCGTGCGGCCCATCTGGGACTTGCCGGGCAATCTGCGGCACCGGGCGGGGCTGGCGATCCGGCAGCGCTGGGAACGTGGCTGAGCCGCACTCCCGGCGGCTGCCGATCTGTCCGCCCTTCTCGCTGGCCGTCACCTGCGGGCCGGCCGCCTGGGTCGGACACCGCTCACCGCGTCACGCCTGGCATGAGGGGTCCTACCTCTGGGCCGGCTGGGAGGGCGAGCGCGTCGTCTGGCGACGAGCCCAACAACTTGACATTGCCGATCTCGACATAACGAGTAATGCGCGAGACGGCGACTCGGCGTGGGGGAGGCGGGTCCTCGGGCTCGACATCCCGCTGCCAGAGTTCACCGATCCGGTCATCGCCGACCTGGCGAGGACGTTCCCCGGGTTGCGGCCGCTCTGCGACGGGTCGCTCTTCGACGGGCTGGTGACCGCGATCGTCGGGCAGAGCATCTCCGTCGCGGCTGCGGCGGTGACGCAGGCGCGGCTGGCGGCCAGATTCGCCGCGCCGGTCGAGCTGGATGGGCGGATGTTCCATCCGCTGCCGGGCGCGGCGCAGCTGGCGGACGCACCGGTCGCACTGGTGCGCGAATCGGGCGTGACCTGGAAGCGGGCCGAGGCGATCGTGCGGGCGGCCCGCGCCCAGATGAACGGCGAGCTGCCGTCGGACGACGACGCCCGCGTCGAGCCGGACGAAGCGATGCGGCGGCTGCGCGCGCTGCCGCTCGTCGGCCGCTGGACGGCCGAATCGGCGCTGCTCTGGGGGATCGGCGCGCCGGACGCCTGGCCCAGCGGCGACGTGGCGCTGCTGCGCGCCGCCCGGCTGGCGTACGGGAACCCGGACATGACGATGAAGGCGCTCGACGCCCTCTCCGAGGGCTGGCGGCCGGCCCGCGGGCTCGCCGCCCGGCTCGTCTGGACCAACCTCTTCGGCCCCGCGCCGGGTTAGGGGCGCGGCGCGGCGGGCGCCGGACATTGCAGGATGACCCGCTGGCCGGGCGTCGGGTGCGCGCGGTTGAAGACGTCGATCGTCACGCCGGCGCAATCGCCCTGCCTCGTCCCGAACTGGCCCGCCTGCGCGCCGTAGGCGGTCATCGCTGCCTGCCACTGATCCGCGGCAGCGTCCCATTCTGTCGCCATCATGCCGGCGTGCCCGGTGAACGCCGGCGGCGCGTGGCGCCGGAAGTACTCGATGTATCCCAGTCCGTGGCTCCCCTCATGGAACCCGAGGCTGGTGCTCGCCGGCGTGATCCTGCCGCCGGCGACGTCCTCCGCCGTCGTGCCACGTCCGTAGGCCGAACGTCCGCCCGGCCGCACGCCGGCCGGATAGGTCGTTTGAATGACGAATTCCGCGGTGGGCGGCTGCGCGGTTGGTGCCCCGGGCTGGTACGCGGGCACCGTGCCCCGGATGTTCAACCCGGTCAGGGCGCGAGTCCCGGGCCTTGGGTCGAAGATGTCGGGCAGAATGACGACCGTCACGCCGTTGACCATGAGCGTCACCGCCCCGGTCCCGGCGGCCGGCGTGACGCCCGCCGGGACCGGCGTCGTGATCCCCGCGACAAGGTGACTCGGCGTCGGCCAGGCCCACATCGGGATGCGGCCCCGATTCGCTTCGTACAGATCCGCTTCGCTCCGTCCGAGCGAGGCCGCCGCGCGCCGGACCAGGGTGCTGATCGCCGCGCTGTAGGCCGCGCGCACGTCACGCCGCAGGGCCGCGTCGCCACCCAGAGACCGGTCGATCTCCTCGTCCTGCCGGACGATCATCGCGTACCAGCTCGTGATGACGCGATCAAACACCGACGCGGTCACACGGACGTTTGGCTCGTTGTAGAACTCGGTGCTCCGTTGCAAGAAGCCGATGGTGTCGCGAACGAACTCACGGTGGGCCTCGTCGGGGGCTGGCCGGGTAGCCATTTGCCGCTGCACCAGGGAGAGACCGGAGCGGCGCTGCCACGCGACGTGGGATAGCTCATGCGCCAGCAGCATCTGTCCCGTCGGGGCGGTCGGCGCGTACGCGCCGGGGCCAAAGACGATGTCACGTCCCAACGTGTAGGCCCGCGCATCGAGTCGCCGCGCTGACGCAGCCGCCTCGGCGTCCGCATGCACCCGCACATCGGCGAAGGAGGTGCCGAAGCGAGGTTCGATCGCTGCCCGGACCGCGGTGTCGAGGGGCTGCCCGTTACGCCCCACCGCCTCCTGCACCTGTGCTGCCTGATCCGGCGCGAGAACCTGACCCATGCCGCCGTGGGATGCACCGGGTCTGACCGTGCCGGGATGGCCGGGTTGCATCACCGCCTGGGCATGCCTGGCGGCCGTCTGTTCGGATACGTCAGAGGGGAGACTCACCTTGAGCGCCGGCGGGGCCAACAGTGGCGTTTGAGCCAGGCGAAAGGTCAGCCGGGGCGCGGGACGCGCGCTCAGGCGCGCGCCATGGGGAGCCACCCCGCGCGACGCGGCGGGGGAGACGGTCGCGACCTGGGGGGTGGCGCGGAGGACCCGCGCAAGACCATGAAACGTCATAGCACCGCTGCCCTTTGCGACCGCCGGACCTAGCGGCTGACGGCCAGCGCCATCTGGTCCATGCTCTGCCACATCACGTTGAAATCGCTCCATGGGATCACGCGCTTCGGATTGGACGAGTCGGGGTCGGAGATCAGCACGCCGCCGCTGAAATAGCCATACGCGACGACGACGTGCGAGCGGGGCGCCATCGTCACCGACTGGCCGCCGATCGTCATCTTGAAGCTCGTGTGAAAGCCGAGATCGATCCAGACCACGACCGGGTGTCCGGCCCTGAGGTGCGCCTTCAGCTTGTCGACGCCGCCGTAAAAGACCTCGCCTTTGAAGCCGAAGACCGGCAGTGCCCGCGCCAGCGGCTCCGGATAGACGCCGTAGTCATCGGTGCCAAAGATGTACGTGCCGTCGATGTTGCCCCGAAAGCCATCGTGCGGGTTGGCGGCCTGGCCGACGACCGGGATGAACCGGTCCTCCGCGACTGCGTGCCCGAGCCCGGCCGTCGCGATCTGCAGCGACGCGTATTCGCAGGACAGGCTGTGCTCCTGCTGGTGGACCGGCACCCAGACGGAGGCAGAATCGGCGCCGAAGCGCAGATAGCTGCCGTACGCGTAGCCGGTCGTGCCGAAGTAGCTGACCCGGTACCAGTCGCCGGAGGAGCCGAGGATCTTGACCGTCTCGCCATAGAGCATCTGGCCGAGGATGCTGTTGCCGGTGCCCGGGCCGCTCCGCAGATTGAGGAGATCCACGTCGACCGTCGCCGTTGTGGCAGCGCTGGGTGTCGTGGGGCTGCCGCCGACGGCGAGGTAGGTCGCGTAGGCCCAGCCGGTGACGCCCTGATAGGTCACCTGGTACCAGCCGTTCGACGGGCCGCTGACAATGGCGACCGCTTGTCCCTGGGACATCACCCGCAGCACGGCGTAACCAGTGCCGGGGCCGCCGCGCAGGTTGAGCGCGTCGGTGTTGACCGTCGCCGTGCCCGTACCGGTGGCGGGTGGGGTCGTGCTGCCGCCCGCCAGCTTGAGGTAGTCGCCGAACGCCCAGCCGGTCGAGGACCGGTACCGCACCTTGTACCAGCCATTGAGCGGGCCATCGAGCACGGTCACGGACTCGCCCTGGTACATGACGGTGATCACTCGGTACCCGGTGCCCGGGCCGCCGCGGAGGTTCAGCGCATCCGTGTTGATCGTGGCCGAGCCGGCGGCCAAAGCGCCCCGTGGCGGATGCGTGAGGGCAATAACGGGCAGCATCAGCCCGCAGATCAGCAGCAGGTACGCCGCCCGAGCCCAGCCGGAACGCCGGCGCCGACATGTCATCCCCATTCGGTCCCCTCCGCCCGATGACATCGCCTCATGCTGTTCGTTGATTGATACGCAGCATCATAACGGACCGCAATGCAAACGAAAAGCCATGAACCGGTCGTGACCATGCGATGAAAGCAAGGTGTCGCATCGTGAGGCGATAAATGATGGTGGGCAGGGTAATGTTCGGCATATACTCTGTCCGGGACCACCCGGGCCAGACGCGCGACGCTGATGCGCTCATCGCCATCAACGTGGTTCCCGATTTCCTGACCTCAGCGTGCGTCTGTGACAGATCGCCTTCCGCGCCAGGAGTCTCCCTTGCTCCATTTCGATCTCGAGAGCCTGATTCGGTCCGCTGGCGTGCTCGGTGTCATGCTCATCGTCTTCGCCGAGACCGGCCTGCTGGTCGGCTTCTTCCTCCCCGGCGACAGCCTGCTCTTCACGGCAGGGTTCCTCGCCGCCCAGGGCTATCTGAACATCTGGGCGCTCTGCATCGGCTGCCTGTTCGCCGCCGTCGTAGGCGACGCCGTCGGCTACTCGATCGGCAAGAGCGCGGGCCGCAAGCTCTACTACCGCGCCGGCTCGAAGTTCTTCAAACCGGAGCATTTGCACAAGGCCGAGCTCTTCTTCGAGAAGCACGGCGGCAAGGCGGTCATCATCGCCCGCTTCATGCCGATCGTGCGGACCTTCGTGCCGGTCGTCGCCGGCATGGGCGCGATGAAGTACTCCCGCTTCGCCTTCTTCAACGTCATCGGCGGGCTTCTGTGGGCGGTCGGCGTGACGCTGACCGGCTACCTCGCCGGCAACCACATGCCGGGCGTCGAGAAGTACATGGCGCCGGTCATCCTGGGCATCATCGCCCTCTCGCTGCTGCCGACCGTGATTCACGTCTGGCAGGAGCACGGCGACGAGATCATGGCCATGGTCCGGGCCCGGCTCGCGAGTCGCCGCGCCCGCAAAGCGCCCGCGCGGCAGCACGTCGACTAGGTGAGCAACGGCGCGGTCAGACCGAGGGCGCGCATCTCGACCGGGAGCGTCTCGCGCAGGCCCTCTTCGAGCGAGCGGGGGGCGTAGCCTAGCTCCGCCCGCGCCTTCCGGTTCGACCCGAGATAGGTCACGCCGGCGCTGGTCCGCAGGTACTCGCTCGCATAGTCCGGCGGTAATGGCACGACGCGTTCGATGAGGCCGGCGGCACCGGCCGCCAGGCGCAACGCGCCGGCCGGGAGGCGAAGGCGCGGCGCGGGGATGCCGGTGATGTCCTGCGCGATCGCCAGCGCCCCGGTCAGCGTGTGCGGCGGCCCGGCGATGATGTAGCCCTCACCGGGCGTGCCACGTTCCATCGCGAGCAGGTGGCCCCGCGCGATGTCGCCCACGTACCCCCAGCAGTACGCCGAGCCGCGCGGGATCGCCGGCAGCTTGCGGCGCAGGTAGCGCCGCAAGAGCTGGCCGATCGCGCTGGTGTCGCCGGGTCCATAGACCACGCCCGGCTGGACGATGACGAGCGGCAAGCCGGCCGCGATCAGCGACTCGGCCACGTCGTAGTGGGCGACGGCCTTGGTGCGGTCGTATTCGCTCAGATGGCGACCGGTGAAGCGGTAGCCCTCATCGACCACCGCTCCGTGCGTGTCCGAGAAGATGGCGAGGGTGCTCGTGTAGACACCCTTCGGAATGGCGAGGTCGCGCATCGTTTCGAGGACGTTGCGAGTGCCGTCGACGTTGACCCGCATGCCGTCGCGCTTGTCACGCACGCCGACCTTGTACCAGCCGGCGATGTGGAAGACGCCGTCGACACCTTCCATCGGTGTCCGGAGGCTGGCGCGATCGGTCACATCGCCCCGGTGGACCGCGACGCCCTGCTCCTTCAAGCGGCCCGCCCGGGCCGGGTCGCGGACGATGGTCGAGACCTCGTGGCCGCCGGCGAGCAGTTGACGGACGACGTGTCCGCCGACGAAACCGGTCGCGCCGGTGACGAAGAACCGCATGCGCACCCCCTTGCCGCTCGCGCCCGGCGGGCGCGTTGCCATCTTGCGAACGATCCTCGCCCCACCATCATACGGGCGCCGCGCGGCAGTCGACGACGCGGACAGCGCCTGACCGGAGTGCGCGGTAGGATCGACATGCACGGCACCTGATCCGCGCCACCGCACCGTCGACTGGAAGGGCAGCCACCAGCATGCATGACCGCACATCTCGCCAGCCCGTTCTGATCCAGGCCGCGCTGAACGGCGACCGAACACGCGACGACCATCCATCGGTACCGCTTTCGGCTGAGGAGCTGGCGCGGGATGCCGCGGCGTGCGTCGCCGCCGGCGCGGGCGCGATTCACCTGCATCCGCGCGATGCCGAGGGGAGAGAGACGCTCGACGCAGCGATCGCCAACGAAGTTGTCATAACGGTGCGCAAGGCGTGCGGCGTGCCGGTCGGCGTGACGACGGGGGAGTGGATCGAGCCGGATCTGGAGCGGCGACTGACGTTGATACGGGATTGGCGGGCGCCCGATTACTCGTCGGTCAACCTCTCCGAGCCGGGCGCGATCGAGGTGATGCGCGCGTTGCTGGAGACCGGGGTCGGGATCGAGGCGGGCGTCTGGACGGCCGCGGACGCGGAGCTGCTGATCGACGCCGGGTTCGCGAACAAGGTCACGCGCATCCTGGTCGAGCCGGGCGAGGAACAGGTCGGGACCGACGTCGAGCGCGGCATCGCGCTGGTGAGCGAGATTCACGGGGTGCTGGACCGGCACCACGTCACGGCGCCGCGGCTGCAACACGGCGATGGCGCGATCACCTGGCCCCTGCTGACCGATGCCATCCGGCGCGGGATCGACACCCGCGTCGGGCTGGAAGACACGCTGCGAAACCCGGATGGCGAGCTCACGGCGGGCAATGCGGCCCTGGTGCGCGCCGCCGCCCGGCTCCGGGCGGACACGTGACCCGTCTTCTGATGGACGCAGGCGATCAGCCCGGCGAATAGAGGGCTGAGTCGAATCGTCGCGCGTACAATCCCGTCGCCCGCGAGAGATCGAGGTCATGCACGAGCAACCGTTCCTCGCCGTACGGCACGTGCGCCAGGCAGGCGCCATCGGGGTCGATCAGGCTGGTGGCGGATTCCTGGAAGCGCAGCGCGTTGTTGACACTGGCGAAGTACACCTCGTTCTCGACGGCGCGGGCGATCATCGCCTTTTCATAATAGGGTGCGTCGGGATCGCCCCAGCGCATGAGGGTGACGCCGGCGCGATCGCTGCCCGTGAAGTGCGGGTGAAAGACGACCTTGGCCCCGCGCACCGCTGCCCAGCGCACACTCTCCGGGTAGCGCCAGCCTTCGTGGCAGATCGCGATGCCGAATGGGACACCGTCGATTTCGAACATGTGTCGCTGCCCCTCCGGCACGTAGAACGGCTCCTCCTGGGGCGCGAGCTGATTCTTCGCCTGGTGGCCCTGCACTTCACCTTCACGAGAAACGACGAATGCGACGTTGTGCAGGCCAGCGGCGGTCTCCCATTCCATGCCCATCACGACGGCCACCCCATGTGTCCGGGCCGCGGCGCGGACGGCGTCGAGTGCCGCCTGCTGCCGGCGCTGATCCGGGGGCGGCACCGGGAAATCCTCGCCGCGCAAGCCGGGAAGGTAGGCTTCCGGGAAACAGACGATGGCGACCGATTGCGCCGCCGCCTCCGCCAGGAACCGATCGACCGTCCGCAATCGCTCCTCGACCGTTGGCGCGTTTCGCGCCGCCGCCAGACCGATCCGCAGCGTTCGCGCTGATTCACTCATTGCCCTCGCCCCTCGCGTGCGGCAGGAACGTGACACGCGCCGACGCGCATTGCCCCGCCCGATGTGGCACACTGGCATCCGATCGTGACGCGATGGTCACGGAGGTAATTGGCCAGTGCTGCGCCTCGTCCGCTACCTCAAACCTTACCTCCTCGCGCTCGTCGTGATGCTGGGCTTCCTCCTCGGCCAGACGATCGCCAATCTCGCCTTACCCGACTACATGGCCCGGATCATCGACGTCGGCATCGTCGGCCAGGATCTGGGCACCGTCTACCACACCGGGCTGGTCATGCTGCTCGTCGCCCTCGGCGGCGGCGCCTGCACGGTCGGCGTCGGCTTCCTCGCCTCGCGTATCGCCACCGGCGTCGCGCGGAACCTGCGCAACGACATCTTCACTCGGGTCGAGGACTTCTCGCTGCTGGAATTCAACCACTTCTCGACCGCCTCGCTCATCACCCGCTGCACCAACGACGTCCAGCAAGTCCAGATGGTGCTGGTGATGCTGCTGCGCCTCGCGCTCTTCGCGCCGTTCATGGGCGTCGGCGCGATCATCAAGGCGGAGCAGCTCGCGCCGTCGATGACCTGGATCATGGCGGTCGCGATCGGCGTGCTCGTCGCCGTCATCGCGCTCCTCTTCACCCTCGCGATCCCGCGCTTCACCCTGCTGCAACGGTTGGTGGACAAGCTCAACCTCGTCACGCGGGAGAGCCTGACCGGCCTCCGCGTGATCCGCGCCTTCAACCGCGAAGGGGAGGAGGAGGCGAAGTTCGAGCAGGCCAACCAGACGCTGACCGACACGAATCTCGTTGTCAACCGGCTGACCGCGATCATGCAGCCGGTGATGCTGCTGGTGCTGAACCTGACCTCGATCGCCATCGTCTGGGTCGGCGCGCACCGGATCGACGCCGGCTCGCTGGCGATCGGCGACATGCTCGCCTTCATGCAATACGCGATGCAGGCGATCTTCGCCTTCCTGATGATCTCGATGATCTTCATCATGGTGCCCCGCGCCGCCGTCTCCGGTCGCCGGGTGATGGAGGTGATCGACACCGAACCGAGCATCCGCGATCCGGAGCAGCCCGCATCAGTGCAAACCGGCGACGGGACCGTCGAGTTCCGGGACGTCACCTTCGCCTATCCGGGCGCGGAGGAGCCGGTGCTGCGCGACGTCTCGTTCACCGCCGCCCCGGGCCGCACGACGGCGATCGTCGGTCCGACCGGCAGCGGCAAATCGACGCTGGTCAACCTGATCGAGCGCTTCTACGACGCCACCTCGGGTCAGGTGCTGATCGACGGCATCGATGTGCGCGACATGAATCAGGAGGAGCTGCGGGCGAAGATCGGCTACGTCTCGCAGCGGGCGGTGCTCTTCTCCGGCACAATCGAATCCAACATCCAGTACGGAGACGAGGACTTGCCGCCCAGCGTCGTCGAGCAAGCCGCGCGCATCGCCCAGGCAAGCGAGTTCATCTCCCAGCTCGATGACCGGTTCGCGCACCCGATCGCCCAGGGCGGCACGAACGTCTCCGGCGGCCAGAAGCAGCGGCTCGCGATCGCCCGGGCGATCGCCCGCGACCCGGAGATCTACATCTTCGATGATTCCTTCTCCGCGCTTGACTTCCGCACCGATGCGAACCTGCGGGCGGCACTGGGCCGGGAGACGCAAGACAAGACCGTCCTGATCGTGGCCCAGCGCATCTCGACGATCATGGACGCGGCCAAAATCATCGTGCTCGAGGCCGGGCGAATCGTCGGGCAGGGCACCCACGCCGAGCTGCTGCGGACCTGCGAGGTTTACCGCGAGATAGCCGCGTCGCAACTCTCCGACGCCGAGCTGGCCGCGACCGACGGCGGGGTGCGGCGATGAGCGAGCGACGCCACAGTGGCGGCCCCCCGCCAATCATGGGCCGGCGTGGCCCCGGCTTCGGCGGTCCGGTCGAGAAGCCGAAGAACTTCCGCGTCACGATGCGCCGGCTCATCGCCTACCTGCGGCCCTTCTGGACCTCGCTCGTTGTCGTCCTCGTCTTCGCCGTCGCCAGCACGCTCTTCGCCATCATCAGCCCGCGCATCCTCGGCGACGTGACCAACACGGTCGTCCGCGGCTACACGCAGGAGCAGGTCTACGACCGGATCATGCGCCAGTTGCCGCCGGGCACCAAGCTGCCGCCGGGGACGACCGGCGCGGACATCCTGGCGAAGATGCCGCCCGACATCCGGGCCAAGATCCCGGCGGCGCAGGTGTCGGCGATCGAAAAGATGGACCTCTCGCACCGGCCGGGGATCGACTTCGCCGGCATCCTCCGCTGGGTCGAGCTGCTGGTCGGGCTCTACCTGCTCAGCGCCATCCTCGGCTACATCCAGGCGTGGATCATGGCCGGGGTCGCGCAGCGGGTGACGTTCAACCTGCGGCGGGACATCTCGCAGAAGATCGACCGGCTGCCGCTGCGCTACTTCGACGCGCGCCCATACGGCGATGTGCTCAGTCGCGTGACGAACGACGTGGATACCGTCTCCCAGACGCTCAACCAGTCGCTGCCGACGATCGTCACGTCGGTGACGACGATCGTCGGCATCTTCGTCATGATGCTCACGATCAGCTGGCTGATGACGCTCGTGGCGCTGCTGATCGTGCCGCTGAGCTTGATCTTCATCCGGCTGATCATCGGCCGCTCGCAGGGCTACTTCGTGCAGCAGCAGCAGACGCTCGGGCAGCTCAACGGCCACGTCGAGGAGATGTTCGGCGGCCACACGGTGATGAAGGCGTTCGGCGGGGAGCGGCGCTCGGTGGCCGAGTTCCGGACGATGAACGAGGGGCTGCACGAAAGCGCCTGGAAGTCGCAGTTCCTCTCCGGGCTGATGATGCCGATCATGATGTTCGTCGGCAATCTGGGCTACGTCGCCGCCGCGGTGCTCGGCGGCTGGCTGGCGATCAAGGGCCGGTTGCAGATCGGCGACATCCAGGCGTTCATCCAGTACCTGCGGCAGTTCACGCAGCCGATCACGCAGACCGCGAACGTCGCCAATGTGCTGCAATCGACCGCCGCCGCGGCCGAGCGCGTGTTCGAGTTTCTCGACGAGCCCGAGGAGAGCAGCGAAGTTCCGTACCCGGTCCAGTTGGAGACCGTCCGGGGCGAGGTCGAGTTCGACCACGTCGTCTTCGGCTACGACCCGGAGAAGATCATCATCAAGGACTTCTCGGCCCACATCCAGCCGGGGCAGCGGGTGGCGATCGTCGGGCCGACCGGGGCCGGCAAGACGACGGTCGTCAACCTGCTGATGCGCTTCTACGACCCGACGAGCGGCGAGATCCGGATCGACGGCGTGTCGACGCGAGAGATGACGCGGGGCGATGTGCGGCGGCTCTTCGGCATGGTCCTGCAAGATTCCTGGCTCTTCACCGGCACGATCGAGGAGAACATCGCCTACGGCAATCCGGGCGCGACGCCTGGGCAGGTCCGCGCGGCGGCCGAGGCGGCGCACGCCGACCACTTCATCCGGGCGCTGCCCGGCGGCTACGAGATGGAGCTGAACGAGGAGGCGGACAACGTCTCCGCCGGCGAGAAGCAGCTCCTGACGATCGCCCGGGCGATGCTGGCCGGCGCGCCGATGTTGATCCTCGACGAGGCGACGAGCTCGGTCGACACCCGCACCGAGGCGCTGATCCAGGAGGCGATGGAGCGGCTGATGACCGGCCGGACGAGCTTCGTCATCGCCCACCGGCTGTCGACGATCCGCGACGCCGACCTGATCCTGGTGATGCGCGACGGCAACATCGTCGAGCAGGGCACGCACGACGAATTGCTGGCCCGCAACGGCTTCTACGCCGACCTCTACAACAGCCAGTTCGCCCATCCGGGCGCCGCGATCGCATTACCGCAGGAAGCGCCGGCGGAGGCGGGCGTCCCCGGCGACGACTGAGTGTCGAACGTCACACGAATTCGGCTTCGCACATGATGCCGGCGACGGCGTGGTCCAGCGAGACCGTTTCCGGGATGATGCGTTCCCCCACGTCTCCAAGGAGATCGCCGGGGCGAAACC
>JAICKJ010000124.1 GCA_025928015.1 Thermomicrobiales bacterium
CCAGCATCACCGGGGACGCACCGGGGCGGGACTCGTCGGATGACGCGGGCATCGGCTCCTCCTCTGCGCGAAACGTGGGTCCAGTCCTCCCAGCATACGCCCATCACACAATCTGCATCAGACCCCCGGGATGAGCTTCACCATAACCTGCTGTGGTAGGATTGACAGGTTGTGGGCGCAAACGCGCCCACAACGTCGTTGCCCCGTCACCACAGGAAAGCACTTCCGTTCATGCCGATCGTCAGTCCACTCTCCCAGCGCCGCGTCGATCTCGTCCCGGTCGCGCCGGGCACCGTCGAGGTCGTCTCGCCGGCGTCGCTGGCGATGGAGCTCGGCATCGAGCCGGGCGACCGCATCCTCGGCATCAACGGCAATCCGCTGATGGACGCGCTCGATTTCCAGTTCCAGGCAGCCTCGGAGCACGTCACGCTCGACGTCGATCGGGACGGCTCGATCCTGCGCTACGAGCTGGAGCTGGACGGCGATGAATTCTGGGGCATCACCTTCGCCGACCCGACGTTCGATGGCGTCCGCGTCTGCGAGAACAGTTGCCCGTTCTGCTTCATCAAGCAAATCCCGAAAGGCATGCGTCGCTCGCTCTACGTCATGGACGACGATTTCCGCTACTCCATGCTCTACGGCAGCTTCGTGACGCTCACGAATCTGAGCGAAGCAGACTGGCGACGAATTGAGGACCAGCGCATCTCGCCGATGCACGTCTCCGTCCACGCCACCAATCCAGAACTGCGCGTCCAGCTCATCGGTAATCCGAATGCTGGCAAGATCATGGACGATCTGGCGCGGCTGGAGCGGGCCGGCATCGACTTCCATGCCCAGCTCGTGCTCTGTCCCGGCGTCAACGACGGCGACGAGATGGAGCGCAGCCTGCGCGATCTCGCCTCCTTCGGTCCCCGCCTGATCTCGATCGCCGGCGTCCCGGTCGGGCTCAGCCACCATGGACAGGAGCGACAGAGCAAGCAGATGCGCCTCTCGCGCACCTGTATGCGCCGCCTGCCCGGCGCAAACCACGAGGCGATCCGCGTCCGACGCTACCGGCCGGAGGAAGCCGCCCAGGTAATCGCCCAGGCGGAGATCTGGCAGGAGCGCTTCCGCAAGGAGCGCGGCTCGACCTTCTTCCACCTCGGCGACGAGTTCTATCTGATGACGGGGAGCAAGGTGCCGGAGAGCGCCGTCTACGACGGCTTCCCGCAGATCGAGGACGGCATCGGCATCACCCGCCATTTCCTCAATGGCCTCGACAGTTACCTCAACCGCTCGACGCCAGGCACGCTGCGCGGCACCAATGGCACCGTCGCCTGCGGCACCCTGATCGGTCCAACGATGCGCGAGGCGATCGGCCGCTTCAACGAGCGGACCGGCGCCGACCTGGAGGTCGTGCCAGTCGAGAACGACTATCTCGGCACTGAGATCAATGTCTCCGGGCTGCTCTGCGGTCAGGATTTGGTGAAGACGATGGCCAACCGCCGGAGCGAGGGGCCCGTCTTCGTCACCCGCCGGATGGTCTCCGACCGCACCGGTACCCTGCTCGACGACTACACGCTGGACCGTGTCGCCAGCGAGCTTGGCCGCCCGGTCATCCCCGCCGATATGATGAACGAGGTCGCCGCCCACCTGCGGAAGACCCGCAAGCTGGCAGCCTGACGCATCAACCCCGTCGGACAATCCGGTCGATGATGAAGGCGCTGATCGCGGCGCCCGCGCCAATCAGCGCGTCGCCGACCGCGTAGTACCGGCGTGGCGCTGGCGCGCTCGCCGGCGGCTGGTAGTTGTGCATCCTGATCCAGAGGACGATCGTTTCCCACATCGCCTTGAGGATCACCTTCAGGCTGCCGCCGGTCGCCGTGCCCGCCACGCGCGGATAGTGATGCACGCCGACCTGCACGATGGTCGCGCCTTGCCGTCGCAACTTCGCCTGGATTTCGGCATTGATCAGCGCTCCTGGAGCCGACAGATCGAGTGAGCGCAGCATCGGCCCGTCGAAGATCTTGAAGGCGCAGTCGATGTCGCGCATGTGAACGCCGAAGAGGATGCGCACGGCGATGTTGAAGACCTCGGCGTTGATGCGGCGGATGATCGGGTCATTGCGCTCCATCCGGAAGCCGGCGACGACGTCGAAGAGGACGACAAAGGGCGAGAGGTTGCGGATGTCGGCGATGTCGAACTGCCGGTCGGCGTCCATGAACATGACATAAGCGCCGCTTGTCGCGTTGAAACCGCTGATAAGCGCGCCGCCGTAGCCGCGGTTCACCGCGTGGTGCACCGGTTTGACCCGCGCTTCCTCGGCGCTCAACTGGTCGAGGATCGCCTTCGTCCGGTCCTTGCTGCCGTCGTTGACGACGATGATCTCGAACTCGTCGGTGTATTTCGGCAGCACGTCGAGCGCGTGGTTGACCACCGCCTCGATGTTCGCCTCCTCGTTGTGCGCCGGCAGGACGAGCGAGAGTGAGCCGGGCAGGCGGACTGGCGAAGCCGGCGTTCGTGACGGTCGGATTTCGGTGATCAGGGGAGCCCATCCTCTCATGGCCGGCCGGCGTGGCCGGTCGGATCGTGGTGCGCGATTGCCTGCTGCGGGGAGAACGCGGCGAGAAACGCGGCGGCGGCGCCTCAGGCCGCGAAGCGGAGCTGCATCCGGCCGAATTGTACGATGTCGCCGCTGCCGAGGAGCGTCGCCCCGACAACCCGTTGCCCGTTGACGAACGTCCCATTGCGGCTGCCGAGATCGCGCAGCAGCCATTGCCCATGCTCGAACGAGACCTCAGCGTGGTGCCCGGAGACGAAGCCATCGTCGAGCTGGATCGAGTTGTCGCCGGACCGGCCGATCGTGTCGTAGTGGCCGAGCGCGATCGTCTCGCCCGGCGCGTAGGACGACTGTGCCGGCTCCACGATCTCCAGCCTGCTTTCCAGAGGCGGCACGGTGCCGGCCGCCTGGCTGGATGTCGTGCCGACCGCGACCAGCTCCCGCAGCGTCACCTTGGCGACCCAGTAGAGAAAGAGATAGATCAGGACGATGAAGAGCAGCCGCAGCAGCAGGATGAACCAGTCGAATGGCAGGCTCGTCGATCCGGGCATGGGCTAGGTCCGCATCCGGCCGAACCGCCCGCGCGGTCCGTCCTCCGCCTCGACCGTCAGTACCTGCGCCCCGAGCGTCAATTGATCTCCGGGCTGCACATCCGACAGCCGGACCGGCGTCCCGTTCACCCGTGTGCCATTCGTGCTGTTCAGGTCCTCGATTCGCAACTGATTGCCAACCCAGGTCAAGCGAGCGTGTCGTCGCGAGACATCCGACGAGTCGAGAACGATTTCGTTCTCCGCCGCCCGGCCGATCGTCATCGGCCCGGACCCGATCGGGAAGCGCATGTTGCGGCCGCTCCCCGATTGAAGGACGAGACTCAAATGGCGACTCGTCACCGGCTCGAACATCTGCGTGCCCTGGGTCGTGGCGTGCGCGGGAGCCGCTGCGGCCGGCCGGCCAGCGCGGTCGGTGATGCTCGCCTGAACGAGCGGGTTGCCCTTTTGGGCATGCTCGTCCTCGTGCAGCTCCACGCGCAGCATGTCCAGCAAGGTGTACCCACGCTGCTCGGCGACCGCCGCCAGGAAGGATTCCATCTGCCGGCACAAGCCGTTCGCGAATTCGGCGAAATCGTCGTAATCGCCCGGGTTCAGGGCCACGACGTAGCGGTTGGCGACGATCGGCGAGCCGATCGAGGCGCGTTCACTGCCGATCATGGCGCGTTCGAGCTTCCGGCCAACTTGCGCCGGTTGCAGCGACTGATGAAAGACGCGTCCGATCGACCCTTCCATCAGCCGTTCGATTGACGATTCAAACCGGTCCAGAAGATTCACATTGCCACCTGGTGGATGCCGCCGCTCGCCAATCATGCGCTCAGACCTCGATTATAGGAGGCTCCGGCCGTCCCCGGCGACCGTGCCTTCATCTGTTGAACGCGGCTGGCGCACTTCCAGTTGCGGCGGCAACGCATACTCCTCTGCCTTCCGCATCACAAGCCAGAACGCGAGATTGTAGAGGGCGAAGAGCTCCAGCGCGAAGGGCAAGTAGCCGCCGTAGCCGAGGATCGGCATCTCGAAGAGCTTCGGATGTCCGACGTATGGGACGTGATAGACCCATTTCGGCATCGAGTAGAAGTTCCACATCTCCCAGAAGAAACCGCAGAGGATGCCGCCGATCAAGAGCGCCGCGACCGTTCGCCACTCGTTTCTGGCGATATCGGCCGCGACGCTCCGCGCGCCGAGCATCCGGTTGATTGGGTCCAGCGCCAGGAACGCGCCGATCCAGACCAGCCCGAACGCCCAGTGCGGGAAGAGCAGACTGAGCGCAAGCATGCTGACCCCACTGGCGCTGATGAGCAGGAGGCCGCGCTGTCCCGGCGCGATGCGGATGAAGTGACCGTTCCAGCGCAAACGCCGCGCCAGCCAGAGTCCCAGCTCCGACGTGGTGAAGACCGCCGGGATGACGGTCGAGAAGGCGATCGACGACCGGATGAAGTACTCGAACCCGGAGATCGGGTGCGGCAGGATGTACTCCCAATTGCCAAGAAAGCGGTTCGCGCCTTCGAAGAGCCACCAGACCGGCGCCGAGAAGAGAAAGAGCCAGATCCACCTCGCGCGCGACCGCGTCAACGGCGACGTGCCCGTAATGCGCAGCACTAGCCCGTCCATCGTCAGCACGTAGCCGAGCCAGAGCGGGAAGAACGCGTTCTGGGAGAAGAACGGCACCGATCCCCATGTGATGGGCCAGAAAATAGCGATGAGGATCAGACCGGCGGCCAGAGGCGCCGGTATCCCGCGCCAAAGACTGGTAGATTCGTGGCCAACGAGACGCGTCGCGTGGCGGTCGCGCGCGACCGGCGATGAGGAGGGTCCGTTTGAACGTCGAGCATCCAATCTGGATAGGTCCATCTGTGCTGTCGGCCGACTTCCTGCGCCTCGGCCAGCAATTGGACGAGGTCGCGGCCGCCGGCGCTGATTACATCCATTTCGATGTGATGGATGGCAATTTTGTGCCCAATATCTCCATCGGGCTGCCGGTGTTGAAGGCCGTCCAACAGGGGACAGCACTGCCGATCGACAGCCATCTGATGATCGCCGAGCCTGACCGCTGGGTCGAGCGCTTCGTTGAAGCCGGCGCCGACCACGTCACGGTCCACGTCGAGGCGACCCCGCATCTCCACCGGGTCGTGCAACGCATCACCGATGCCGGCGCGGTCGCGGGCGTGAGCCTCAACCCCGCCACGTCGGTGTCGACGCTGGAGGAGATCTTACCCTTTGTCGGCCAGGTGCTCGTGATGACGGTCAACCCCGGCTTCGGTGGCCAGTCGTTCATCCCCACGATGATCGACAAGATCGCCCGCGTCCGCGCCATGATCGATGCCGCCAACTCGTCCTGCCGGTTGCAGGTCGATGGCGGGATCAACGCCAGCACGATCAAGCGGGCCGTCGAGGCAGGCGCGGATACCATCGTCGCCGGCACCGCGATCTTCAATGAGCGTCAATCGGTTGCCGAGGCGCTGCGCGAGCTGCGCGCCGGCATCACCGGCGCGTGAGGGCCACGCCCGGCAAGCAGGCTGATCGGGATGATCGCCAGCAGGGCGATGATCGCCGCGATCAGGAAAGTCTCGCGCAGCACCTGGACGCTGAGCGGAATCGCGTGATCGACGATGAATTGCTGCTGCCGCGCCAGGAAGGCCGCGGTTGACTCGTTCGGTTGGCGCACGATCGGCGCGATCCGGTCGGTCAACGTCTGCAACCGCTTGACGCCGAACGCCGTCAACGCCGAGATGCCGATCGTCATGCCGAGCAAGCGCACCATCAGCGTGGTCGAGGCCGCCGCGCCGTAGTCTTGCGATTCGGCGGCCGAGAGCGTTGAGCCGTTGAGCGGCGTCATCAGCAACCCGAACCCGCATCCGGCGATCACGAGGCCAATCGCGCCCCGTTCGTAGTGATCGACGTCCAACGAGACGTAGAGCGCGATGTAGCCGATCAGGACGAGCACGATGCCGGCCGCCGCCGTGCGGCGGAGTCCGAAGCGCGTGGAGGCCGCGCCGGAGAGCAGAGAACAGATCGCCATTGAGATGGTGAATGGCGCCAGCATCAGCGCGCTGATCTCGCTCACCTGGGACGAATCGACAAGGAGCGCGATGAGGACCGGGATGTTCACCATGCCGACCATCAGCGCCGCGCCGATCAGCCCGTTGGCGACGACCGCCGCGGTGAAGGGACGCTCCTGGAAGAGTGCCATCGGCAGGATCGGCTTGGTCGCGTGCCGCTCCCACACAATGAGCAGGATCAGGAAGATCAGGGCCGCGCCCAGCAGCGCCGGCGAGTACTTCGCGAGCGGATTGGGCGTCCCGCCCATCGCCCTGAGCCCGGACCGGCCGGCGTTCCCCAGCTCGCCGCCGGAGGCGAGCGCGAGGTTGAGGCAGACCAGCACCGCCGCCAGGAACGTCGCGCCGAGGACGTCCACGTTGCCTCGCACGTGCAGGCGCGGCGTGACGCTCGGCCGCGCCAGAATCGCCAGGCCGAGCGAGAGGAGCAGCGCGAAGGGGATGTTCAGCCAGAAGACCCATCGCCAGTGCTCGCTCGTGCCCGGCGCGAAGGCGACAAGGATCGCGCCCCAGATGGGGCCAGTCACCCAGCCGAGCGTATCGACGCCACCGACGATGCCGAGGTAGTGCAGCCGCCGGTCGGCCGCGTAGAGATCGGCGATCAGGGCCATCGTCACCGGTAACAACGCGCCACCGCCGAGCCCCTGGATGGTCCGCCCGATGATCAGCGCGGTTAACGTCTGCGACATCGCGCACCAGACCGAGCCGATGAGGAAGATGGCGAGGCTGATCTGGAAGGTCTTGAGCCGCCCGATCAGGTCCGAGATGCGACCGAAGAGGGGGATGGCGACGACATATGCGATCAGGTAGCCGTTGACGACCCAGACGTAGCGATCGACGTCGGCGGTGTTCACGCCGAGGTCGCCGATCATCTCCGGCAGGATCGTCGCGATGACGGTCAGGTCGAGCGCGCCGAGGAAGACCGCGAAGAGCGAGATCGTCAGCAGTGGAGAATCCCGGCCGGCGTTGCGCCAGGCACGCCGGTCAAACAGGCGCTTCAATCGACACCTTTTTGTCGTAGTCGCTGACCGACAGCGTCCAGACCGCCGGTTGCTTCTTGCCGGCCTGCTGTGGCTCCTTCAACGTCGCCTGCAGCAGTTCGTTCTTCTCCTTGCCTATGAGGACATCGACCGTGATGGGGTTGCCGGTCATCGTGCCGTCGGTCAACGGGCCGATCATGGCCGCCGGCACCGTCCCCCTGATGTGATACGCCGGCGTGCCGTTGACCGATTCCGTGCCGACCATCCTGGGATTCTGGATGCCGCCAACGACCGGCCCGAGCCCGTCCTTCGTGTCGAAGAGGACAGACGGGTTGTAGCCAAATTCCTTCGGCGCCGGCTGCCACTTGCCCGAGAGCAAATCGGTCGTCCATGCCTTGTCGCCGATCGTGATCATCTGGATCGAGATCGTCGGCGCGCCGAGGATCTTGATCTTGAATTGCACGCTGACTTTCCCCGGCCGTTCCAGATCACCGGCCGCCGAGATGAGCTGCATCGTGCGAGCATCGTCGATGTAGGTTTGCCCCTGCACGTCGAGCGTGAAATGCACGGTCTGCGTCTGCGCCAGCCGCTGGCTCGCGGCGGTCAGGATTTCCTGCGCCGATGGCGGCGGCGGTGTCGGTGTCTCTTTCGTGCCGCCCCCGGTCCCGCACGCGCTGAGCAGCACGAGCACACTGGCGAGCGTCGCCATGAGCATCTGCGTTCGGACTCTGTCTCTGCCCATGCCTGACCCGAAGCCGTCCTTTCATCTCGCGCGGGGATGGCGGGCCCGATCAGACCCGTCACAGTCTAGCATCGCGCTGGTCCCGGACATGCGGAGCTCACGGCCTGCCGCGACCGGCTTTGGCCAAGGACGTAGGCGCGTTGGATAATGGTCCCGCCGATCGGCGCGCGCCGATGGGGATCGGTCTCGACTGCAGGTGAGGACACAAGCGGAGATATGGTAAACGCGCTACCCGGGGAGCTGACCGTCGCGGTTGGCGGCGCCACCGACACGGGCGGACGTTCGACGAACGAGGATGCAATTCTGGTGCGGCCCTTGCCGGATGGTGCCGAAACAGGGTACGTCCTGGCCGTGGCCGACGGCATGGGCGGGTATCAGGGCGGCGAGGTGGCCAGTCAACTGGCGATCGACTATGTGCGCGACCTCTTCGCCCGCGAGATGCCCGCGGATGTCGCCGACGCGCTCAAGCAGGCCGCCCGGCGGGCGAACGACGCGATCTATCAGCGGGCGCAGGAGTCCGGTGGTGTGATGGGCACGACCCTGGTCGCCGCGATCATCCAGGGTAAGTACCTGACGATCGCCAGCATCGGCGATTCCCGCGCCTATCTCGCGCGGGCGCGGCAACTGACCCAAATCACGCAGGATCATTCGCTTGTGGCCGAGCAGGTCGCCCGGGGGGAGCTGACCGAGGAGCAAGCGCGCAAGAGCCCGCAGCGCAACATCGTGACCCATGCGGTCGGCACGCAGGAGCGGCTCGACAAGCGGATGCCGGGCATCTTCGAGCTGACACTTTTGCCGGAGGACCGCCTCATCCTCTGCACCGACGGCTTCTTCGACGTGCTGGCGCCGGACGACTATCTGCAGGCGCTGGCGACGAACGACCCGGAAGCGACCGCCCACGCGCTCGTCCGGCTGGCGATCGAGCGCAAGACGACCGACAACGTCTCCGCCGTCATTGCCGCGGTGATGCCGTCGGTGGCGACGATCAAGCGGGAACAGGTCTCCGCCGAATTGGAGGCCGCGCGGCCGTCGTTGCTGGTGCCGGTGATCGTCTCCATTGTCATTTTGCTCATCGCGTTGGCCCTCGTCGGCTACTTCTTCCTGTATTAGCTCATGCCTGATGCCACTCAGCCATTTCCGGTCATCGACGCGCACACGCACCTCTTCCCGCCGGACGTGCATCTGCGTCGCGCGCATTACTGCTCCCGCGACCGGTGGTTCGGCGAGCTCTATGCCGACCCAAAGGCGGCGATCGCCGACGCGGCGGCGCTGGTCGCCAGCATGGATGGGGCGGGTATTGCCCATTCGATCGCCTGTGGCTGGCCGTGGCGTGATCTCGGCCTCTGCCGCGAGCACAACGACTTCATGGCGGAAGCGGCCACCGCCGGTGGCGGCCGAATCAGTTGGCTGGCCATCGTGCCGCCGGACGTGAAGGGCGCCGCCGCGGAGATCGAGCGTTGTTTCACGCTCGGCGCAGCCGGGATCGGCGAGCTGAACGCCGACGCCCAGGAGTTCTCCTGGGAGGAGACGACGCGGCTGACCGAGGCGATGCGCGTTTGTATCGATGCGGCCCGGCCCGCCCTGATCCACACCTCCGAACCGGTCGGTCACCGCTATCCCGGCAAGGGAGAGGCGACGCCGGCGCGGCTCATCCCCTTTCTCGCCGCGTTTCCGGACCTCAAGGTTGTCGCGGCCCATTGGGGCGGTGGGCTACCCTTCTATGAGCTGATGCCGGAAGTCGCCGAGGTGACGAAGAACGTCGTCTACGACTCGGCCGCCTCGACCTATCTCTACCGCTTCGACATCTTCCCGGCCGTCGCCGGCATCGTCGGGGCTGATCGTGTGCTCTTCGCGTCGGACTATCCGCTGCTCAGTCAGGACCGGTTCCGCCAGCGGGTGCTGCGCGCCGGCATCGCCGCAGCCAATCTGCCGGCCATCATGGGTGGCAACGCGGCGCGGGTCTTCAATCTGTCGCTGGACTCGTGTGAGGGGCGTTCATGATCGCGGGGCTGAAGGGGATCGTCCACGGTGTCACCGGTGACGCGGTCCTCGTCGACGTCCAGGGCGTCATCTACCGGGTGATGACGAGCGGCCAGACGCTGGCCGACGCCGGCGACGTGGGCGACCGCATCTCGGTCGTCACGCACCTCGTTGTGCGCGAGGACGCGATGGTGCTCTACGGCTTCCTGACCGAGGCCGAGCTGACCTGGTTCCAGACGTTGATCGGCGTCAGCGGCGTCGGCCCGCGCCTGGCGTGTGCGATCCTGACGAAGATGACGCCAGACGTCTTGCTCGAAGCGATCTCCCAGGAGCGGGTCGATCTGCTCTCCACGGTGCCGGGCGTCGGCAAGCGCACGGCCTCCCGGCTCGTGCTGGAGCTGCGCGGCAAGCTGCCCGCCGACATCACGCCGAGCGGCCGTGTCCCGTCGTCGCGGGAGGATTTGGAGGTGGTCGAGGCGCTGCAGGCCCTCGGCTACTCCATCGCCGAGGCCCGTCAGGCCGCCGCCCAGGCGGACGCCGAGGCGACCGCCCCGGTTGAGGAGCGCCTCGTCGCCGCCCTCCGCAACCTCGCCACCGCCTGATCCACGATCATTCGGACTCGAACGTCTTCCCCAACCGTCGGTCAATGGCGCGTGCATGGCCCTCCAGGCCCTCGGCGCGGGCGAGCGTCGTGGTCGCGGCGGCGAGCTGGTCGATCGCCTGCCGATTGCCAGCGGCAAGGTTGATCACCTTGAAGAATTCGCCGGAGTTGAGCGGCGAGGAGAAGCGGGCTGATCCACCGGTGGGCATCACGTGGCTGGGGCCCGCGGTGTAATCGCCGAGCGCCTCCGGGCTCGCCTCGCCGACGAAGATGCCGCCGGCGTGCTTGACCAGAGGCACCAGAGCCCAGGGATCGCGCGTCAGCAGGCAGAGATGTTCCGGCGCGTAGGTGTTGGCGAGATCGACCGCGACCTCCAGAGAGGGCGCGACGACGATCCGGCCGTTTGCGGCGAGCGAGGCGCCGACGACGTCGGCGCGCGGCAGCGTCGCGAGTTGCCGCGAAAGCTCGGCGGGCACCCGGTCGGCCAGCTCCGATGACGTCGTGATCAGGATGGCGGAGGCCATCTGGTCGTGCTCCGCCTGGGCGATCAGGTCGGCTGCGACCAGTGTCAGGTCGGCGGAATCGTCGGCGATCACCAGCGTCTCGGTCGGGCCGGCGATCTGGTCGATCGCGACCGCGCCGAAGACCCGTTGCTTGGCCAGCGCCACGAAGATGTTGCCCGGGCCGAGGATCTTGTCCACCCGAGGCACGGAGTCCGTTCCGTAGGCCAGCGCCGCGATCGCTTGCGCCCCGCCGATGGCGAAGACGCGATCGACGCCGGTGGCCAACGCCGCCGCGAGAATCAGCGGCGAGACATCCCCGTCCC
>JAICKJ010000136.1 GCA_025928015.1 Thermomicrobiales bacterium
AGACCCGCCACATCGAGCGGATCGCGCCGGGCGTCATCAAGCGCCAGAACGTCGATACCGCGCTGCAGACTGGTATCAAGGCGATCGACGCCATGACGGCCATTGGCCGCGGCCAGCGGCAGCTCATCCTGGGCGACCGCCAGACCGGCAAGACGACGATCGGCGTCGACACGATCATCAACCAGCGCGACTCCGGTGTGAAGTGCATCTACGTCGCCGTCGGCCAGAAGCGGGCCCAGGTCGCGCAGATCAGCAAGATCCTCGAGGACCACGGCGCGCTTGGCCACACGATCATCGTCGTCGCGTCGGCCTCCGATCCGGCGCCGCTGCAGTACATCGCGCCGTTCTCCGGCACCGCCATGGGCGAGGAGTTCATGGAGAACGGCGGGGACGCGCTCATCATCTACGACGACCTGACCAAGCAGGCGCAAGCCTACCGCCAGGTGTCGCTGCTGGTGCGCCGCCCGCCGGGCCGCGAGGCGTATCCCGGTGACGTCTTCTATCTGCACTCCCGGCTGCTGGAGCGTTCGGCCCGGCTGACCGACGACCAGGGCGGCGGCTCGCTGACCTCCCTGCCGATCATCGAGACGCAGGCCGGCGACATCTCGGCCTACATCCCGACGAACGTCATCTCGATCACCGACGGCCAGATTTACCTGGAGACCGACCTCTTCTACGCCGGTATTCGCCCGGCGATCAACACCGGCCTCTCGGTCTCCCGCGTCGGTGGCGCGGCCCAGATCAAGGCGATGCGCCAAGTGGCCGGCAGCCTCCGCCTCGACATGGCGAACTACCGCGGTCTCGCCGCCTTCGCCCAGTTCGGCACGTCCGACCTCGACGCCTCGACGCGGCGGCAGATCGAGCGCGGCCAGCGCATGACCGAGGTGCTGAAGCAGCCGCAGTACCATCCGCTCCCGGTCGAGGAGCAGGTGGCGATCCTGTGGGCTGGCTCGGCCGGGCAACTCGACGATGTGCCGGTCGATCAAATCCGCGATTTCGAAGCGCAGTACCTTGAATTCCTGCGGACCTCCCATCGCGAGATCCTCGACCGGATCAGGGATGAGAAGGCGCTCTCGGACGACCTGATCGCGGCGATGATCAGCGTGACGAAGGAGTTCAAGGCGACCAACAACTTCGGCGGCGGCGCAACGGCCAACCAGGCGAAGCAGGCGGCGGACTAAGCACGAGAGGATGAGGCACCGTGCCTAACCCACGTGAAATACGCCGGCGCATTCGCGGCGTCAGCAACATGTCGCAGATCACGCGGGCCATGGAGATGGTCGCCGCGTCGAAGATGCGGCGGGCGCAGGAGCGCGTCACGAGTGGCCGGCCCTACGCCGACCGGCTGCGGGCCGTGCTCGGCGATCTCGCGTCGCTGCAGCTCGACCCGGAGCAGCTCCGGGAGTTCCCGCTCCTGGCCGAGCGCGAGGTCCACAAGTCGGCGCTGCTGCTGATCACGCCGGACCGGGGACTCAGCGGCGCGCTGAACGCGAACTTGCTGCGCCGGGCGACGCACTATCTGCGGGAGGAGGCACCGGGCGGCGAGCCGGAGATCATCGCGGTCGGCAAGAGGGGCCGCGACTTCATGCTGCGGACGCGTCAGCATGTCGTCGCCGAGTTCATTCAGCTCGGCGACCGGCCCAGCCTCGACGACATCCGTCCGGTTGCGCAGGTCGCGATCGACGAGTTCCTGGCCGGCCGGGTGGACGCGGTCCACATGATCTACCCACAGTTCGTCAACACGCTGACGCAGCGACCGGAGCTGGTCCAGATCCTCCCGATCGAGCGGCCGGAGGGCAGCGGCGAGCGGATGGACTACATCTTCGAGCCGGACGAGAAGGCGGTGCTCGGCGGGATCCTGCCACGCTACGTCGAGATCCAGATCTACCAGGCGGTGCTCGACACCGTCGCCTCGTTCTACTCGGCGCAGATGGTGGCGATGCGCAACGCGACGGACAACGCCAAGGAGCTCGTTGACGATCTCTCCCTGTCGCTCAACAAGGCGCGCCAGGCGCAGATCACGAACGAGGTGGCTGAGATCTCGGCTGGCGCCAACGCCTTCCGGGTCGATTGAGCAGCGCGAACGACGCGCAGGACACCTTCGCTGAAACTGGCCGCCGCGGCGGCAACGACCTAGCACGAGGAACGCACGATGGCGACACTTGTCGAAGCCCCCGAAAAACGAGCCACCGGCACGACCGGTGAGATCGTCCAGATCACCGGCGTCGTGGTCGACGCCGAGTTTCCGCCGGACAAGCTGCCGGAGATTTACAACGCGCTCGAGACCGAGCTGCCGGACGGCACGACGCTCGTGCTCGAGGTCCAAATGCAGCTCGGCAACGACCGCGTCCGCTCGGTCGCGATGAGCACGACCGATGGCCTGCGCCGCGGTCAGCAGGTCGTCGATACCGGCAAGCCGATCGAAGTGCCGGTCGGCCCGGAGACGCTGGGACGCATGTTCAACGTCACTGGCGAGCCGATCGACGGCCTCGGCCCGGTCCACCCCAAGGAATACCGCCCGATCCACGAGAACCCGCCGAGCTTCGAGGAGCAATCGACCAAGGTCGAGGTGTTCGAGACCGGAACCAAGGTCATCGATCTCATCGCCCCTTTCACCCGGGGCGGCAAGGTCGGCGTCTTCGGCGGCGCGGGCGTTGGCAAGACGGTCATCATCACCGAGCTGATCCGCAATATCGCGGCCGAGTTCGGTGGCTACTCCGTCTTCTGCGGCGTCGGCGAGCGGACCCGCGAGGGGACCGCGCTCTGGGGCGAGCTGGAGGAGTCCGGCGTCCGTGATCAGACCGCGCTCGTCTTCGGCCAGATGAATGAGCCACCGGGCGCGCGGCTCCGCGTCGCGCTGTCCGGTCTGACGATGGCCGAGTACTTCCGCGACGAGGGCCGCGACGTCCTCGTCTTCATCGACAACATCTTCCGCTTCGTCCAGGCCGGCTCCGAGGTCTCCGCGCTCCTCGGCCGCATGCCGAGCGCCGTCGGCTACCAGCCGACGCTGGCGACCGAGATGGGCCAGCTCCAGGAGCGGATCACCTCGACGAACAAGGGTTCGATCACGTCGGTGCAGGCCGTCTACGTGCCTGCCGACGACTACACCGACCCGGCGCCGGCCTCCGTCTTCGCGCACCTCGACGCGACGATCGCGCTGGAGCGGTCGATCGCCGAGCGCGGCATCTACCCGGCCGTGGACCCGTTGGCCTCGACCTCCCGCATCCTTGCCCCGGACGTCGTCGGGCAGGAGCACTACGACGTTGCCCGCGAGGTGCAGCGTGTGCTGCAGCGCTACCGCGACCTGCAGGACATCATCGCCATCCTCGGCGTCGAAGAGCTGAGCGACGAGGACCGGCAGATCGTCAATCGCGCCCGCCGGATGGAGCGGTTCATGTCGCAGCCGTACTTCACGGCCGAGCAGTTCACCGGCAACCCGGGTCGCTTCGTGACCCTGGCCGACACCGTCCGCTCGTTCAAGATGATCCTCGAGGGCAAGGTGGACAACCTGCCGGAGGCCGCCTTCATGTACAAGGGCAGCATCGACGAGGTGATCGAGGCCGCGGAGAAGATGGAGAAGGAGAACCAGTAATCGTGGCAAGTCTCACCGTGGAGATCGTCACCGGCGAGCGGGTCGTCTACCGGGCCGACGATGTCAGCATGGTCGTCGCTCCCGGCGCCGATGGCACGCTCGGCATCCTGCCGCACCACGCGGCGCTGATCTCCCTGCTCTCCTACGGTGAGCTGCGGATCAAGCGCGGCGGCCAGGAAGAGTCGCTCGTCGTCTTCGGCGGCTTCATCGAAGTGGCGCATGACAATGTCGTGATCCTGGCGGACTCGGCCGAGCGGGCGACGGAGATCGATTTGGAACGGGCGGAGGACGCGCGCCACCGGGCCGAGACCGCGCTCAGCCAGCGCCGCGAGGATACTCAGAGCATCGTCGAGGCTGAAGCGGCGCTGCGCCGCGCGGCCATCCGCTTGCGCGTCGGTCGCCGCCGCCGGGGCGGCCACGGCGCCCCGCAACCGGTCACGAACGAGCCATAGAGCTGACCGCGGCGGCTGATGCGTCACCCCTCTCCCAGAGTCGGGAGAGGGGTTTTCTCTTGCCTCTTGCCAGGCCCACTCGCCGTCATGCTGAGCTTGTCGAAGCATGACGGCGGGGCGGGCTTTCCAATCCGCCACACTCGTCCGGCGCGGCGGCACTCGCATCCGCTCGTCAGAGAGATTTCTCGCGCGCTCGGAATGACAGTGCCAGGGCTTCGGAAAGCGGGAAGCGCGCGTCTGCAATGCGTGGAGGAGCCGTCAGAACGTCGCGGAGCGGCGGACGACGAGCCAGGCGAAGGCCGTCGCGATCAGGCCCGCGCCGGCCGACAGGAAGACGCCCCAGCCGAGCACGATCGACGACGGCGCGATGCCGATGATCCCCGGCCGGTAGCTCTTCAGGAAGAAGACGCTCATGAAGGCGATGAAGGTGCAGAAGGCGAGAACGCCGAACGCGAACGCGGCGGGCACCTCCGTGTCGGGCCAGAAGAGCGCGATCATCAGCAGGATCAGCGCGACCGCCCCGAAGAGCGCGACGAAGAATCCGTCCGTCTGCACGCCCCGAATGAATGCGGGCGCTTCGTTGGGAAGCCGGATCGTGAGCCAGGGACCGGTCGCGCCGACGAGCATCAGGGCGCCGCTGAGCACCGCGCCGAGCCGCGTCCAGACGGGCGCCGGCGCGAATGCCTGCTCGTAGGCTTCGACCTCGCGGCGATACCGGGCGTAGATGGCGACATTCGGTTCGTAGACGCGAAACCGCTCACGTTGCTCTTGGTAGGTTGACACGATCGATCGCTCCACGCGCCGGGGTTCGCACCGCCCGGAAAACGCCTGACCTACCCGTCCCAAAGCCACCAGTGTCTCATATAGTACACCCGCCTGGCCGGAATGGAATCTCCCCTATACTTCCCCACAGTCGCTGCGGGGCTGGCGAGCGGTTCGGTATCAGGGAGCGTGACGCAAGACGATGGCCATCAAGCAGAGCGGAATGAACGGGCACACCGGTCTCGCCACCGGCGATGAGGAGCGGCTGCTGCGCATCCGCGGCGGGCAGCGCCTCTTTGGCGAGGTCCAGATCGGCGGGGCGAAGAACGCCGCACTGAAGGCGCTCGCCGCGGCGATGCTGACCAGCGAGGAGGTCGTGCTCAACGGGGTTCCGCTGATCGCCGATGTCCTCTCGATGGTCGAGCTGTTGCGCGCGTTCGGTGCCGAGGTGGAGGTCGATGGTCCGCGCAAGCGCGTGGCCGTCCGCGCCCGCCAGATCGACCGCACCACCGCGCCGCCCGATCTCTTCCGGCCGACCCGCGCCTCCGTCGTCGCCGCCGGCCCGATTCTCGCCCGCTGCGGCGAGATCTCCTTCACCTTGCCGGGTGGCGACAAGATCGGCAAGCGACCGATCGACATGCACCTGCGCGGCTTCCAGCGCATGGGCGCGATGGTCACGACCGACGGCGACCAGATCACCGCCAGCACGCCGGCGCTGACCGGCGGCCGCATCTACATGGACTATCCGAGCCACACCGGCACGGAGACGCTCCTCATGGCGGCGACGCTGGCGACGGGGCGCACCGTCATCGCCAACGCCTCGGCGGAGCCGGAGGTCGTCTGGCTCGGGCACTTGCTGAACCGGATGGGCGCGCGCATCTCCGGCCTCGGCTCGCCCTATCTGGTCATCGAGGGCGTCGACCGCTTGCACGGCGCGACGGAGAATGTCCTGCCGGACCGGCTCGAAGCCGCCACCTTCGCCATCGCGGCGGCAATGACCGGCGGCGAGGTCAAGCTGCATAACGTGCGCGAGGCCGACATGCTGCCGATCAGCGAGAAGCTACGCGAGGCCGGCGTGGAGGTCTGGGTCTGGGAGGACTGGATGCTGGTGCGGCCGGGAACGCCGCTCCAGTCGGTCGATATCCAGACCTTGCCATTCCCCGGCTTTCCGACCGATCTGCAAGCCCAGTTCGTCGCGTTGCTGACCCAGGCCGCGGGCGTCGCGACCGTCCACGAGCGTGTCTACGAGGATCGCCTGCGCTACACCGACGAGCTGCGCAAAATGGGCGCCGATATCTTCGTCGCCCGCTACGGCCCGAATCAGGAGCGGCTGGCCACCTCGGCGACCGTCCGTGGCCCGGTGCAATTGCGCGGCGCGCGGGTCGAGGCGCTGGATATCCGCGCCGGCACGAGCCTCGTGCTGGCCGGCCTGGTGGCCGATGGCGAGACCGAGATGACGGAGGTCTATCACATCGACCGCGGCTACGAGGATTTCGTCGGCAAGCTCGCCTCGTTGGGCGCGGATATCGAGGACACCGCCGGGACCGGACAGCCGGTGCTGGCCGGCCGCTGACCCCGTCCACCGGCGACAAGGATGCCGGAACACGGTCACGACGTGACATCCGACATGAGCGCAACTGGCCTGTGATCACGTACACTAGTGTCCGTACAGAAGAGATGTTCGTTCGGTCCTCTCGCTGCCGGCTGGCCGGTCGAGAGTGTCCCATGCGAAAGGCGCAGGACCGTTGCCCGCTCGCATCCTGATTGTCGAGGATCAGCCCGACGTCGCGGAGCTGATCGACGTCGTGCTCAAGAGTGAAGGGTTCAATGTCGCCGTCGCGCGCGACGGCGCGCAAGGGCTCATGCTCGCCCGCGACTGGAACCCCGATCTCATTCTCATGGACATCATGCTCCCCGGCGTCGATGGTGGCGCGCTCATCTCCCGCCTCCGTCGCGAGACCGAGACCTCGCGCATCCCGATCATCGCCATGTCGGCCAGCAGCACCCTGCGCGACCGTTCGGCCGAGCTTGAGGCCGACGCCCTGCTCTCCAAGCCGTTCGATGTCGACGCGATGCTCGTGCAGGTCCACTTCCTGCTCGACCGGGACCGGCCCGAAGGCGACTCGTGACGGAGACGGACGCCGTCCTCGTCGTCATTCCCACCTACAACGAGCGGGACAACCTTGCGTCACTCGTCGCGGAGATTCTGGCGCTCGGTGATCGCTACCGCCTCCTCGTCGTCGATGACAACTCGCCGGACGGAACCGGCGTGCTGGCGGACGAGCTGGCGAGCCGTTGCCCCCGGCGGGTGCAGGTGCTTCACCGCGCCCGAAAGGAAGGGCTCGGGCGGGCCTACGTCGTGGGCCTGTCCGAGGCGCTGACCCGGGACGCGCCGCTCATCGCCCAGATGGACGCCGACCATTCCCACCAGCCGGCCGATCTCTCCCGGCTCGTCGCGCGGCTCGGCAATGCCGGCGTCGCGATCGGCAGCCGTTACGTGTCCGGCGGTGAGACGACCGGTTGGCCCTGGCACCGCAAGCTGATCTCCCGGCTCGGCGGGCTCTACGCCGGGCTGGTGCTCGGCGTGCCTATCCGCGACCTGACTGGCGGATTCAAGGTCTGGCGCCGCGAGGCGCTGGCCGCGATCGACCTTCCCTCGATCCACTCGGACGGCTACTGCTTCCAGATCGAGACCACCTACCGCGCCTTGCGCGCAGGCTGCGCGGTCGTCCAGGCGCCGATCACGTTCCACGACCGCGTCGCCGGCAAATCGAAGCTCTCGCGCCGCGTTGTCATCGAAGCCGCGTTCATGCCCTGGCGGCTACGCTGGCGCCAGCTGACCGGCAAGCGCTGGTGAGGTCTCCGCGATGATCTGATCGAGTCCGCGCAGGAAGCGGGCTCGGTCGAAGCGGGCGCTGTTGCGGAGGAGCACATCCGGGTCCCAGGCGATCTCCTGGCACAGACGTAACGCGGCCAGCAGCGATTCGGGCGTCGGATCGCTGAAGAGCAGGCCGGTCTCACCGGGCACGATCGTCTCCAGCGCGCCGCCGCCGGCCCGCGCCACGACCGGGCGCCCGGCGGCCTGCACCTCAACCGCCGTCATCCCGAAATCCTCGATTCCGGGCAGGATGAGCGCCTGGCAGCAGCGCAGGTGGTCGGTTACCGCGTCGTCATCGAGCGGGCCGAGGAATTCGACCGTCGGACCGGCCAGCCGGCGCAGATCGCCCAGCGCGCGTCCCGCGCCGATCACCTTCAGCGGCAGGTTGCCAAGTGTCGAGGCGCGTACCGCCAGGTCGATCCACTTGTGCGGCACCAGCCGCGAGACGACGAGAAACCACGGTTCCGGCGGCGCGATCGTCGTGGGCCGGAAGCGCGCCGTCTCGACCGGCGGGTAGAGCACATCCGCCTGACGGCGGTAGGTGTCATGGATCCGGCCGGCGACCGCCGCGGAGTTGGCGACGTATCGGGTCACGCGCCGCGCCGCCGCCCGATCGAGCCGCCGCAGGGGCGCGAACCCGAGCCCGGTGAGCGGCTTGATGGCCGCCGGTAGCCCCGTTGGCGCGAGGTAGTGGGGATCACGGTAGAGGAAGCGCGCCGGTGAGTGGCAGTAGCAGATGTGCGTTGCGTGGCAGCCGGGACTCGCCTGATGCGCCCAGGCGCTCGAATCGGAGATGACGAGATCGTAGGCGCGGAGCTGGCGGCCAATCTGGCGGAAGATCGCCGGGTAGAGCGGCGTCCAAAGGCGATGGGTCCGTGACGCGCCGGGGACGCGTGCCAGCGGCGATTGGCGGATGTCCCAATCGCGGAAATGATCGGGCAGATGCGCCGGGTCGTAGAGCGAGGTGTAGACCGGCGCCTCCGGGAAGCGCTCCTTCAGCACCTCCAGCACCCGCTCCGCGCCACCATATTGTGTCAGATAATCGTGAACGAGCGCGACTCGCATCTCTCCCCAACCCTTGGCCACGTCGTCATCCGGTTCGTCGGACACTTTTCGTCCGCATTGCGTGACATCATGCCCGGCAAGTGACGCCGATTGATGCCACGGTGAGTCTACCGTCAGTAGAGGAGTGCGAGCGCGTGGGAACCGAGACGACGACGGGAATCGCCCTGACCAGGCCGGAGGCACGTTGGCTGGCGGTCGCGGCGCAACGACTGGACCGGCGGCCGTTCCGGCGGCGGGCGTCGAAGGCCGATCTGCTGGCGATGATCACCACGCTTGGCTGCGTCCAGCTCGACACCATCTCGGTCATCTCGCGCTCCCACGAAACCGTCCTCTGGAGCCGCCTCGGTCCCTACGATCGCGCGCTGATCGACGAGCTCTACGATCCCGACCACGCGATCACCGAGTATCTGGCGCATGCGGCGGCAATCGTCCCGGCCGCATTGATGCCCGTCTTCCGCCCGTACATGGAGCACGCGCGGGCCCGAGGCGCCTGGGCCGCTGAGCCGGAGAACCAGTGCATCATGGACCGGATCGTCGAGCGCGTGCGCGCGGATGGTGCGATCGGCTCGCGCCACTTCGAGCGACCCGATGGCGCTCCTCGCGCCGAAGCCTGGGACTGGTGGGGCGTAAAACCCGAGCGTGAGGCGCTGGCCCGGATGTGGGTGCGCGGCGATCTCGTCGTGCGCCGGCGCGACGGCTTCCAGCGCGTCTTCGATCTGCCCGAACGCACCGCGCCGTCGCTTTGGTGCGGCCCGGCGATGTCTGTGGCGGATCAGCGACGGGAGCTCGTCATCCGCGCCGTGCGCGCCCTCGGTGTTGCCACGCCGACCTGGACCGCCGATTATTTCCGCACGGGCGGCCCATCGCACATCGGCAAGAAACTCGCGGCGGCCGAGCTGGCGGCGCTGGAGGCGGAGAGAGCCGTCGTGCCAGCGACCATCCCCGGCGTGACCGAGCCGATCTGGCTCGATGCGACACTGCTGCCGCTGCTGGAGGAGCTGCGCGCCGGCCGGCAGCGCCCGGCCCTGACGACGCTGCTCTCTCCCTTTGACAGCCTCGTCTGGCATCGTGGCCGGGCGCTTGGTCTCTTCGGCCTCGACTACCGGCTGGAGAGCTACACGCCCGCACACAAGCGGCAGTACGGCTACTACACGCTGCCGATCCTCCACCGCGGTGCGATCGTCGGCCGTCTGGATCCGCTCTACGACCGCAAACAACGCCTCCTGACCGTCCGCGGCCTGCATCTCCAACCCGAAACCCGCGTCAGCGCCCGTCTGGCAACCGACCTGCGGGCATCGCTCAGTGAGCTGGCCGTCTTCCTCGGCGGCGACCCCGACCGGGTGCTGTTCACCCTCGACCCGGACGATGCGCGCGTCCGAGCACTGCTCGCGTTGATGGCGTGATGCATGGGTAGCGGGTGTGTGCCCGGAAGCGCCAGATTGAAATCCGGCGCTCAACCGACGAAGTCTCTCCGAGGCTGAGGCTGGCCATGGAGGGGCGTGGAGGGGGGCGTGCGTCCGTGTCATAGCCAGCCAACGTGCTTTCCGCTTCCCACTCCCCTTTCCCGTCATTTCGAGTCGAGTCGAGGAATCTCTTGGTGAGCGCAGCGAACGCCCGCCACCCCGGAGATCTGACGCGGATGAGGAAACCGGCCTTGCCCGTCATGCCGGGCGGGCGCAGCCCCGAACGCCTGGCCTGAGGCACCGAATGGCCATCCCCGCGCGAAGCGCTTGCCCGCAGGCAACAC
>JAICKJ010000001.1 GCA_025928015.1 Thermomicrobiales bacterium
ATAGTCTCGTCTCAGGACGAGATGGCGGTCCACGGCGATGCTCACGCCGTGCGCTGGAAGGACTGGATCAGGAAGCGACGGGTCTGGGTATCGCGCAGGAGGAGGCCGGCCCAGACGAGCAGACCGAGCACGACCGGGAAGACGAACGACTGCTCCACCCGGAGCTGAGCCGCGGTCGCGCCGCCGAGGTAACCGGTCAACAGGACCGCGCCAATCAATCCCGTGCGGGGGATCGTCCAGAGCGCGGTGCAGACGAGCAGGATCAGACCGATCCAGTGAATCTGATGCGACGGGTAGCCGAGATCGACGGTTCCGTTGACAGCCGGGTCCAGCCGCAGCGCCTTCATGGCGCCATCGACGAGCAGGAAGACCAGGACGAAGGCGGAGATCACCCGTCCGCTCCACAGGCTCCACAGGAGATTGCGCGGTTGCGTCAACGGCGCGCGTTCTGCCCGGTTGGTGCGCTGCATCGCTTGCTGGCCCATTCGTTCCCCCTCCCCTTCTGCTCAAGGAAACTTGATCGGGCGGTTCTGATCCGATCATAGACGGGCAGCGATGGGAGCCGCTTCTTCGATCTTGCCGTTCCTGTCGAGATCGCCGGCGCGCCGGCTAGCGGTTTTGATGCCGGGGGTCGAAGGCGTCGCGCAGACCGTCGCCCATCAGATTGAAGGCGAGCACGGTGACGAAGATCGCCATGCCCGGGAAGAAGGTCGGCCACCAAGCGAAGCTATGCTCGCAATGGAGCCTCGTGCCGGTGACCACCCTGGCAAATAAGCTCCGCTGAGCCAGCGTAACAGCTTGACAGGGTCCCGGCTGCCGAGTACCGTGCCCAGAGAAGCGGCATCCTATGGCGACCAGAGGCGGAGGTGACCACCCATGAGCGACGAGACGAGTCCGCGCGGGCGGGTCGACGTTTCACGACGTGCCTTCCTGGGTGGCATGGCTGCAACCGCGGCCGCGGCCATCCTCCCCACGGCGAGCCAGGCGGCCAGCTCGACACAGTCGGCGCAGCCCAAACCGGGCGGCAGCATTCTCATCGGCACGCTCGGTGAGGCAAACACGATCAATCCCTTCGCCTCCGCCGACTCAGAGGGGGACATTCGCGTCAAGATGCTCTTCGATGAGCTGGTGCGCCTCGATCCCAAAACGCTCGTGCCGAAACCGTCCCTCGCCAAGTCATGGAAGATCGCCGGCAATACGTTCACGTTCACCTTGCAGGATGCGACGTTCTCGGATGGGTCCCCGCTCACGGCCGACGATGTCGCCTTCACCATGAAAGGCATCCTCGCCAAAGCCACCGCCAGCCCGAGACAGACGTATCTCCTCTCGATCCAGGGCGCGAAGGACTACGCCGCGGGCACCGCTCAGGACGTCGCGGGCATCAAGGTCGCCGACCCGAAAACGCTCGTCGTCACACTGGCCCAGCCGGATGCCTCCTTTCTCGCCAATATGCGCTTCGTCAGTCCGGTGCCGATGAAGCTGCTGCAAGGCAAGGATCTCTCGCGGGCTTCGCATGAGTCTTTTTTCCAGCATCCGGTCGGGGCGGGCGCGTTCACGTTTGTCTCCTGGAACATCGGCGGCGATTTCGTGGCGGCGCGCAATCCGCACTACTTTGAGAGCGGGCTGCCCTATTTGGATAAAGTCACGTACCGTGTCATTCCGGACGCCCAAAGCCTCGTCAATTCATTGCTCTCGGGCGACATTGACGGCTCCCTCTATCCCAGTCCCGCGGGCGCCGACAAGCTGAAGGCGAACAAGGATCTTGCCGTGCTCGTCCCGCCCTTCAGCGCGCCGGACGGCTGGCAGTTCAACTTCAGGAATCCGTACCTGGCCAAGCAAGAAGTCCGCATGGCGGTGGCGATGGCGCTCGACATGAATCAGTTTGCCAAGGACTCCCTCTATGGCCTCGGCAAGCCGGGTCTCGGCCCGATCGCGCCGAGCAACTATGCCTTCGACAAGGATCTTCAGCCGATCCCCTACGATCCCGACCGGGCGAAGGCGCTCCTGAAGCAAGCGGGGACACCACCGAGCGGTTTGCGCTTCACCGTCAACCAGGGCAACGTGCTACGCGAGGACTTTCTCACCTATACCCAAGCGAAACTCCAGGAGATCGGCTGGAATATCAAACCGGAAGTAATCGAGTATGCGACAGCCGTGAGTCGCGTGCAGACGGGCGACTTCGACGTGGCCGAGTCGAACATGGCCTCCGGCGGCGCGAGCATCGATCCTTCGGATTTGGGGCTGATTTTCGGAACAGGACAATCGCAGAACTACAGCAAGTACAGCAACCCGAAGCTGGACACGCTGCTCGCGCAGGCGAAACAGGAACTGGACATCGAGAAGCAGAAGCCGCTCTACGCCCAGATCCAGAAGATCCTGATGCAGGATCTGCCAACCTGGTTCGCCTGGTATCGACCATTCCTGTACGTCGCCAAGAGCAAGTTCGCGGGCTACGTCGCGACCCTGGATACCGGTGGCATCTTCAGTGAAATCGAGAAGATGTACATCAAGGAGTAGGCCACGGCCGGCGGGCATGCGGGAATCAGGACAGGACTCTTTCGGTGAGCAGTCTCGGAGCCTACATCCTGCGGCGTTTGTTGCTGACCATCCCGCTCTTGTTCGGACTCTCGCTCTTCATGTTTGTGCTCATCCACCTTGCCCCTGGCGATCCCGTGCGGGCCTTCGTTTCGCAGCCGGGCGTGGATCCGAGTTTCATTGCCCAAGCACGCCATAACCTTGGCCTCGACCAGCCGCTCCCGGTTCAGTATGCGCGCTACGTCGGACACCTCCTCCGTGGAGACTTCGGCACAGCCTATACCTTCAACAGCACGCCTGTCCTGACCTTGATCAAAGCGCGCGTGGGCGCCACCATTCTCCTTCAGGGGGTCTCGCTCGCACTGGCTCTGCTCATCGCTATTCCGCTCGGCATCCTCTCGGCGACCCGGCAGTACAGCTTTCTGGACAACACGACGACCATCGGCTCCTTCATCGGGCTGGCCATTCCGAACTTCTGGCTCGCCTTGCTCTTGCAACTGTACCTGAGCGTCAAGCTCGGCTGGCTGCCGACCATCAGCACCGGGGAGGCAACGGCGCCGCTGCCGGGCCGCATCAGGTATTTCGTCATGCCGGTGATCGTGCTTGCGTTCCCGTCGGTCGCCTATTTCGTCCGCTTTATGCGCTCGGCGATGCTCGAAGTGCTCCGCCAGGATTACATGACCAGCGCGCGTGCCAAGGGTCTCAGTCCGCGAGTCGTGCTCTACCGGCACGGGCTACGCAACGCCCTCGTCCCGATGATCACGGTGACTGGCCTGCAGCTGGCGCAAATCCTCGGTGGCGCGGTGATCATTGAGCAGATCTTCGCCTGGCCCGGGCTTGGTCAGTTGGTTTACCAGGCCATCACCCAGCGCGACTACCCCGTCATCCTCGGGGTGACGGAGATCTCCGGCGCCTTCGTCATCGTCGTCAGCATCCTGATCGATGTCCTCTATGTCGTGGTGGATCCGCGCATCTCGCTCGCCCAGCAGGCCACGGCACGTGGATAGCAAACGCACAATGGTGCAGAAGACGTCGGACCGCGTGCGGCAACAGGCCCTCCCGCCCATTGAGGCGGAACGAAGCCACGCGCTGCTGCGTCCGCGCCGGGGTCTGGTGCTGCGCCGCTTTTTCGACAACAGGCTGGCAGTCGCTGGGCTGGTCGTCGTGGTGCTCTTCTACGCAGTCGCGGTCGCCGCGCCCTTGATCTCCCGCGACAATCCGGACGCGCTCAATCCGGGGCAGCGATCGCAACCGCCGTCGGTGGCCCATTGGCTCGGCACGGACCGGAATACCCGCGACGAGTACGCACGACTGATCCTTGGCTCACGCATCTCGCTGAGTGTCGGCACGACGGCAGTGCTCATTCTCATGACGTGCGGAACGGCGCTGGGGGCACTGGCTGGGTACTTTGGCGGCTGGGTGGACACACTCATCATGCGCTCCACTGACATCCTTTTGGCTATCCCGCAGATTCTCTTGCTCATTGCCGCGGCGGCGCTCTTTAGTCAAGATAATAGCCTCGCCGTGACCATCATCGTGATCGGACTGACCAGTTGGCCCGGGACGGCTCGACTCGTGCGCGGGCAATTTCTCAGCCTCAAGGATCAGGAATTCATCACGGCCGCACGGACAATCGGGGCGACACCGGCACAGATTATCTGGCGGCACCTCTTCCCGAACGCCTTGGCGGTCATCATCGTCCAGGCGACGGTCTGGCTCGCCTATGCGATTCTTTTGGAAGCGAGTCTCTCCTACCTCGGTCTCGGCGTCCAGATCCCGACCCCATCGTGGGGCAATATGCTCCAGCAAGGGCAATCTGAGCTCGTGAACGGTGCGTGGTGGCTGACGGTCTTCCCGGGACTCGCGATCTTCTTCATCACCTTGGCGTTTAATCTGATGGGTGACGGTCTGCGCGACGCGCTCGACCCGCGACTACGCCACTCATGAGACTGGCTGTACTGGCGGTCAAGAAGGGGCATATGCGCGAGAGTCTGGCCGCCGCCTTCGCTGCCCCCGATCTCCGTCGCCTCACCAGTGTCCCCTGCCCGTTGCCCGCCATCCCGATCAGGCCGTCACCCTGCTCGCGCTACCTCTCACTCGCGCATAAGACCTGGGTGCGACCTGTGGACGGATGACAACCGGCTGATCCGCGCCGTCCAGCACCGGCCTGCCGTTCGTGCGGTCGTTGAGCGAGTACGATTCCGCCCATTGAGGCGCCGCGTTGCCGCATGGCGCCCATGCTCGATCGTCGTGACCGAAGGGTGAACGCGTGGACGACGAACGGCCCGGCCGTTCATGGGTGGCGGCATGGCGTGTGCGCCTGGCGGTGACGCGGCGGGCGCTAACCCGTTGGAGCGCGCCGGGCGTCGTGCCCGGCCGGATCGCCTATCTCGTCGCGCTTGCCGCGCTCGCCGTGCTTACGCTGGCGATGTTCCTCGTCCGCCAGCAGCTCGGGGTGCTGAACCTCACCCTCCTGTACCTGTTGCTCATCTTCGTGCTGGCGCTCTCGCTCGGCGTCGGTCCGGCGGTCCTCGCGGCCATTCTCGGCTTTCTCGCCTTCGACTTCTTCTTCCTGCCGCCGCTTTTCACCCTGACGATCAACCGGCCGGACCACGTCCTGGCCCTCTTCGTCTACCTCGGCATCGCCATTACCACCGGCGTCCTCGTCGCCCGCGTGCGCACCCGGACCGAGCTGGCGTTGCGGGAGCAACGCCGCACCGCCTTGCTCTATGACCTCAATTCGGCGCTGGTGCGGGATGTCACACTCGACCAAATCCTGCCGACCATCGTCGCGCGGGTGGTGGAGGTCTATGGCTCGCAGGCGTGCCGGATCCTGCTGCCCGACGAGGATGGCAACTTGACGGTGCGCGCGCGCTTCCCACCGTCGGCGCCGGACCGGATCGACCGCCAGTCGCTGGCAATGGCCGGGGAAGCCGTCGCGCGGCGCTCCCCCGTTGGATTGGGGAGCACGCCGCGGATCGTGCTGCCCCACGGCGCCCGCCTGCCCCGGCGCACCTGGATCCCGCGTGAACGCGACGTGCTCTTCCTGCCGATCGCCGCCAGCGACCGGGTCGTCGGCGTCCTCGAGGTGCAGGGGCGGCCCGGCGGTGGGCGGTTCGCTGCGGAGGACGAACGGTTGCTCGCCAGCTTCGCCGATCAGGCGGCGCTCGCCATCGAACGGGTCCGGTTGACCGAAGAGGCCACCCGCGCCGCCGTCCTGGCGCAGTCCGATAATCTCAAGTCCGCGCTGCTGTCCGCGGTGTCGCACGATTTGCGGACGCCGCTGGCGGCGATCAAGGCCTCCGCGACGGCGTTGCTCGACAATCAGGTGGACTGGACGCCGGAGGCGCGCGCCGAGCTGCTCGCCGCCATCGATGCGGAAACGGATCGCCTGACGTTGATGGTGAGCAATCTGCTCGACCTGTCGCGGATCGAAGGGGGCGCCCTGCGGCCGGATCGTGATTGGCACGACCTGGCGGAGCTGACCCACGATGCGGTGACGCGCACATGTGCCCAGACGGCCGGCCACCCGATCAGGGTGGATTTGCCGCTCGACCTGCCGCTGGTCTGGCTTGACTATGTCGAGATCGGGCAGGTGCTGGTGAATCTCCTCGTCAACGCCGCCAAATACACGCCGGCAGGCACGCCGATCGTCGTCAGCGCCCGTCGCGTGGACGGGGAGGTCGTGGTTGCCGTCGCGGATCAGGGTCCCGGGATACCGGCGAGCCGCTTGCCGTACATTTTTGACCGCTTCTACCGGGTCGACGCCGGCCGGAGCCGCTCGGGCACCGGCATCGGCCTGGCCATCTGCAAGGGACTCGTGGAGGCCCATGGCGGGACGATCCGCGCCGAAAGCGTGGTGGGAAGCGGAACGACCATCACGTTCACCTTACCCATCGCGCCACCGAAGAAGGAGCAGCGTGCATCGTGACCGGCAGCCGAGTTCTCATCGTCGATGATGAGCCGCAGATCAGGCGCGCGCTGCGGGCCGCGCTCGCCGCGCACGGATATGAGGTCGCGCTCGCGGAGGATGGCGAGCAGGCGCTTGAGATCATCCCGACCTGGACGCCCGATCTGGTCGTGCTCGACCTCGTGATGCCGCGCAAGGACGGACTGGAGGTCGTCCGGGAAACCCGCGCCTGGAGCGATGTGCCGATCATCGTGCTCTCCGCCCGCGGGCAGGAAGGGGACAAGATCGCGGCGCTGGACCTCGGCGCGGACGATTACCTGACCAAGCCCTTCGGGATCGGCGAGCTGCTGGCGCGACTGCGCGCGTTGCTGCGGCGACGCCGTGAACCGGCCACGCAGGCGATCACCGCGGGTGAGGTCACCATCGATCTGGAGCGGCGGCTGGTGCGGCGCGGAGATGAAGACATCCATCTGACCCCACGGGAATACGATCTCCTGGCCGTGCTGGCAACGAACGCCGGTCGCGTGCTGACGCACCGCCAGCTCCTCGAACGGGTCTGGGGTGGGTACGCCGCCGAGAACTCCCAGCAATTGCGCGTCTACATCAACTACCTCCGCCGCAAGCTGGAGCGCGAGCCATCGCGCCCGGCGATCATCGTCACCGAGCCCGGCGTCGGCTACCGGCTGGTGCTGCCCGAATCCTGATCGTTTTCTAACGCTCCCCGTTCCCATTCTTACGCGCCTCTAACGCCCACATCCCTATGCTCCACACCAGTCGGCTCCCATATGGGAGCCCACGGTAGAAGGAGCGAACGGCGGGATGCGCATTCTCATGGTCGAAGACGAGCCACACGTCCGCAACGCGTTGCAACGCGCGCTCGCCGCGCATGGGCACGGCGTGGCGGCGTGTGGCACCGCTGCCGACGCGCTGTCCGCGCTTCGTCAACGTCCGTTCGACCTGCTGATCCTTGACGTGAATCTCCCCGACCGCAGCGGGTGGGCCGTGCTCCGCCAGCAAGCGAACGGGGCGTTGCCGCCGGCGATCGTCATGTCGGCGGTGGCTCCCCACAGCGCCCGCGCGCGTGAGTTCCGGCCCTACGCCGTGCTGATCAAGCCGTTCCCGATCGGTTCCCTGCTCCGCCTGGCCGATCGCGTGGCCAGCGGCGAGCCGGGGAAGGAGGTGTCCGGTGGATGATGTCGTTCTCCTCACCCTGACGGTTGGTTCCTTCGTCCTCATGCTGCTCTACGTGGCGGCGTGCGAGCGACTGCGATGACCGCCGACCGAGGGGCTCCACGAACGGAGCTGATCGCGGCGTGCGACGTCGTGGCCGACGACCCGAGTGTCAGCATGGCGCTCGTCGTGCTCCCGCGCCGGCTCCGCTATCGGGATCTGGGACCGTTCGCGGTGGTGCGGCAAGGGCATGAGGCGCAGCTTCACCGGCGGCTCGATGGCGGACTCGACCTCGTCGTCCTGGACGCGGCCGCGTCCGTGGCGAGCGCCGAGGCGCCCTCCAGCTCCCATTCCACGCGCCACGCGCCCGCGTGGGTGAGGCACCTGATGCACCTGACGGAATCCGTGCGATGAGCGCCGGCGAGTGGGGCGCGCTCGCGCTGGCGGTCCTGGCGCTCGGCTATCTGGTCTACGCGTTGCTCTGGCCCGAGCGCTTCTGATGCGCTCGGGTCTTGGGGAGGGAGGAATGGGATCGTGACGGCCATCGGCGCGGTGCAGCTCGTCGTCTATCTGCTCATCCTGGCGGCCATCGTGCGGCCGTTGGGGGCGTATCTCGCCCGCGTTTTCACCGGCGAGCGCCTGCTCCTCTCGTCCGTGCTCGGGCCGGTGGAGCGCGGCATCTACCGGGTGTCCGGCGTGGACGCCGCGGCGGAGATGCGCTGGACGACGTACGCCGTGGCGATGTTGCTCTTCAATTGCTGTGGCGTCGTCCTGCTCTACGCACTGCAACGACTCCAGCACGGCTTGTCGCTCAACCCAATGGACCTCGACAACGTGGCGCCACGGCTCGCGTTCAACACGGCCGTCTCCTTCGTCACGAACACGAACTGGCAGGCGTACGCGGGCGAGTCGACGGTGAGCTATCTCACGCAGATGGCCGGGCTGACGGTCCAGAACTTCGTCTCCGCCGCCACCGGTCTCGCGATCGCGATCGCGCTGGTACGCGGCTTCGCGCGGCATTCCGCGCGTCAGATCGGCAATTTCTGGGTCGATCTCGTGCGCGGCACCCTTTACGTGCTGCTACCGATCTCGGTCATTGGCTGTATCGTCCTCGTGGCGCTCGGCGTGCCGCAGACGTTGCACGGCTCCGTCACGGCGACCGGACTCACCGGCGCCCGGCAACTGATCGTCGTGGGGCCGGTCGCCTCCCAGGAGGTGATCAAGGAGCTGGGCACGAACGGCGGCGGGTTCTTCAACGCCAACTCGGCCCATCCGTTCGAGAATCCGACGCCGCTCTCCAACCTGCTGGAGATGGTGCTGATCCTCGCGATCCCGGCCGCGCTGACCTACACCTTCGGCAAGATGGTCGGCAACACGCGCCAGGGCTGGGCCATCTTCGCGACGATGGCGATCCTCTTCGTCGTCGGCGTGCTCGTGGCGACGGTGGCCGAGCAGCACGGCAACGACCTCTTCCGCGCGCTCCATATCGACCAGACGGCCAGCCACCTGTCGGCGGGCGGCAACATGGAGGGGAAGGAGGTCCGCTTCGGCATCAACAGCTCGGCGCTCTTCGCGGTGATCACCACCGTCGCGTCATGCGGCGCCGTGAACGCGATGCACGACTCGTTCACCCCGCTGGGTGGGCTGATCCCGCTGGCGAACATCGGGCTGGGCGAGGTGATCTTCGGCGGCGTCGGCGCCGGGCTCTACGGCATCCTCCTCTACGCCGTCGCCGCCATCTTCATCGCCGGCCTGATGGTCGGTCGCACGCCGGAGTATCTCGGCAAGAAGATCGAACCGTACGACGTCAAGATGACGATGCTCGCGCTGCTGATCCTGCCGCTCGTCATCCTCGGCTTCGCCGGTGTGACGGTGATCACCAGGACCGGGTTGGCGTCCGTCCTCAATCCGGGCCCGCACGGCCTGTCGGAGATTCTCTACGCCTTCACCTCCGGCGTGGGCAACAACGGCTCCGCCTTCGCCGGTCTCAGCGCCAATACTCCCTTCTACGACCTAACCATGGGCATCGCCATGCTGGCGGGACGCTTCCTGATGATCGTCCCGATCCTGGCCCTGGCCGGCTCACTCGCGGCCAAGAAGCGCCTGACCGCGACCGCCGGCACCTTCCCGACGACGGGACCGCTCTGGGTCGGGCTGCTCGCCGGCGTGATTCTGATCGTCGGCGCTGTCACCTACGTTCCCGCCTACAGCCTGGGGCCGATCGTCGAGCAACGGCAGATGACGACCGGCGTGACGTTCGACGCGTCCACGTTCGGCACGACGCCCTATCAAGCCGTTCCTCAGGCACCCGCCTCGGTGCCATAGCCATTGAGGTGAACGGCGTTTTTGCAGGAGCGGTTGACGACACGATGGCTCAGGTGATTCACGCGTCCACACTCGACACGGTGCCGGCGGAGGCGGTCCGCCCGGCCGGGCAGCCGCGGTTGGAGCCGGCGCCCGACGGACAACGTCCGCGCTTCGACCGGGGGCTCCTGGCGCCGGCCCTGAAAGATGCCCTGCGCAAGCTCTCGCCGCGGCACATGGCCGGTAACCCGGTCATGTTCCTGGTCGAGATCGGCGCGCTCTTCACGACGCTTATCCTGATTGCTGATCTCCTTGGCTGGTCCGGCGCGCTCGGTCTTCGCCCCGGTCAGGGCGGCGCCGGCTTCGTGGCCGCGATCTCGGCCTGGCTCTGGTTCACCGTGGTCTTCGCCAATGGCGCCGAGGCGATCGCCGAAGGGCGCGGCAAAGCGCAGGCCAGCGCGCTCCGGCGGACTCGGAGCGGCACGATGGCCAAGGTGCTGGTCGACGGCCGGCGCGATCGGATCGAACGGCGCCCGTCCAGCGTGCTGCACGCCGGCGACGTCGTCCTGGTCGAGGCGGGCGACGTCATCCCGAGCGACGGGGAGGTCACCGGCGGGATCGCGTTGGTTTCGGAGGCCGCCGTAACGGGCGAATCCGCGCCCGTGCTGAAGGAGCCGGGCACCGACACGTCCTCCTCCGTGACCGGCGGCACCGAGGTCGTCTCCGATTGGTTGACGATCCGCATCACGGCGGAGCCGGGGCAGACGTTCCTCGATCGCATGATCGCCCTGGTCGAGGGCGCGGCGCGGCAGAAAACGCCGAACGAGATCGCGCTGAACATCCTGCTGGCCGGGCTCACGATCATCTTCCTCATCGTCGTCGTCACGTTGGCGCCACTCGCCCGCTACGCTCAGGCGCCGGCTTCGCTGACGGTCCTGATCGCCTTGCTGGTGACATTGATCCCGACCACGATCGGCGCGCTGCTCTCGGCCATCGGCATCGCCGGCATGGACCGGCTCGTCCAGCGCAATGTGCTGGCGATGAGCGGCCGGGCGGTGGAGGCCGCCGGCGACGTCGATGTGCTCCTGCTGGACAAGACCGGGACGATCACCTACGGCAATCGGATGGCCAGCGAGTTCGTCCCCGCGCCGGGCGTAGCGCCGGAGACGATCGTCCGCGCGGCGCTACGTTCCTCGATGGCCGATACCACGCCCGAAGGTAAGTCGATCGTCGCCCTCGCGAACCAGCTCGGCCAGTCCATGTCGCCAGATGAGCTGTCAGGGGCCGAGTTCGTGCCCTTCTCCGCCGAGACGCGGATGAGCGGGATGCGCCTCGATGGCCGGGCGACGATGAAAGGCGCCGTCGACGCGATCGACGTCGTGCTCGGCGCGATGCCGCCCGCGATTCGGCAGGTTGCGGACGAGATCGCCGGGCGCGGCGGCACCCCGCTGGCCGTCATCGACGGTGGCCAGGCGCTCGGCGTCATTCATCTCAAGGACACAGTCAAGCCGGGCATGCGCGAGCGGTTCGCGGAGCTGCGGCGCATGGGCATCCGGACGATCATGATCACCGGCGACAATCCGCTGACCGCCCGGACCATCGCGGCCGAGGCCGGCGTCGACGATTTCGTCGCCCAGGCCCGGCCGGAGGACAAGATCCGGATCATCCGCGAGCAGCAGGCCGAAGGTCGCCTGGTGGCGATGACCGGCGATGGCACGAACGACGCGCCGGCGCTGGCCCAGGCCGATGTTGGCATGGCGATGAACACCGGCACGATGGCCGCCAAGGAAGCGGCCAACATGGTCGATCTGGATTCCGATCCGACCAAGCTGATTGACGTCGTCGCGATCGGCAAGCAGCTTCTTATGACCCGCGGCGCGCTGACGACGTTCAGCATCGCCAACGACGTGGCGAAGTACTTCGCCATCCTGCCGGCCATGTTCGGCGTGAGCTACGGGATCGATGGCCAGCATGGGCTGGCGTTTCTGAACGTCATGCGGCTGACGAGCCCGCAGAGCGCGATCCTCTCGGCGATCATCTTCAACGCCCTGATCATCGTCGCCCTCATCCCACTCGCGCTGCGCGGCGTCGCCTACCGCCCGCTGGGCGCCGCCGCGTTGCTCCGCCGGAATCTCTTCATCTATGGCCTCGGCGGGATCGTCGCGCCCTTCATCGGCATCAAGGTGATCGACCTGCTGCTCACGATTGCTGGCTGGCACTAATGGAGTGAAGCGAGATGCTGAAACAACTACGGACCGCCGTGCTCCTGTTGGTGGTGCTGACGGTCCTAACCGGTTTGATCTATCCCGTCGCCATGACCGGCATCGCCCAGGTGCTCATGCCGGGGAAGGCGAACGGCTCGTTGATCCATCGGGACGGTGCCGTCGTCGGATCGACTCTGATCGGCCAGAGCTTCATTGATCCGAAGACCGATCGGGTCCTTCAGGGCTACTTCCGCGGCCGGCCCTCGGCCGCCGGCGCGGGGTATGACGCCAGCGCCTCCGGCGGCTCGAACCTCGGGCCGACGAACAAGGCGTTGATTGACCGGGTGAACGCCACCGCGGCCATCATCCGGCAGGAGAATGGCCTGACTGCGTCCGCGCCGATCCCGGTCGATCTCGTGACCGCCTCGGGCAGCGGGCTCGACCCGGATATCAGCCCGGCGGCGGCCGAATTGCAGGTCCCGCGCGTCGCCCGGCAGCGCGGCGTGAGCGAAGCGCAGGTGAAGGCGCTGGTACAGAAGCACACGAGCGGCCGCACACTGTGGATCTTCGGTGAGCCACGGGTGAACGTGCTGGCGCTGAACCAGGCACTCGACCAAAACTTCCCGCTGGCGAGGTAGGGCGACGTGGCCGGCCGGCACGGAACCCTGCGCGTCTTTCTGGGCGCCGCGCCCGGGGTCGGGAAGACCTACGCGATGCTGCGCGAAGGCCACCGCCTGCGCGATGAAGGGCGCGACGTCGTCGTCGGGTTCGTCGAGAGCCATGGCCGCGCGGAAACCGAGGCGCAGATCGGCGATCTGGAGGTCATCCCGCGTCGCGCCATCGCCTACCACGGCATCTCGTTGGACGAAATGGACACCGACGCGGTCCTGCGGCGCCGACCGGAGATCGTCCTTGTCGACGAGCTGGCCCACACCAACGCGGCCGGGTCGACTCGGGCGAAGCGCTACGACGACGTCGAACTCCTCCGTGCCCAGGGCATCGACGTCATCACGACCGTCAACATCCAGCATCTCGCCAGCCTGCACGACATCGTCGCCGGCATCACCGGGGTCGACGTGCGCGAGCTGGTGCCGGACCGGGTGCTCGACGGCGCGACCGACGTGCAACTTGTCGATCTCTCGCCGGAGATGCTGCGGGAGCGCCTGACCCTGGGCAAGATCTACCCCGGAGCACGCGCGCAACGCGCCCTCGACCAGTTCTTCGAGGAAGGAAATCTGACCGCGCTCCGCGAGCTGGCGCTGCGCCAGACAGCGGCGGGCGTCGATGACCGTTTGGCCGGGCTCATGATGGGGGAGCCGGACGACTCGCTCCACATGGCCACCGAGCGTGTCGCGGTGCTTGCCGATGACGATGCCCGCTGGGGCACCGTGCTGCGCCATGGCTGGCGGATTGCGAGCGCGATCCACGCCGAGCTGGTCGCGCTGGCGATCGGCCCGTCCACGCCCGCGATGTGCCGGCATCAGGAGCTGGCCGGCGATCTCAGCGCGCGCTGGGTTGCGGTGCCGGATGGCTCGATCGAGGAGGCGCTCAGCGCCGCGCTGGAGCGCGAACGCGCCACCATCCTCGTGCTCGCGTATCACCCGCGTCGGCGCTGGCAACTGTTCTCGGGCTGCGATCCCGTCGACGTCGTGATGCGGCGGTGCGGTGCGGTCGATTGTTACCTCGTCCGCCTCGATGCCGATCGCTCGCGGTCGCCGCATGGCGGCGTGTGACGCGCGAAATCACCCGATCAGGACCGTGCCGCGTAAGAGAAACGGGGGCCCGGGGCGGGGAGGGGTGTGCTATCCTCTGGACAGATATCGATGCCCTGGATCTTCGACCGCGAGCACCTCGCGGAGTCGCGTGAAGGAGCCTGCAGCCACCGGTTTTCCAACCGTTTCGGGATCAGCACGAGGGCAGACGCACCACGACCGCGGGTAAAGCAACGAGGCTTGCGGCGTGCCAAGGAGACATACGGATAGACCAATGAGCGACCTGAGCGCGTTTTATGGACCCAACGCGGGGTACGTGCTAGAGCTCTACGACCGCTACCTCGCCGACCCTGATGCGGTCGACCAGGCCACCCGCGACTTCTTCGCGGGGTTCACTCCTCCCTCTCTCAATGGACACGGCACCGCGCTGGCCACCGCGCCGGCGGGCGTCGCAGTCGCGCCCGGGGTCGATGTGGAGAAGGTGGCGGCGGCCGTTGAGCTGGCGCGGGGCATCCGGGAGTACGGCCACCTCGCCGTGCGTCTCGACCCCCTCGGCTCCGAGCCGCCCGGCGCCCCCGAGCTCGACCCCGCCACGTACGGCATTACCGAAGAGGATCTGCGGCAACTGCCGGCGAGCATCGTCGGCGGCTTGGCCGCCCGGGGCGCGGCCAACGCCGCCGAGGCAATCGACCGGCTCTGCGCCATCTATACCAGCAACATCGGCTTCGATTTCGATCACGTCCAGGTCGCCGAGGAGCGTGCCTGGCTCCGCGATGCCGTCGAATCGGGTGAGTTCACCCAACCGCTCGACGAGCCGGAGAAGCGCAAGCTGCTCGAACGCCTGACCCAGGTCGAGATCTTCGAGCGCTTCCTCCACCAGACCTACCTCGGCCAGAAGCGCTTCTCGATCGAGGGCACCGACGTCCTCGTGCCGATGCTCGACCGCATCATCGACGATGCCTCCGCCGACGGCGCGCGCGAGGTCATCCTCGGCATGGCTCACCGCGGCCGGCTGAACGTGATGACCCACATCCTGAGCAAGCCGTACGGCGCGATCATCGCCGCCTTCGAGGGCGGCCACCGCAAGGGCGGCCCGGCCGCGACCGACGGCACCGGCGAGGACGTCCGCACCGGCGACGTCAAGTACCACCTCGGCGCCCGCCTGGCCCGCAACCCGGAGACGGGTGAACGCGTCAAGGTGCCCGTCGTGCTGGCGCCGAACCCGAGCCACCTGGAGGCCGTCAATCCCGTCGTCCTCGGCATGACCCGCGCCTCGCAGGACGACCGCACCCACCGCGGCCTGCCGGAACAGCACCCGGAACGGACGCTGGCGATCCTGCTCCACGGCGACGCCGCGTTCCCGGGTCAGGGCGTGGTCGCCGAGTCGCTCAACCTCTCCGGGTTGCGCGGCTATTCAGTCGGCGGCGCACGCCACATCATCGTCAACAACCAGATCGGTTACACGACCGAAATCCAGGACTCCCGCTCGACCCTCTACGCCGGCGACCTCGCCAAGGGGTTCGAAATTCCGGTCGTTCACGTGAACGCGGACGATCCCGTCGCCTGCCTCCAGCTCGCGCACATGGCGGTCGAGTACCGCGAACGATTCGGCAAGGACTTCCTGATCGATCTGGTCGGGTACCGCCGCTGGGGACACAACGAGGGCGACGAACCGGCGTTCACCCAGCCGCTGATGTATCAGACGATCACGAAGCACCCAACCGTCCGCGCCCTCTGGGCCGAGCGGCTGGTCAACGAAGGCGTCGTGACCAAGGATGAGGCCGCCGCGATGGAGCAGAAGATGCTCGATCGCTTGAGCAAGATCCGCCACGGTGTCACCGAAGGCACCGCGGACCTCGGCGAGGAGGAGGACGAGCAACCCCACGGCGAGCGCGAGGAGGTCGAGACGGCTGTTCCCGCCGACAAGCTCCTCAAGATGCACGACGAGATTCACGCCCTGCCTGAGGGCTTCGCGCCGATCAGCAAGCTCAAGCGGCAATGGGACCGCCGGGCGCAAACGCTGCACCAGGAAGGCGGTAAGGTCGATTGGGCGCACGCCGAGGCGCTGGCTTTCGCGGCGACGCTCGCCGATGGCATCCCCATCCGCCTCACCGGCCAGGACGCCCAGCGCGGCACCTTCAGCCAGCGTCACCTCGTGCTCCACGACGCCAAGACCGGCGAGAACTACTCGCCGCTCGACGTTCTGCCCGAGGCGACCGCCTCCTTCGCCGCCTACAACAGCCCGCTCTCCGAAAACGCGGCGATGGGCTTCGAGTACGGCTACAGCGTCCACGCGCCGGAGGCGCTGGTCCTCTGGGAGGGCCAGTTCGGCGACTTCGCCAACGGCGCCCAGGTGATCATCGACCAGTTCCTCGTCGCCGCCCGCGCCAAGTGGGGCCAGCTCCCCGCGCTCGTGCTCCTGCTGCCGCATGGCTATGAGGGCCAGGGGCCGGAGCACTCCAGCGCCCGGCTGGAGCGGTTCCTCTCGCTCGCCGCGCAGGACAACATCCGCGTCTGCAATTGCACCACCGCCGCCCAGTACTTCCACCTGCTGCGCCGCCAGGCGCTGCGGCTGGCGAGCGATCCGCGTCCGCTCATCCTCATGACGCCGAAGAGCCTGCTGCGTCACCCGATGGCCGCGTCGCCGCTCTCGGAGCTGTCCAGCGGCACCTTCCGCCCGGTGATCGACGATCCCCGCGCCGCGTCGCGGCGCGACGAGGTCACCCGCCTCGTGCTCTGCAGCGGCAAGGTCGCGATCGACCTCGATTCGAGCCCGGAGCGCGACGAGGCGACGCACGTCGCCGTCGCCCGCGTCGAGCAGCTCGCGCCCTTCCAGAACACGGCGCTGCGCGCGGTGATCAATACATACCCGCACCTCGCCGAGATCGTCTGGTTGCAGGAAGAGCCGAAGAACATGGGCGCCTGGACCTTCATGGGTCCGCGTCTGCGCGAGCTGGTCGAGGACCGGCTGCCGGTGCGCTACATCGGCCGGCCGGAGCGCTCCAGCCCGGCGGCCGGGTCCGCCGATCAGCACGCCGAGGAGCAGGCCGGCATCGTGCAAGCCGCCTTCGCCTCGCCGCCGAGCCTCAATGGCCGCGCCGGCAAGCGAGCGGTAGCGACCCGAAGCGCGAAGAACGGCGCGACGGCGAAGGCGGGCGCGCGGCACTGAGTGGCACGCAATGGAGATGATGGAGAGGATCTGGCCAGTGATCTGCGCCTGACTGGGCGCGGATCACTGGCAATGGACGTGGGGCCGGCCGGACGCCCGGCGCCTGGGAGATGAGCATGGCAATCGAGATCAAAGTGCCGCCCTTGGGCGAATCGCTCGTCGACGCGGTCGTCGCGAGCTGGCACAAGGGCGAAGGCGACAGCGTCAACCGCGGCGATGTCCTCCTCGAGCTGGAGACGGACAAGGTCAACCTCGACGTCACCGCCGAGGAGGACGGCGTGCTCGCCAGCATTCAGCGGGGTGAGGGCGAGACGGTGACCGTCGGCGAGGTGCTCGGCACGCTCGACGCCGGCGCGGTCAACGGCCAGTCGGCCGCGCCGCAGGCCGAAGCCGCTGCGGCCGCGGCGCCGGCCCAGGAAGCCGTCGCCGTCAGGCCGGAGATGGAGAAGCTGCCGGCACCACAACCCAGTCCCCAAACCGAGGAGAGCCCGGCGGAGCCGGTCGCGCCCGAGCAGGAGAACGGCGTCCGCGCCGCGCCGACGATCCGCCGGATCGCCGAGGAGCACGCGATCGATCTCGCCAACGTGACCGGAACTGGCCCCGGTGGCCGCATCATGCGCGACGATCTGCTCGCCTACCTCGCCCGCCAGGGAGCCGCGCCGGCAGTGGCTGTCCCGGTGGCGCCACCCGCACCCGCGCCGCCACCCACACTTCCCCAAGGAGCGCCCGCGCAAGGAGCGCCTGTGGCGCCGCCGCCGAGTGGGCGGGAAGCCGAGGAGGAGCGCGTCCGGCTCTCGCGCCGGCGCCAGACGATCGCCCAGCGCCTCGTCCAGGCCCAGCAGACGGCCGCGATGCTGACGACCTTCAACGAGGTCGACATGTCGGCCGTGATGGAGGTTCGCAAGCGGCGCAGGGAGACGTTCAAGGAGCGCTACGGCGTCAACCTCGGCTTCATGTCCTTCTTCACGAAGGCCGTGGTCGGCGCGCTGAAGGCCTTTCCGCAAGTGAACGCCGAGCTGCAGGGCAACGAGATGGTCCTGAAGCGCTACTACGACATCGGCATCGCCGTCGGCGTCGAGGATGGGCTGGTCGTCCCGGTCGTCCGTAACGCCGACCGGCTGAGCTTCGCCGGGATCGAGCAGGAGATCGTCGAGCTGGCCACCAAGGCGCGGGAGAACACGCTCTCGCTGGCCGAGCTGCAGGGCGGCACCTTCACGATCACGAACGGCGGCATCTTCGGCTCGCTGCTCTCGACGCCGATCCTCAACGCGCCGCAGGTCGGCATCCTCGGCATGCACACAATCCAGCAGCGTCCGGTCGTCCGGAATGGCGAGATCGTCATCGCGCCGATGATGTACCTCGCCCTCTCCTACGATCACCGCGTCGTTGATGGTCGCGAGGCGGTCCAGTTCCTGGTCCGCATCAAGGAGCTGATCGAAGACCCGGAGACGCTCCTGCTCGAAGGGTAGGAACGGCACGGGCAACATCAACAGCGCCGGACCATCATGGTCCGGCGCTGTTCGTTGTCGCCCTCATCGCAGCGGGTGGAGCTCGAAGACACGCCTACCCTCGGCGGCGTCCGACGGACGGTTGAGATCGACCCCATCGACGGTGCGAATGAACCAGGCACCGCCCGGTATGCCGCGCGCGAGCGGGCCGAGGACGTCGCGGAAAAACTCGACGCGCTGGGTCGGGTCCAGCTCGGTCGCGCGCACGTCCTCCTTCCGGCGGCGCACGGTGATGGTTGCGTGGCCGGCCGCGCGCAGATTCCGCACCCATTGGACATCGCCCCAGGGAGCCCAGACCCAACGTCTGCCCGAGACCTCGATGATCGCCACCGGCGTGGTGCGAGGCAGCCCGCTCTTCCGGCCGCGGATGGTGATGAGCCCATTGAAGCCCATCGGCACACCAGCGGCCAAGAGGGCCCTGGCGATAGGGTTGAAGAGCGAAAACACCCATCGTGGTGGCATGCCCGATACGCCGGCCGCACTACTCTTTCGATCGCTCATTTGGGCGCTCCTTTGACCCCGGTTCCGCTTGCCACAAACATCCGCATGACTATCACCTCCATGGTCCCGCAATGGACGCCTAACCTGGAGACGAAACAGCCCGGCCATTCGTGACTCCGACAGCTGGCGTTCGTGCCGACACGTCCCTGCGAGCGCGAAGTGTGTCAGATGCGCGCGGCGCTCAGGGTCCTACGATGGCGTCTCGTCCTCCTCATGTGGCTCGTGGGCGAGGACGAGCATCGCGGTCGCGAATTCCTTGCGTCGGAAGAAGGTGCGGATCTCCGTCCACAGCTCCGGCTCCGTGCGGCCCAGCTCCAGCAGGCGGGGCGAGAAGACGATGCTGCCCTGGGCCCGTTGCTCGGTCATGAACTCGGTCGAGAGCAGATCGGCGAGGTAGATCGTCCCGATGTCCGCGAACTTCTCCCGGTAGTAGGCGATCAGCCGCGCGATCTGCTCAAGGTCGAGCGTGGCGCCGTCGTCGGCCGCGAACGCGCCGCGCCAGTCGACCACCGCCAGCAGCTCGTCGAGCAGATCGACCCGCTCGCCATGCCGGACTCGCTCCAGCAGGGCATCGACTTTCGCCCGGTCGATCGGCAGCTCGTGCGGCGTCTGCGGCAAATCCCGGCCGGGCCGGATGCCGTCGGGCAGCGCGCTGTTCGTGTGCTCATCACTCATGCGTCGTCGTGTCCTGTTCTTGCGTCCCGATCGTCCCTTCCATGCCGGAACCCTACCATGCGAGGTCCGACCGGGACGGTCTGGTACCATGGGGCCGGCATCGCCCGCGCGGTGTCGCGATCCGGACGCCGCGAAACCAGACCCGCCCCGGCGGCGTCATGACAGGGGACGGCCGGCCGACCTGCGCTGGCCAATCCGGTTCCGCACCGCATCATCGTCCGTCCCGGCCGCAGCCGACATCCCCGCCGGGACCACGGAGAAGAGCAGTTCATGAGCTACGGCCGCATCTCCCGATCGAACCAGCGGTTCCCGGCGGCCCGTCGCCGCGCGGCGCGCTACGGCAACACCCGCTACGGGCAGAAATCGAAAGGGCTGCCGCCGAACCTGCTCGCCTCCGGCCGCGAACGGGCGAAGCCGAAGGGGCCGATCACCAAGGGCCGGGTGCTGCTCGTCGCCTCCGCGCTCGCCGCGTTCGCCTTCGTCGCGTTCTTCATCTTTACGGTCATTACCGCCGCGCTTGGCGTGGCTGGCACGATCTCCGCCTACCAGGATGTCAACAAGAATCTCCCAAACGCGGCCCAGATCGCGGCCGACACGTTCCAGACGACGCGCATCTACGACCGGAACGGCAATCTGCTGCAGCAGCTCGAAAACCCGGACTACGGCTGGCGCACCTTCGTGTCCTACGACCAAATCTCGCCGAACCTGATCAACGCCACCGTCGCCGCCGAGGATTCCACCTTCTGGACGAATCCGGGCATCGAGCCGCTCTCGGTCCCCCGCGCCGCCATGATCTACGCGACCGGCGCCGGCACATCCGGCGGCTCAACGATCACCCAGCAGCTCGCGCGGTCGCTCTATCCGAACCAGATCGGTTTCGACATCAGCTTCACGCGCAAGGGCAAGGAGGCGCTCGCGGCCTATGCGCTGACGAAGAAATACTCCAAGCGCGACATCATCACGATGTACGTCAACCAGATCTTCTATGGCTCGCGCTCCTACGGCATCGAGGCGGCGTCGCAGACCTTCTTCAACAAGCACGCCAAGGATCTCGATCTGGCCGAGGCGGCAATGCTCGCCGGGCTGCCGCAGGCGCCCTCCGCCTACGACCCCTCCGTGCCGGACAATTTCCCGCTCGCCAAGCGCCGCCAGCGCTACGTGCTCGACCAGATGGTGAAGTACCGGTACATCACCCAGGAGCAGGCCGACGCGGCCTACAAGGAGCCGCTGCACCCGCGGGATAATCGCAACGGCGCGATCCAGGCGGCGCCGCACTTCACCGAGTACGTCAAGAAGTACCTCATCGAGCATTACGGCGAGAAGGCGCTCTACAGCGGTCTGCAGGTCACGACGAGCATCGATCTCGATCTCCAGGCGTCGGCCGAGCAGATCGTGGCGAACGGCGTCCGCGACGTGGCCGTTTACGATCGCAACAACGGCGCGATGGTCATCATGGTGCCCTGGAGCGGCGAGATCCTCGCCATGGTCGGCTCGGCGGACTTCAACAACCAGCTCATCAGCGGCCAGGTCAACTACGCCGACGCCGATCTCCAGCCCGGCTCGTCGATCAAGCCGATCGTCTATTCGGCCGCCTTCGAGAAGGGGTGGAACCCGGCGACGATGATCATGGACGTGCCGACGACCTGGCAGACGCCCGGCGCGCCCGACCCAACCTACACGCCGCAGAATTACACGTTGCTGAACTACGGCGCCGTCCCGGTGCGCACCGCTCTCGCCAGCTCGCTCAACATCCCGGCCGTGAAGGCGACCGATTACGTCGGCGTCCAGGGGGTGCTCGACATGGCGCACAAGATGGGCATGAAGGAGGGCCTGAACCGCAGCGCGGACTACTACGGCCTCTCGATCGGCCTCGGCGCGGGCGAGGTGCGTCTGGTCGAGCACACCAACGCCTACGCGACGCTCGCCAACAGCGGCAAGCACGTCGATATCCACCCGATCATCAAGATCACCGACAGCTCGGGCCATGTCCTCTACGATCTGAACAAGGACCAGCTCGCCAAGGACTCCCAACAGGTCATCGAGCCCGCTCACGCCTACCAGATCACGTCGATCCTGACCGACAACAAGGCGCGCTCGATGGTCTTCACCGAGAACAACCTCTTCGGTGATACCCAGGACGCGCTCGGGCGACCGACCGCGGCCAAGTCCGGCACGACCGAGAACTGGAAAGACCTCTGGACGATGGGCTACACGACCGATGTCGTCGTCGGCGTCTGGGTGGGCAAGAGCGGCGGTGACAACAACAATCTGCCGCAGATCGACGGCATCGAGGCCGCCGGACCGATCTGGCGGGACACCATGGAGGAAGTCCATTCCAACCCGGCCTTCGCGAAGCTTTTGGTCGGGCCGGACGGGCGGCCGATCGCCGACGACTTCCCGGTCCCCTCGAACATCTACAAGGGCGCGGTCTGCGCCGCGACTGGCCACCGGCCGGGCAGTGGCGCGACACGGACGGAAGTGCTTGTGCGGGGCGAGGGGCCGACGGAAGCCTGTGACCAGCTCAATGACTACGAGCAGACGCAGCTGAACCAGGCGTTGACCGCGGTGCGGAGCGGCGGCGCCCGCTGGACGAATGGCGCGGTCGACAGCATCTATCGCTACGCCGGCGCCGCCAACTATTCGGGCGTCCCGAACGTGGGCTCCAGCGGCAGCGACAACAACAGCGACACGCAGGTGATCGTGCCGACCAACAACGGATCGAACAACGCCGACACGCCGAATAACTCGACCGATGGCGGCAACGTCATTCAGGTCAACGACAATAACTGACGCGCGACGAAGCGATCGCCCCCTCTCCCGAGCAGCAGGAAAGGAGGCGATGCGTTCTTGTCGCTTGCGGCGTCCTGGCGGCTACTCCGCTGTCTCCACCTCGGCAGCCGGCTTCGACCGTGGACGGCCGCGCCGCCGCTTGGGCGCCTCGGCGTTGCCGCCCGTCTCATCGTTCGTCCGCTGCCGGCGGCGCTGCCGCGTCAGCCGCGTGCGCTGGCTGACGGTGCCCGGCGGGGGCACGACCGGCGACGAGCCGATCACGGTCGAGAGGACGAGGGTCGTCGAGCACGAGGCACCGAGTGTGCCCAGGTCGTCGATCAGCTTCTCCAGCTCTTCCGCCGAGGCGATGTTCGCCTTCACGAGGAAGGTCGCATCGCCGGTCACGCGGTAGCACTCCTGGACCGCCGGCTCCGAGCGCAGGCGGTTGAGGAAGCCGTCATAGTGCCGCTGGTCCAGCTTGGCCGAGATCATGGCGGTCAGCGGCCGGCCGACCGCCGCCGGATTGACCTGGGCCCGGTAGCCGGTCAGCACGCCGCGCTCCTCCAGCCGCCGCACGCGCTCGATCATCGCGGGGCTGGAGAGCCCGACCCGCTCGGCCAGCGCCTTCATGGTGAGCCGGCCATTTGCCTGGAGCTCCGCCAGAATGCGCTCGTCCAGTGTATCGATCGTGGCCACTTTGCCTCCCGTCACGTATTTCGCGGTTGACCCGTTCATTTACCGGCTCAAAGGTTTGGTGGCCTCGTCAACATCAGCGCCTTCGATGCCGGACCCAACGAAATAGTACTGTGCCTGGGTTACCAGAGCAAGGAATAAGCAGGCACTGTTCCGAGGATTCACCTATGAACGTTTCGTTTTCAGCGCGTGGTTCGCGCGCGTTCGCGCGCGGTGGCGTGGGCTGCGGTCTCGAAGGTGTCATCCAGCGGCGACAGCGTGAAGGATGGGTCGCGGCGGCGCAAACCGGTTTCCAACAGCCAGTCGGCCAGTGTCGGGTTCTTCGGGAGCAGCGCGCCGTGCATGTAGCAGCCGACCGCCGTGCCGGCGATCGCGCCCTCGGTGCCGTCCTGGCCGTTGTTGCCGCGCCCAACGAGGACCTTGCCCATCGGTTCGACGCCCGGCCCCAGGTGCGTCAATCCACTGTGGTTCTCGAAGCCGACCAGCTCACCCCAGCGCGACCCGATCAGCACATTGCCAATGAAGCGTTCCGGTCCGGCCTCGGTCACCAGGTCGAAGAGGCCGATGCCCGGCAGCGGCTCGGCGTCGTGCGGCCGGTATTCGTGCCCGAGCAACTGGTAGCCGCCGCAGATCGCCAGCAGCGCCGCGCCGTCCGCGACCGCCGCCTTCAGCCGCTCGCCTTTCTCACCCTGGAGATCGCGGGCGACGGCGACCTGCGACTGATCCTGGCCGCCGCCGAAGAAGAAGACGTCGATCTCGTCCGGCAATGGATCGCCGATGCCGATCTCGCGTACGTCGGCGTCGATCCCGCGCCAGCGGGCCCGCTGCGCGACCGTCTGCACATTCCCCCGGTCACCATAGATGTTCATCTTTCGGCCATAGAGCCAACCGATGGTCACGCGCATCATTGCCCTCCTGAGTCAGCAGCGTCACCAAGCCCACATTCGTCATTCTGAGCTTGTCGCAGCATCCCCGCGCGAAGCGGTTGCCCGCAGGCAACACGCGTCCCCCGTGGCAGATGTCCGCTGCGGCGGACCGGCTTCGCTGAGGGATTCTTCCCGTTGGTCAGAATGACGAGGGACGCGTTGCTCCTCACCTCTACTGTTTCCAGAACGTCTCGACCGCGCCGAGGCCGGCGAGTACCTGCCGGAGATCGAGCATCGCCGTGTAGGTCGGCAGGATGTACGCAGTACTGCCTTCCGGCGCGGCGGCGACGAACTGGTCCAGCGCCTTGGCCAGATCGTCCGGCAGGGGCGTGATCCGCTCAGGCGGCACCCCGGCGTACTTCAGCCGGTTGCCCATGTCGGTGCCCCGGATACCGGTCGTGAAGAGCGGCCTGTCACCTGGGGCGAGCAGCTCGAAATCGACATCCCAGAGCCAGGAGACATCGCGCCCGTCGGCGTCGCGGTCATTGATCGCGATCAGCGTCGGCACCGTCAGCCCGCCGGACGCCATCGTCAGCATCCGCAGGACTTCGTTGAACCCGACCGGGTTCTTGACCAGCGCCAGCGTCAGCGTGCGATTGCGATAGGTAACCCGCTCGATCCGGCCGAAGGCAGACCGGAAGGCGGCCAGCGCCGTCGCGATCGTCTCATCCGGCACGCCGGCGACGCGGGCGACCGTGACCGCGGCCAGCACATTGTAGGCGTTGTAGAGCCCCGGCACGCCGATCTCGATCCTGCCCTCGCCGCCGGGGCCATCGACCGTCATCGCCAGCGATTCGACGCCGCGCAAGTCGATCGCGCGTCCGGTCATGTCCAATTCCGGCCGTCGGCGGCCACAGGCGGCGCACCTCCAATCGCCAAGGTGGGAGACGTACAGCGCGCCGTAATCGAGGTCGGCGCCACACCAGCGGCAGGAGGTGGAATCGACCGCGTGGGGGAGGGTGTCGAGCCGCCAGGTCGGGTCATCGAGCCCGAAGCGGACGAGGCGGGCGCGCAGGCCGTCGGTGAGCGCGACCAACGACGGGTCGTCGGCATTGATAACGATCGTTGTCGATGCATCGAGCGTTTCGAGCGCGCCGCGCCAGCTCCGGACGATGGTGTCCAGCTCGCCATACCGGTCGAGCTGGTCGCGAAACAGGTTGTTGAGCAGGATGATTCGCGGCCGTGTCAGCCGCACCACGGCCGGAAACGCGGCCTCGTCGCTTTCGATCACCGCGATCCCGGCGCCGACGCGCCCGGTCAGGGAAGCGTGGCCGGCGAAGGCGGTGACGACGCCGCGCACGAGATTGGACCCGGAACGGTTGTGGATCACCGCGTGACCGGCTACCTCCAGGATGTCGGCGATCATGCGGGAGGTCGTTGTCTTGCCGTTCGTGCCGGCCACGACGATCGCGCCGTCGGTCAGGCCGGCGGTGAGCTTGGTGAGGATGGCCGGGTCGATCCGTTCGGCGACCAGCCCCGGCGCCGAGGTGCCGCCGCCGCGTCCCAGCCGGCGGATCGAGGTCGCGGTCAAGCGCGAGGCGGCGAGCGCCGCCGCGAGGCGTGGATCGATCCGCCGGGCTCCGCCCTTAGTCTCCACTGGCGACCACCACCCAGACGACGCGCAGATTGTCGAAGTTGGCGTAGGGATAGACCGGCAAGACCAGCTCGTCCGTCTGCGGGTCGATCTGCGCCGTCGTGCCCACCGAGCCGATCGGGATATTGGGCGGCACCCCGCGCGTCTGCGGCCCTCCCTGATCGGAGGTCACCACCATCTCGCCCGCCTTCGGCTTGGCGTCACGGTTGACGTGCTTCATCACCAATCGTCCGCCCGATTGCCACTGGCCATACACGACGCCGTCCGCGCGCGTGTCGTTCAGCACCGCGCCGACGCTCTGGCTGTTGTCGATGATCAGCATCACCTGGGCACTGTGCTCGGTCACGGCGGTGATCTGCCCGATGTAGCTGTTCGGGTCGGTGACCGCCATGCCCTTCTGCAGTCCGTCGGCGGTGCCCTTGTCGATCGTGATCGAGAGCTGCTGTCCGCTCGGGTCGCTGCTGATGACCCGGGTGCTGATGAAGGTGTAGTTCGGGAACTTCTCCTGCACCTTCTGTTGCTTGCGCAAGGTTTCGAGCTCTTCCTTGTCCGAGGTCAGCTGGGCGTTCTCGGCCCGCAGCTTGTCGCGCTCGGCCGTGACCGTCTTGAGCTGCTGCTCGAGCTTCGAGTCGTTCGTCGAGGTATCCGCCATCTTGCTGAACGCCCGCCCGACCGGATCAACGACGGAGCTCAGGGCGCTGTGCAGCGGCGCCAGGGAATCGCGGTTGTCGAGCATCATCATGCCAGACGCGATCACCACGAAGAGGGCGATCAGGGTGACGGCGCGGCGCGCGGGCACGGTCTTCATGCCGCTGCCGGCTCCTGTCCGGCGCGAGTGATCCTCGAAACAAGCTCAGGCACGATCACCATTCCACGAAGCGTGGCGCCCGGGGCGCGCACCTTCCTTGCGACAGGCGACAGGGCGATTAGCCGCGGCGCAGTTCCTGGCCGCCGGCCAGCGCGCGCTGATAGAGATGGAGCGCCTCGGCCACGCGGCCCGTGCCCCGCGCGACGCAGGTCAGCGGGTCCTCCGCGCGGTGGACCGGCATGCGCAGCTCGCTCTGCAGCCGGCGGTCCAGCCCCATCAAGAGGGCGCCGCCGCCGGCGAGCGTGATGCCGTGCTCCATGATGTCCGCCACCAGCTCCGGCGGCGTCTCCTCGATCGAGTTCTTGACCAGCTCGATGATCGTGTTCACCGGCTGGGAGATGGCGTCCCGGATTTCGACCGAGCTCACTTCGACCGACTTGGGCAGTCCGGTGAGCAGGTCGCGCCCGCGCAAGGTGACGCGGACTTCCTCTTCCAATGGGTAGGCCGAGCCGGCCGCGATCTTCGCATTCTCGGCCGTGCGCTCGCCGACGACCAGGTTGTGGTCGCGCCGGGCGTACTGCACGATCGCGTCATCGATCTCGTCGCCGGCCACCCGGAGCGAGTGGTTGACGACGATGCCGCCGAGCGAGATGACGGCGATCTCCGTCGTGCCGCCGCCGATGTCGACGATCATGCTGCCGATCGGCTCGTTGATCGGCAAGCCCGCGCCGATCGCCGCCGCCATCGGCTCCTCGATGGTGTAGGCCTCGCGCGCGCCGGCGGAGAGCGCGGCGTCCTTCGCCGCCCGCTTCTCGACCTCGGTCACCCCGCTCGGGATGCCGATCACGACTCGCGGGTGCGGCGCCATGAGGCGTTGCAAATGCACTTTCTGGATGAAGTGGTGGAGCATCATCTCCACCGTGTCGAAGTCCGCGATCACGCCGTCCTTGAGCGGCCGGACAGCGACGATCGACTCGGGGGTCTTCCCGACCATCGCCTTGGCTTCCATGCCGACCCAGAGGGCGCGCTTCGTCTTGGTGTCGATCGCGACAACCGAGGGCTCGGAGATGACGATGCCCTTGCCGCGGACGTAGACGAGGGTGTTGGCTGTTCCAAGGTCGATGCCGAGGTCCCGGCTGAAGAAGCCAAAGAGTGTCGAAAGCGGACGGAACAAGGACGGGACCTCCGCGGTATGTGCCCTGAGACGACTATGCAGACGGTGACTGGAGCGCGGCCCAGCCGCCGCGCGGGTGCGGTGTGTGGGGAGCGACTTGACGACCCCGCGTCTCCGCGTCAATCTGCCGGGACGCGCCGTGGCGCCGGGCCGCACAGCAACTGCAGGATTCGCCGCGGGTCGCGATCTGCCACCCGGCTGACGCGCCGGAGTATAGCATGCCGGGTCTGGCCCCGGCGGGAGGATGACGATGCCCGAGACGGAGTCCAACGCGCCATCGGGCGCCGGCGCGGTAACCAGATGGGCGGCGCTGGAACAGCGCCTGGCGACCGCGCCGGAGGGCGCGCAGGTTGCGCTCAGCGTTCGCCTCGTCGGGACGGACGAGGGCTTCGCGGTGAACGGCGACCTGCCGTTCCCCTCCGCCAGCACGATCAAGGTCGCGATCCTCATCGCCCTCGCCCGCGCCTTCGACCGCGCTCAGCTCCGGCCCGACGACGTCGTGACGCTGGCGCGATCGGACATGGTCGGCGGCAGTGGCGTGCTCAACTGGCTCAGCGACGGGTTGCGCTTGCCGTTGCGCGACCTGGCCTGGCTGATGATCGCCATCTCCGACAACACCGCCTCCAACATCCTGATCGACCAGGTCGGTCGCGAGGCGATCGCCGAAGTGCTCGCCGACACCGGGGCGTGCAATTCACAGCTCGGCCGCCATTTCATGGCGCCCAAGGGCGACCAGCCGGGCGCGAAGAACGAGATCACTGCCAACGATTTCCTCGCGCTGCTGCTCGCCATCGTCGAGGATCGCGCCGCCTCGCCGCGCCAGTGCGAGTGGATGCGCTCCCTCCTCGCCGACCAGCAGGTGCTCGACCGGCTCGCCCGCGCGCTGCCGGACGGCGTCAGCTTCGCCGGCAAATCGGGCTGGTACGATGATATCTGCCACGATGGCGGGCTGCTCACTGGCCCGAAGGGAACGGTCGGCATCGTCGTCCTGACCCGCGGCTTCGCCTCCATGCTCGACGCCAAAGCCTTCATCGGCGATCTCGGCCGCGCCGCCGCCGGATTGGTGAGCGGAACCCATTCGCGAGCGTGAGGACAATCTCTCCGCCACTCGGCTCGACAGTTGGATGCGCAGGATCGAAGAAGCGCCGCTCGTGTCGCGGCTGCTACGCTGAATCCAGCTCGGTGGGTGACACACAGGAGGATTCATCGTGGCAAGCCTGATCTACTCGGTGATCGCATCGCTCGACGGGTACATCGCCGACGAACACGGCAACTTCGACTGGGCCGCGCCGGACGAGGAGGTGCATGCCTTCGTCAATGAGCTTGAGCGGCCAATTGGCACCTACCTCTACGGCCGCCGGATGTACGATGTGATGGCCGCCTGGGAAACGATGGACACCCTGCCCGACCAGTCGCCGATCGTCCTCGACTTCGCGCGGATCTGGCAAGCGGCCGACAAAGTGGTCTACTCCAGCACAATGGAGACGGTGTCCACCCCCAGGACACGGATCGAGCGCACCTTCGATCCAGACGCCGTGCGGCACCTGAAGGCGCGCGCGGATCGTGACATCTCCGTGGGCGGCTCCGGGCTCGCTGCCAGCGCGATTGCGGCCGGGTTGGTCGACGAATGCCAGATCTTCCTCGCGCCCGTCGCCGTGGGCGGCGGCACGCGGGCGCTGCCCGCTCATGTCTACTGGCCACTCGAATTGCTGGAGGAACGCCGCTTCGGCAGCGGGATGGTCTATCTGCGCTACCGCGCAAGGACGTAAGCAGGCGGCACGCCGCGTGTCTCCTACGGCACAGACACCACCAGCTCCGACAAATCCTTCACGCCCGGTGGCAATGGCGCCGGCGCATCATTCGCCGGCCGCTCGGCCGGGCGCGTGGGCGTGGGAGACGGCGGTGCGCTCCAGGGCCGCGGGCGTGGCGGCGCGGCCGTGACGTCGATGCCTTGCGAGCGGAGCCCGATGGTGAAGGCGCCGCGGTCCCGCTGGTTGATGCCGGCGGCCGGCTGGTCGAAGACGAACGGCAGCTCCAGGCGGTCGCCGGCCAGATCTCGGATCGCGATCACGACGACCGGCGTCAGGTCCCGATCCGGCATCGCGGCGGTCAGCGCCGCCTCGATCTCCTCCAGCGCCAGGCGGTTGATGCCGTGGCCGGTGGGCGTGCCCCAGTAGAGCGCTTTGGTCGTGAGCCAGGCGCGACAGGGGGCGCGGTCCTGCCCCAGCCAGCCGCCGACCGGGGCCGACGCCTCGCCGTTCCAGACGATCGTCTCGCCCGCGTAGGCGCGGGCTTCCTCCCAGGTGAGCGCCAGCCGGAGCCGCTGCTCGGGATCGACCGGGGCGAGTCCCGGCACGCCGTGCCTGGCGAGCGCATTGATGAACTGCTCGATCTGGCGTTCGCGCCGCAGGGTCCGCGTCCGGCGGTGATGGATGCAGAGGATCATTGTCCGCTCCGTGCCGTCGAGGTAGTAGCGCAGGCGGACCGCCGGCTCGCCGGCGACGTGCGAGGGCACGAGCGACATCCCGCGCAGCGATGCCAGGGGCAGGGCGAAGCCGTCGCTGGCACCGTCGTTGGCGATGAGGTAGCGGTCGGAGATGCTGAGCCGCACCTTGCCGGAGCGGCCAGCCAGGTGCGCCGCGCCGGGGAAACCGCCGAAGAGCTCCGCCGTGAAGTGCGCCTGCTCCTGCCCGCGCAGCAGCGCCCATCGCATCGCCGCGGCCGCGTCGACGGTCAGCGCCGGCCGGTTGCCCTCGGGCACCAGCCACCACCGGCCCGTCGCGCCGTGTGTCTGTCGTGTCACACTCAAAGCCATTGCGTCCCTCCGATCGTGTTCCTCGCGCACGAAGCGCGCTTGTGCCGATCCGGCACGACGAGCTGCGTTGCTCGTCGTCAGCCAGGCGGAATCAGCCGCCATGGTAGCGCGATTAGAGTGTACGTACAACCCCTGAGCGCCGCGTTCTGTGTCGAACTGGCAACGATCCCGGTCCAGCGCATTCGATGCTATGCTCCTGGCAGGACAGGAATCCGGGTGATGGAACAGTCGTGGGAGGGTGAGGATGCACCGGCGGATGCTCGGGTTGGTCGCGCTCATGCTGGTGATCGGGTGCTTCCCACTCTCCCTCGCGCCCATCCGAGCCGCGCCGCCAACCGGGACGCCAGTCGCCGGTCAGACCGCGACGACGCCGCTCGGACCGCTCGCCACACCGGACGCGCAACCCGGCGTCCGGCTCCGCAAGGTTGTGGGTGGCCTGATCGACCCGGTCAATGTCCGCAGCCCGCGGGATGGCAGCGGGCGACTTTTCATCGTCGAGAAGATCGGCCGCATCCTCATCTGGAAGGACGGCAAGATCCTGCCCCAACCCTTCCTCGACATCACCGGCACGGTTACCTCGGCATACATCGAGCAGGGGCTCTTCGACATCGCCTTCCACCCCGATTTCGTCCACAACGGGCTCGTCTACGTCTCGCTCACGCATTTCATCGCCAACGGGGCGCTGACGATCTTCGAGTACCACATCGATCCTGCTCATCCGGAAATCGCCGATCCCGCCTCCCAGCGCGTGATCCTGGTCACCCCGCGCTCGGTCGTCTTCCACAACGGCGGCACGATCGCCTTCGGCCCCGATGGCTACCTCTACGTCGGTGTCGGCGACGGGGCGCCGCCCTATGATGTGATCCGGAACCGCTCCGAGGATTTGACGAGCTTCGACGGCAAGATCCTGCGGATCGACGTCAACCGACCGCGGAACTACCAGGGCGGCTTCGCCTATGGCGTGCCGAAGAACCCCTTCGGCGGCCCGGTCATCCGCAATGTCGCCTACCACGAGCTGCAAGCGGAGGGAAAGAGTCCCTGGCCGGAGATTTGGGCCTACGGATTGCGCAACCCCTGGCACTTCAGCTTCGACCCGAAGACCGGCGACCTTTGGATTCCGGATGTCGGGCAGGACAAGATGGAGGAGCTGAACCTCCAGCCGGCCGGCAGCGCCGGTGGCCAGAACTACGGCTGGCGGACCTGGGAGGGGACGATCTGCCAGAACACGAATGGCTGCGCCCCGGGGTCCGTCGCGCCGATCGCCACCTTCCCGCATCAGGACGGTCTCTGCTCGATCACCGGGCTCGGCGTCTATCGCGGCACGGCGGCCTCGGCCTGGGACGGTGACTACTTCTACGGCGATTTTTGCACCGGCAACATCTGGCGGCTCACCCGCGCCGGCCAGGGCTGGACCTCGACCTGGGTCGCCAATGCCGGACCCGGGCTCTCGGGCAGCGGTTACGGCCCGGACGGCGAGCTCTACATCACCACCTGCACCTGCACCGCCGACAGCCACGCCGCCGACCTCGACGATCCAGCGCTGAAGACCGGCACGGTCTGGAAGCTGGAGCCATTGACGGCCGCTGGCGGCTAACAGAGCATGCGCCGCAGGAACGATTCGCACCCGAAGGAGCACGAACGCGATGAAAATCACCCGCGCCACCACCTACATCGTTGGTAACCCCTGGAAGAACTGGCTCTTCGTCCGGCTCGACACCGATCAGGACGGCCTCTACGGCGTCGGCGAGGGCACGATCAACGGCTTCGCCAGGACGGTCGAGGCGGCGGTGCATGAGCTGGCGCCACGCTACGAAGGCATCGACCCGTTCCAGATCGAGACGATCCTGCAGCGCATGACGCGGGACATGTACACCGAGGGTGGCCAAATCCACATGAACGCCGTTGCCGCGATCGAGGTGGCCTGCTGGGACATCATCGGCAAGGCGACCGGTCGCCCGATCTATGACCTGATCGGCGGCCGTTACCACGAGAGCCTGCCGACCTATGCGAACGGCTGGTACACGGGACCGCGCAGCCCCGAGGCGTTCGCGGAGCGGGCCGCGAAGGTCGTCGCCAGAGGCTACAAGGCGATGAAGTTCGACCCCTTCGGCGCGGCCTGGCGGACAATGGACCTCGAGAATCGCCATCTCTCGATCGCCATCATCCGCGCCGTGCGCGAGGAAGTCGGGCCGGACGTGCACCTCATGATCGAGGGGCACAGCCGGTTCAGCGTCGGCGAGGCGGTCTGGATAGGCGAGCGGATCGCCGAGTTCGAGCCGACCTGGTTCGAGGAGCCGACCGCGCATCAGATGGTCGCCAGCACCGCCGAGGTGGCGCGCAAGATCGCCGTGCCGGTCGCCACCGGCGAGAGCTATTCGAGCATCCACCAGCACGCCGAGATGCTGGCGACGAACGCCGTCCACATCCTCCAGCCGGAGCCGGGCGCGATGGGCGGCATCTGGCGCACCCGCCAGGTGGCGACGATGGCCGACGCTCACTACGCGGTCATCGCCCCGCACAACGCGCAGGGGCCGATCTCGACCGCGACCTGCGTCCAGATCGGTGCGGCCAGCCCGAACCTGCTCACGCAGGAGCTCTTCGACGAATTCAACGTCGATTGGGAGCGCGAGCTGGTCCAGCCGCATGCGGAGGTCATCGATGGCCGCCTCCAAATCCCGGACAAGCCCGGCCTCGGCGTCGAGCTGAACTGGCAAGAGATCGAGAAGCACCCCTACCAGGTCTCGAATTTTCTCCCCCTCTTCTCCCCCGGCTGGGAGCGCCGCGAGGGCAACACCGCCGCGAAGGCGAACGCGAAGGCATAGCGCTGCGGGGACCATGGCGCGGTAATTCTCGGTACGTTCTTGCGCTCTCCCTATACTGGGAGAGTGACGAAGGAAGTTTCGCCCCGAGGCGCGACGCCGAGGAGGCGCTCGACAGCGTCGTGCGCGATTGCTTCGACCTCGAATTACTTGGGAGGAAGGCATGGCCGTTCCCCATCGATCCGAAGAGATTCCTCCGAACCTCGCTCGCTTCCTTGAACGGGCCAAGCGTGAGACCGAGGAAGCACGCCGTCAAATAGACGGAGATCCACAGGAAGCTCTCTTCGAGATTATCCGCAAGAATTACGACTACGAGTCCTTCGAGCAGTACTTCAAAGAGCTGGAGGAGGGGGGGCCCGGTTGGCTCGACAACGATTGTGCCGATGAGTGAGCTGGCAAGCAGACGCTTGCCAGAAGCCACTCTTCCCGATCGCATCGTGCTCGACGCGAACGTGATGATCGAATGCGTTGTCGGTGCCTTTCAGCCGTCGAGATCGAAGCAGGGCGACCAGGCGCTGGATTTGGTGCGAGCACTCGATGAAAGAGGGATAACCGCGATCGCTCCGCCGACGGCGTACAGCGAATTCATTCACACGATGATTCGGTTCCGGTACGAACGTGAGCTGAGGGAGAGACGCGACGAAATCTCCACGCGTTATGGCACGCGGATCTCAAGTTGGACATCGCTCTACAAGCGAGATCGCTCGATCCTGCGCCATCACGTTCTGGAACTTGAACGAATGAGGGCCGCTCTTTCTGCCAATCGCATCAATGTGGTTTCACCGAACGAGCTCGCTCCCTTGGCAGTAGACCAGTAGTTCGACCAGGAACTCATCCGCATGATCGGGCGCTACGGCCTCGACACGAGCGACTGCCTCATCCTGATGGAGGCGGCGCGGCTCGGCGTACGGTCCGTCGTGACGATGGACCGCGACCTGCTCCGCGCCCAATCCGACTTCGATATCTACACCTGGTGACGCCTACCGTCCCCACGGACCCGATCATCTCGTTCACCGGCTGATCTGCGGTCCCTCCTCGTTCATCCGACTTCGATTGCGCTCCGTAAGAGCGGTGGATATGAGCGGTCCCGGGTCGCTCAGCCACTGGACGAACGGATTGCGTACCGACCTCGCGGACCACTCGGAGTCAAATTCATGGAATCGAACACGAAGCCCTTTACCACCAGTCGCCGTGGCCTCCTGCGCGCGGGCGCCGCCCTCGGCGCGAGCGCGTTCGGCACCGGATTGCTGGGTGCCGGGCTCTCCTCCACCGCCGGCGCCCAGGGCATGTACAGCAACGCGGGCGCCCAAAGCATCTCCACCAGGGCCGAAGCGCTCACCAAGCGCGACGCGGCCATCCTCCGCTTCCTCGCCGCCGCCGAGATCATCGAGACCGACCTCTGGCAGCAGTACAACGAGCTCGCCGGCATCCAGGACGCCGATGTGCCCGGCGGCAGCGGCAACGCCGCCTACGGCAAGAAGATCGCCACGCTCGATTCGGACATGGCGCAGTACATCCACGACAACACCGAAGACGAGATGAGCCACTTCACCTTCCTCAACGCCTATCTGAAGGCGAAGGGCGCGGACCCGGTGAACCTGGACAAATACCGCACGCTGAAGGGCAGCCAGGCGACTGGCGCTCAGAAGGACCTGCCGCGGCTCACCAATCTCATGCAGCTCAGCGTCGACACGAGCTGGTGGACACGGTACCGCAGTCGCACGGCGAACCCCGACCTCGGCGGCGCCTTCCCGCAGGCGATCCCGGCCCTGGTCAAGGGGCAGTTCCCGGCGATCCCTCGCAACGACGACGATCTCAAGCCGGACAAGCACCTCCAGGCGATCGCCAACACGGCCGGCTTCCACTTCGCCTTCATTGAGCAAGGCGGCACCAGCCTCTACCCGTCGCTTGCCCAAGCCGTCAAGAGTCCGGAGGTGCTGCGCATCCTGCTCAGCATCGGGCCGACCGAGACGATGCACTTCCAGACCTGGCAGGACAAGGCGGGCAACTACACGCCGTTGACCGATCCGACGAACGGCCTGGTCTTCCCAGACCTGAACTCGAAGCCGCTCGGCGGCGAGGATTTCCAGACCAATCTGATCATGCCGGAGCCGACCGCCTTCCTGAGCCGTAAGTTCCCGGTAGTCTCGATCATCCGCGGCACCGAAGCGAAGGACGCGGCCATGGGCGCGCTCAAGGCGCTCGAGGACGACGGCCTCTTCGTCGGGCAGTCGCGCGAGTTCCTCACGGTGTTCCGCGACCTGGCCCGCGCGGCCGACGCGGCCTGAGCGCTCCGGGCAACGGAATGACCATAGGCAAGATGGCCACGAGGGCATCTCCCTCGTGGCCATCTTGCGCTTCGCCTCCTCGTTCCGCTCATCCCCGCTCCTGAAGGCAGCGCTCCGCAACTTCGCGGCGCAGGACGCCGAGCGGCACGCCGTCGGTCCCTCCTCCATCACTTCCTCGGCCCGCCGGCTGGCGTCACCCTGCAGCGCGTCGCCGCGGACGCGACCGAGCACGACCTCCTTCTCGCTCACGACGATGCAGCCGTCCCGGTCCGTGCCCTTCACTCGCCGGCGAACGTCGCTGAGCGCGTCAGTGAGACGTCAGGCCGGCACGTCATGACGGGCGACGCTGCCGGCGGTTGGATCGTCGGCGTGGTCGCCCTCGGTCTGCAGGCCGAAGGCCATCCAGTTCGATTTCGCGCCGGCGTAGGCGCAGACCGTCGGAAAACCGAGCGATTCGAGACGCGACACGGCCCGACGGCTCATGTCTCATTGGAAGTCGTGGCAATAGACGATGCGTCGGTGGCCCTGGCCGATCAGGTAGCTCGTGGCGTCGCTCGTGCCCGTAGTGTTTTCCGAGACGACTCAGTCCATCTGCTCGTGGTCGACGTCGACGAGGAGCAACGGCGGCCGGTTTCCGGCGGTCAGGCGAGCGATCTCCTCAACCGTCTCCGGGCGGAAGGTGCCGACGAAATGCGAGCCCGGCACGGTTCAGACGATCTCGCGGTCGAGGTTGGCGGCGTCACGAGTCAAGTTAATTGAGCTCTCCTCTAAGATCTTTCAGCGAGTAATGATTGACAGACAGCCGCTGGGGTGTATGATCAAACTGTTTTCCGGGGATTCAATGCAACTCAAATCACGGACGTACTATGGGGCCGGTTCGCGCGATTACGAACTCTGCGGCGTCCATAAAATCCTGCTTAACCCATCGAAACTTCAGCGCAGGTTCGTTTAGCCTCGATCCATTCCGATCTTTCGGCCCGGAGGTTCCCATGACTGAACGTCGAATGACGGCATCCTTGGCCACCGTGAGACGCACGACGATCACTGCCGATGAGTCGCAGGAGGCGATTGATGTCTTCGATTCCATCATCACTGCACAGTTGAGTCGAGGATTGGCAGATTTCGACAGCGACTTCGCGCGAGTCTCCGATATCACTTTCGGTCCGGACATTGAGGTTCGCGTCACCGCCGACGAGCTGCGCAGATACCGAGATTTCTGGGTTGAACAGGAGCTCAAGCGTCCGCTCATACCGTTGACCATTTCCCTGTCGCCTGGCAACCGGCTGATGAGTCCTCCATATGATGTGGATTGGTCATCCGGGAGCGGAATCGGATTCTTGTCACGATATGATGGTGATCTCTATTCCGTAGGCAATGATGGGTTTTCTGGGGCTGGCGTTGGTATGTTCCTAGAAACATCAACACCTGTCGCCGTTGCCCTAACTCCCATAGGCACGCAGCGGTACAGTTGGTTCACCATGAGCGGTTTCACCAATACCTTCAGTCGCGGCGGTTTGGGCGTGCTCGTCTACCAGGTCGGAAACCCGACCCCGCTGGCTTTGCGCGAAGTGACACTATGGGATATTTCTGGAGGACGCGCCAGTTACTCGGGTGACACCGCATCGGGCTCGATTGCCGATGCGGCTAGTCCAGCCAGCGGTTTCGGTCCGATACCCTTGGCTCCGCTATTGTTCGATATGCAGCCGGGCATCAAGTATCTATTCTGGGTTTGGATTTGGCAATTCCTTCGGGAGCTTGGCAGCGGAGATTTCTTTGCCATCCAGGATGCCCATGTTTCCCTGATCGAATCGTCCGCCGGACCGCAGACGATCATCCATTAACCCAGACGAATCACAAACTGGCAGCGGGGCACCATGCTGGTATCGATCTGGTGTCGAGCCGAACGATTCCCGGAGATGTCACGCAAACCCGTTCAATCTGCTCTACCTCTGCTCGCCTTAACCGGATGTGCCTCGGGTTCAGCCATCTCGACGAGGCGTGGTGGCTCTCGAGGCCCGTCCCGAGTGACCTTCACTCCACTTTCGTAGTTTATTCGGATCTTTCCTGTCCCCGCAGGATCGCCGCGTAGCGGTCGAGGGCGATGTTGCGGCCGCTGATGACGAGGACCGTCGCGCCAACGCCTTGCGTCACCCTGCCCGCCAGCCAGGCGGCGACCGGCGCCGCCCCGGCGCCCTCGACGACCAGCCCCATCCGCTTCGCCAGCCAGCGGATCGCGTGCTTCAGCTCGGGCTCGCTCACGCTCGTCAGTGGCACGCCGTGCTTGCGCAGGAGCTCGACCGTGATCGACCCCGGCTCGATGTTGCCCGAGAGGCCATCCGCGATCGTCTCCCCGATCTCGGCGGTCACGGTGTGGCCGGCGTGGACCGAGGAGGAGAGCCCGGGCGACTGCTCCGCTTCCACCCCCACCACCCGGATCGCCCGGTTCACGTCCGCTGCCCACCAGGCCAGTCCGGAGAGCAAGCCTCCGCCGCCGGCGCCAGCCACGACGGTCAGGCCGGCTACCGTCGGCAACTGAATCCGCAGCTCGCGGCCGATCGTCGCCTGCCCGGCGATGACGTGCGGATCGTTGTAGGGCGAGACGTAGACCATGCCGTGTTCGCCCATGCCGATGCCATGACCCTCCGCCTCGTCATAATTCGCGCCGTGCTGGATCAGCGTCACCGGCAAGCGAGAGAGCGCGTCCCACTTCGCGGAAGAAACCGTTTCCGCCACCACGATCGTCGCGGAGATCCCCAACCGTTGCGCCGCCCAGGCGACGCCGAGCGCGTGATTGCCGGCCGAGGCCGTGACCACCGGTTTGCCCGGCTGCTGCTCCTTCACGCTCGCCAGCGCCGCGAGCGCCCCCCGCACCTTGAACGACCCGGTCGGCTGCATCGTCTCCAGCTTCAGCCAGACGTTCTCGCCCAGCTCCGGCGCGGATACCAGGGGCGTCGACCGCAGGCAGCGGGCGACGATCGACGCGGCGTCGATGAAGTCGTTCTGGTTCGGGCGTCGGACCTCGCGTACGGCATGTGTCACCGGACATCCTCCCCATCCGCGTCCTCGCGGTCGTTCCGCGCCCGCAGCGGCGCGGCCGTCGCATCATGGTCCCCGCTCTCATCGCCCGAAGCCGGCGATGCGTCGCTCTCGGAATCATCATCGATGAACCGGTCCGGAAAGCGCAGCCAGCGGAGCGCCGTCCGCACCACGACGACGACCATGACCAGGCCGGCCGCGATCTTCACCACTCCTTCGAGAATCCCGAAGCTCGCCCCTTGCCGCAGGCTATCCCAATCCATGCTGGACCCGATCTCGCGTCCAGATCCGCATATTCATGCTGATCGCCGAATTCCTCATGTCACACTATCACGATTTGTGCGTCCATTGGGATTTGGCCGCCGGATGAACAGCGGTGCACAATGGGCATGATGACGGCTCGATGGGTGAGAACGCTCGCTCACGATCCCGCTGAGGTCCATTCACCATGACGTTGCGGCGGCTCAAATGGCTGACGATCCTGGCGCCCCTGCTCTTTCTGGCGGCGCTGGAGCTGCTGCGCGTCTTCGTGCAGCCGGCCCTTTTTCGCGCCTGGCCGGGCTACCTCCTCCTCGCCGGGCTGGTCGTCCTCGGCACGCTCTTCTTTTCGGAAGCGATCTTCTCCGTCATCGAGCGCTTGCAACGCCAGCTCCGGCGGCAGAACGAGGAGCTGCTCGCGCTCCATGGCGCCGGGCTGGCCGTCGTCGGCGAGCTCGATCTCGACGCCGTGCTGCAGCGGGTGGTCGATCGCGCCCGGGACCTCGTCGGCGCCCGCTATGGCGCCCTGACCTACATGCGCGGCGAGGGCGACCGGCCGGCGTTGATCACCTCCGGCATCACGCTGGCCGAACGGCACGCGATCGGGCCGGATCCGGCCGGCCACGGCCTGCTCGGCCTGGTCCTGCAGGAGGGCCAACGCCTGCGCCTGGCCGATCTGACCCAACACCCGCTCTCGGTCGGTTTTCCGCCGCACCACCCACCGATGAAATCGCTCCTCGCCGTGCCGATCCGCTCGTCCGGCGGTGTGCTCGGCGATCTCTACCTGACCGAGAAGGTGGGCGCGCCGGAGTTCGACCAGGAGGACGAGGACGCGCTCGCCCGCTTCGGGACCGTCGCCGCCATGGCGATCGAGAACGCCGTGCTCCACCATCAGGTGCAGGTGCTGGCCGTCACGCAGGAGCGTGAGCGCATCGCCCGTGAGATGCACGACAGCCTCGCCCAGGTGCTTGGCTATGTGAACACGAAGGCCCAGGCGGCGCAGGCGTTACTCGACCGGGGCGAGGAGGTGCGCGCCTCCGCCCAGATCGGCCAGCTCGCCGAGGCGGCGCGCGCCGCCTACGCCGATGTGCGGGAGGACATCCTCGCGCTGCGCACGTCGCTCGACGATCCGGAAGGGTTCGTCGGGCCCCTGCGCCAGTACCTGGAACACTGGCAGGACCAGAGCGGGGTCCGCATCACCCTGGACGTGCCGGATGTGCCGCTGCCGCCGATCGACTCGATCGCCGAGGTCCAGTTACTGCGGATCATCCAGGAATCGCTCGCCAACGTGCGCAAGCACGCCCGGGCGGATCGGGTCGTGGTCCGCTTGCGCCCGGCGGATGCCGCGCTGGTCGCCGTGGTGCGGGACAACGGCGCCGGCTTCGACCCCGCGCGGCTCGGGCATTCCGACTTCCCCCGCTTCGGCCTCTCCACGATGCGCGAACGGGCCGAGGGCGTCGGCGGCTCGCTGACCGTCGCTTCCGCGCCCGGCGTGGGCACGACCGTCAGTGTCCGCATCCCGGCCGCGACCGCGGGCGCCATCAATCGAGGAGCATCCTTTGCGCGTACTCATCGCTGACGACCACGCCCTCTTTCGCGACGGGCTGCGGAGCCTGCTGGAGGCTCGCGGGGTCGACGTCGTCGCCGAGGCTCGCACCGGCCGGGAAGCGGTCATCCTCACCCGTCAGCACAAGCCCGAGATCGTCCTCATGGATCTGACGATGCCTGAGATGAACGGTCTGGACGCGACCCGTCTCATCAGCGCCGAGCTGCCGGATGTCCGCGTGGTCGTGCTCACGGCGTCCGAGGAGGACAACGATCTCTTCGAGGCGGTCAAGGGCGGCGCGCAGGGGTTCCTGCGCAAGGACCTGGAGGCGGAGACCTTTTTCAGCCTGCTGGAGGGCGTCACCCGGGGCGAGCCGGCCCTGACGCCGCAGCTCGCTCGCAAGGTCTTGCGCGAGTTCGGCCGCGCCAGCGCCAGGCCCGCGCCGAAACCCGTGGAGACGCTGACCGAGCGGGAGCGCGAAGTGCTCGAGCTGCTGGTCGAGGGCGTGACCTCCAACCGCGACCTCGCCGCGCGTCTCTTTGTGAGCGAGAACACCATCAAGTATCACCTGCGCAACATCCTGGACAAGCTCCACGTCCAGAACCGCGCCCAGGTGATCGCCTACGCGCTGCGCCACGGCCTCGTCGACCCCGCCGGCTAATCTAGTATTTGCCGCGTACAGACGATGATGGATCGATCTATAGGAGGGCAGAGCGCGCCATGCACAGCCAAGGTCACTAGTCTTGCGATGGATGAGCGATGGGTCGCCGAACCCAGTAGTTCTCAATGCAAGCTCGAACGGAATCTGCGGCTGCTAGCAAGAGCGCTGCGTCTTCCCGGGTGGGACGAGCTCCCGCATTAAGTGCAGCAACGGCATGAGACGTGTCTCGATATTCCATCACGCCATTGATGAGATTAATGCGATGAGCCTCGATCAGGCCACTTGCCTGAGCAAGTGCGATTAGCTGAGGCAAACTCAACCTGTTCCACCGAGGTTCAGCGCCGCTGAATCGAGATTTAGATAGCTCGTTCCACTTCGTGTTGAATCCGTCGTTTGAGCGCATATTGGGATCGCTCAAGACACTGTACAAGAGACCTTCAATAACACCGGAAGACAGTAGGGCAGAAGCCTTGAACGCACCAGCATTTAGGGCCAACTTCGCCTCAAGATAGTCAGCAGTCAAGAGTCCACGAAGCTCGTCATCAGGCATGAAAGAGAAACTCGGCTGATCATGGAGAGCAACGGCATCACCATATTCATCAGTCGAAGTATGCGTCGGTGTGCTGAAGCTCTGCTCGAATTGCATTTGAAGCGCTTCGACTTCTGACACACGAGTAAGGCGAACTAGTCCCCAATAGGTGGCTGATATTGCAGTTACTTCATTGCCGTCACCAATGTGAAACCCGATGTAGCCCCCTCGAAGGGCATGTCCGCCCAAGTCGCGTAGCAATCTCAAATCGTTCTGGTGTGGTCTGCCAGTCCAAGTGCTCTAGAATCATTTCAATTGGAATAGGCTTGCATTAGGAGTAGCGTTCTGTTCGAATCTCACTAAGGCGATTCACGGAGGAAATCAGAGCAAGCTCGTCCTCTTCTAGCTGGTCCAGATGATCCCAGATCCAAGATTGGTGCCATCTCTCGACGCCTTCACGTCCTGCGCGTGTGAGCAGGAACGGACCATAAGAACGGGCCCAGAAGCCCTTCACTTCTATTCGGCCTTCTTGGTCCAATACTGATAGAGCCTGCCGAACCGCCGTCATCTCGGGATTGCCTTGATAGCCAGAAGCGAGGGCAGAATCATCTCCATAAATGCTCTCTGCTACGTCCTCCATCGAGAAACCCTCAAGTCTTATCTCCTTCGACTGCTTATTGAGAGCGATGAGAACATCAAGTACCTGGTCGCACCACTCGATAAAGTCCATCTCATCCCTCATGAGCCCAATACCAGCTCAGCTGATGCAGAGCAAGACGCCTGATCGCTCGATCTCCGACGCAATACCGCTTCCCACATTTCTATCGCAATTATGGCTCCGTCTGCATGCAATCGCTCGAAATCAGATTTGGCTGCGTATTGCGAGGTTCGTAGGGGCAGTCGAATCGCTGGTCCCCACCCGTTCGGGTAGGCGCCGGCCCACCCCCCAGCCGCCTTCACAAACCACCCGCCCCACCGGGGTTTGCCGCATCCCCGCCGCCTACGCTTGAGGCAGGCTCGAGCAGGGAGGTCTGCGGGCGATGGGAACGAACTGGCGCGGAGCAGCGCCAACGGTGCCAATCGAACATCTGTTGACCGACCTCCGGTTCGCCGGTTTCTGGGCCCTGGTCCGCGTCCTCCTCGGGTGGATGTGGCTGCAGGCCGGTTGGCGGATGGCGCAGGACTCCGGCGGGATGCATGGCGACCGGCTGGCGTGGATTGTGGGGATCGCCGCCACATTGCTTGGGATCGCCGTCATTCTCGGGTGCCTGACGGGCCCGGCCATTCTCCTGGGAAGTCTGGTCGTGCTCGTCGCCATCACGCCGCCGGCCCTGCCCGTGGTCGCGCTCCAGCTCGCCGCTGTCGTCGGGCTGGTCGCGGCCCGGCGATCGGCCGGCTGGATCGGCATCGACCGTTGGTTGCTTCCCCTGCTGTCGGAGTGGCGACGGCATCACAAGACACCGGATTGAGACCAGGCGCCGCGCAACCGGCGCGGCTTGCGCCCTTTTTCGGGATAAGGAGAGAGATCGTGGAGTTCCGTACTTCATCGTTTACCCGCCGCAGTTTCGCTGGTCTGCTCGGCCTCGCCGGGCTGGGCGGCGCCGCCTCGGCCCTCGGCCCGAATACCTCGACGAAGGCCAATCAGGAGCCCGCGTCGCCGCCGGCGCACGACATGGAGATGGGCGCCGCATCGGCCGCGACCGCACCGTCCGACCAGCCGTCAGCCGACGAGATGGACCGGATGCACGAGGCGGGAATGCGCCTCTTCCCGGCCAGGACCGAAGGGCTCGGCGGGCAGCCGCTCGCGTACGAAATGGACGGCGACGTCAAGGTCTTTCAGCTCACCTGCAAGGTCGTAAAGTGGGAGTTCGAGCCGGGCAAGTTCATGGATGCCTGGACCTACAACGGCGTCGTCCCCGGCCCGGAGATTCGCGCCACCGAGGGCGACAAGGTCCGCATCTACGTCAAGAACGAGCTGCCGCAGAGCACCGGCGTCCACTGGCACGGCTTGATGCTGCCGAACAGCATGGACGGTGTGCCGTTCATGACCCAGCCGCCAATCAAGCCGGGCGGGTCGTTCACCTACGAATTCCAATTGCGCGAGGGCAACGCCGGGGCACACATGTACCACGCCCACCACAACTCGGCCTTCCAGGTCACCAATGGCCTGCTCGGCCCCTTCATCGTCGACCCGAAGGATCGGTCCACCCGGCCGAAGCACGACCGCGAGTACACGCTGGTGCTGAACGACGGTCCGATCGGCGGGTTCAGCATCAACGGCAAGTCCTTCCCGGCCACGCATCCACTGACAGCGAAGAAGGGCGAGACCATCCTGATTCGCTACATGAACGAAGGGCTGATGATCCACCCGATGCACCTGCACGGGATGCCGATGACCGTCTTCGCCCAGGACGGCTACATGCTGCCGCAGCCCTACATGTGCGACACGCTGAACATCGCGCCGGGCCAGCGCTTCGAGGTGCTCGTCCACGCGACCGAGCCCGGCACCTGGGCCTTCCACTGCCACATCCTGAGCCACGCCGAGAGCGAGCATGGCATGTTCGGCATGGTGACCGCGCTCATCGTCGAGCCGTAGCGCCGGCGTGCCATACTCGAACCGGTAGACCTGACCGCGACCGGCCCGGCGCCTCCGCCGGGCCGGTCGCGTGCTGAGGAGGTGGTGATGGACCGGCTGACGACGGTGATGGTGCGAGCGGCGTTGCTCTGGCTGTTGCTCGGGATCATCCTCGGTGGGGCGATGCTGACCGACCGGCTCTTGCCCGGCGATTGGGTCGTCTGGTTCGCGCCGACCCACGGGCACATCCTCTTCGTCGGCTGGTTCCTGCAATTCGCGATCGGCATCGCTTACTGGCTGCTGCCGCGCAAGCGGAGCAACCCGGCGCGGCCGCTCGGCTACCGCGAGAATCTCGCCTTCGCCGCCGTCGTCGGGCTCAACCTCGGCTTGGCATTGCGGGTGATCGCCGAGCCATTGGAGCACGCTGGCCACGCCAGCGATATCACCCTGACATTGCTGACGATCTCCGCGATCCTCCAGATCGCATCCATCGCCACCTTCGTCGTCGAACTCTGGCCCCGCGTCGCCCCCCGCCGCCCCCGTCCCGCCCCGGAGAAGGCGAGGGCCGCCAGGTCGTGATGGTGGCGCGCGAGGTCAAGCAGAACTGCGCGATGCAACAGAGGGATGTGGGGCGACCTGGCGTGGTCGCCTGCGTCGCCGCCAATCCGTTGCCCTTGCCAATCCCGCCCCATCATCCCGAGCGCAGACGAGGAGCCTGCCCTGAGCCTGCCGAAGGGATCTCCCGCCACAGCGGCTACCGCGGCCAACACGAATGTTGCCTCTTCCCAATCCCTTCATCGTCATGCTGACCAGCGGGAAGCATCCCCCGGCGAAGCCGGTCCGCGGAGCGGACAAACGCCCTGCCGGGGAGATGCTTCGACTCTGCTCAGCATGACGACCAAGGAAAGCGCTTCGCGCGGGGATGCCTCGCTGCGCTCAGAATGACGGCGTTATGGCTTGCGTAAGCGGGAAACGGATCGATTGCGAGAAGCGGCCGCATGCCGCGCGTCCCTACTCGTCCTCGCCCAGCACCTCGTCGAGCACGGTCCGGATGATGTCGTAACCGTAGCCACGGCGGGCGAGGAAGCCGGAGAGGCGGCGACGCTGGACGTCCGGTTCGAGACCGCGGTAGGAGGGCGCCTTTTGCTGGGCCAGCGCCAGCGCGTCGGCGTGCTCGTCCACCGCCGCGTCCTCGATCACCTCGTCGATCGTCTCCGTGTCGATCCCCTTCTGGCGCAGCTCCAGCGACAGCAGCCGCTGCGAGCGCGGGCGGTGCTCCTGCCGGCCCTCGACCCAGCGCCGCGCGAAATCCTCGTCGTCCAGGTAGTGCCAGTCGCGCAGGCGCGTGATCGTCTGATCGATCGCCGGCGCGTTGTATCCCTTCTGCCGCAGGCGTTGGCGCAGCTCCCGCTCGCTGCGGGCGCGGTGCGCGAGCAGCCGGAACGCGGCCGTCGTCGCCTGCCGGATCTCGTCCTTCGCCAGCAGGTCCGTCGCGTCCGCCAGCGTCAGCTCAACGCCCTTCGCCAGCCCGGTCTCGACGACGAGATCGGCGCTGAGCCCGAACGCGAACGCGCCGTCGATGAACAGATTGACCCGTTCCGGGTCGCGCTTCTGGGCGGTCAGATCGGTGATCGTCCCGGCGACCGGCTCCGGCGGCGTCCGGTCGCGCGGGGCACGCTGGCGGTTCAGTAGTTGACCTCGGTCGGCGCGCCGGCGCCCGCCGCGCAGAGCGGGCAGTCGTCCGGCTCATAGGAAGGATAGAGGGGATTCAGCAGTCCGTAGACGGTGTGACCGCCGATCTGCTCGTGGGTGGCGTTCCAGAGCGTGCAGATGCCGATCACCTCGCCCTTGTGCTTCTCGATCTCCTGGTCGAACCAGGTCAGCGTGTCGCCGCTGATGATCAGGTTGTCCGCCAGCAGCACGCGCTTGCCCTGGATCAGCCCGAGCAGGTTGTCGGCGACCTTCTTGCCCCCGTCGGGCAACGGTGTCGCGTAGACCACCTTCGCCTTGGGGTCGAGGAAGTAGGCGATCATCTGCGCCAGCCCCGCGCCCCAGATCGACGGCGCGGCGACCGTGTCCACCTTGTTGATGAAATACTGCTTGGCCAGCGCGTAGGCCATCCGGCTCGCGGCTTGGGGATCGGCGAGCAGCCGATCGCGATCGACGAGCGCGCCGCTGTGCCGCCCCGACCGGAAGACGAAATGGCCCTCCTGCAGCAATCGGTCGCGCTTGAGGTAGTCGAGGATCGTCGAATCGAGCATCGTCGCGGCGGATACCATGCGTCCGTCCTCCAATCCGTCTACGGAAGCCACGCTGCCGGTTGACACAGACGCCCGCGTTTCCGTTCAGCCGGCACACCGATTGTACTTCCCACCGGTGGCGCCTCCTCAACGCGCGACGGCTCCCGGCTCAAGGATGCCAGCAGGTCTCGGCGGATCTGGCGCGGTCGTGGTCAGTCGAGGTCGGCGAAGAGCTCTTCGGGATCGATCACCAAACCGCCGATAACCGTCGAGTGGAACCGGCCGTCGACCGGCTCGGCATCGTGATAGACGCCATCTTCAAGAACCAGCATCCGGAACGTACGATGCTCGGGATCGGGCAGCCAGTACTCGGGCACGCCGGCGCTGGCATAGAGCGCCGTCTTGCGGACTTGATCGATCGAAGAGGATGACGGGGAGATGATCTCGACGACAAGGTCGGGCGGTCCCTCGACCACTCCCTTCGGTTTGTAAATGTTCCGGCGATTGGCTCGAATGAACAGCAGGTCGGGCTCTACGATATTGTGCGGTCCTAATCGGACATCTACCGGAGCGAACACGAGGTCGCCGAGGCGATGGGCTCGTACATGGGCCCGAACGACTGCGTAAAGTGCTCCGGCCAACAGTTGATGCGCACGACTCGGGGCAGGCGACACGAGCAACTCCCCGTTGATGATCTCATAGCGGTTGCGATCGTCCGGCATCTGGCGCAGGTCGTCGTAGGTCAGTGGACGGGCAAGCTGGACTGTCGCCATGGCGGTCTCCTTCTCTCTTCGGCATTGTAGCCGGGATCAGCACTCTCGATTCGGCCGGCGCGCCGATAGTACCCCTCGCGATATCGCTCATCGTGGCCCGCGAAACCTCCGAGAGGTTTCGCGCGTTCCAGAAGCCAAATCCGCCCCGTGCTGCGGGCGGGATCGTGCGTGAGTACCGGAGAGGAGATCGTTCATGACTACGCGATTGACGACGAACGGGTGGCGACTCGCCACGATGATCCTGCTGTTCGCGGCCCTGGCACTGCCGGTGCGCGCCGCGGCCGCGCAGCCATCCGCGACCCCGATGCCGGGACCAGACGCCGACGCCGGCAGCCTGGTGATCGAAGCGGTGCAGAGCCCGGCCGATGAGCCGAGCGTCGAGTATCACGTCACGACTGACTCGCCCTGGCCGGTCGGCGACGGCTTCGCCGCCGCGGCGTTCGAGTTCACGCTGAATGGGCCGAACGGCGACCAGCCGGTCAGCACCTCCGACCAGGCGCCCGGCGGCCTGACGACGATCAACCTCCTCGCCGGCGACTACACGCTGACGGACAACGACAGCGGCGCCTCCGTCAGCTTCACGATCACCGCCGGCGCCACGACCTACGTCGCGGCCGCCCGCTTCTACGTCTCGAACCCGGCCCCGCCGCCGACCGCGCCGGCCCAGGCGGCGACCCCGGTGCCCAACAGCGGCGGTCAGACCGCGACCACGCTGCCGACGACCGGCAGCGGTCCGGACTCCTCCAGCATCGCCAACGCTGGCATCATCCTCTTCCTGCTGGCGCTCGCCGCGCTGATGGCCACCGCCGCCATCGCCCGCGTCCGCCGCGTCCGTTAGTTTTGCTGCTGAACGCAGTGGGCATGCACCTTTCTCCCCTCTCCCAGAATTGGGGGAGGGGCTGGGGGGGAGGGCTCTTTACGCCGTCCGTGATCCGAGGCGGTCGATGAGGGTGAAGAGTGCGGCCGCGGCGGGCGTGTCGCTGCCCTCGGTCGCCTGGCGCAGCGCCGCCGCCGCCCGGTCGTTGTGCGCGGCGACCCGGTCCGCCACCTGTCGCTCGATATCGTGCGCGGCGAGCATCGCCAGGATTTCGTCGATCCCCTCGCCGGTAATCTCTTCCTGATGGTAGAGCTCGCGCAGCCGCGCTTTTTCCGGTTCGCTCGCCTGCGCCCGCAGCAGCAGGATTGGCAGGCTTTGCTTGCGCCGCCGGATGTCGTCGGCGGCGTCCTTGCCGGTTACGTCGCTGTCGCCCCAGATGCCGAGCAGATCGTCACGGATCTGGAAGCCAATGCCAATGGCGAGACCGAAGTCGCCGAACGCGTGTGCGCGTTCCGCGCTGGCGCCGCCGACGGTCGCGCCGGCCCACGCCGCGTAGCGCAGGATGGCCGCCGTCTTGTTCGTGATCATCGCCAGGTAATCGTCGGGCGAGACGTCGGCGCGGCCCTCGAAGCCGAGGTCCTGCACCTGCCCGCGCACGATCTCCAGTGTCGTCCGGTCGAACTCGGCGGCGAGTGGCAGCAGCCGGTCCGCGCCGATAACGCCCTGCAAGCGGTAGAGCGCGAGGTGGGCGGCGGCGTGGAGGGCGTCGCCGGCGTTGATCGCCTGGCCGTCGCCCCAGACGCGCCAGACGGTCGCCCGGTGGCGGCGGTTCGGGCTGCGGTCCTGAATGTCATCGTGGACGAGGGTGAAGTTGTGGAGCAGCTCGATCGCGGCCGCGAGCGGCGCGGCCGCCTCCAACGTGCCGCCCGCGGCGGCGCAGGTCAGCAGTGCCACGGCCGGGCGGATGCGCTTGCCCTGCACGGTCGCCCGCACGTTCTGCGTCGTCGACTCACCGTTGCTCTCCACCCAGCCGAGGTGGAAGCGCGCCATGCGGGCGAGGAGCGGCGCGTCCTCGCCCAGCTCACCGATCGCTGCTTCCAGCTCCGGCTCCAGCAGGTAATCGAGGTCCTGGAACCGGCTTTCGGCGGCCGGCGACGGACCCGGCATCTGTTCCTGTGATGGTGATCGCACGAAGCGGTTGTCCTTTGGTTCGATCGTGCCCGGCGGTGCGCTGGCGGGAACCAGACTGGCCCCCAATCACGTAAAATACTATGTAATGGCGGGTTGCATGCCCGCCATCCGGAGCAGCCCGCGTTCGTGGCCACGATGGACGTGGCGCGCGGCACGAACTGTCCCGGCAGTGGAAGAGGAAAGTTCCATCATGTATTTCGACCCGTTGTATTTCGTCTTCATGATTCCCGGGGTCGTCTTCATGCTCTGGGCGCAGAGCAGAGTCCGGGGCAATTACGCCAAATATAGCCAGGTCCGCAACGACCTCGGGCTGACGGGCGCCCAGACGGCGCGACGGGTGCTCGACAGCCAGGGCCTGTCCAACGTCGCGATCGAGCCGATCGCCGGCGAGCTGACCGACCACTACGACCCGCGCACCCGCGTCCTGCGGCTCTCGCAAGGTGTCTACGGCGTGCCGTCCATCGCCGCGATGGGCATCGCGGCCCACGAGTCGGGCCACGCGATCCAGCACGCCAAGGCCTACGCGCCGCTCACGCTGCGGACGGCGATCGTGCCGGCCGTCAGCATCGGCTCCAACATCGGCTACATCCTGCTGATCCTCGGCATCATCATCGGCATGACCGGGATGGCCTGGATCGGCGTCGCACTCTTCGCACTCTCGACCTTCTTCGCGCTGGTCACTTTGCCGGTCGAGTTCGACGCCTCGCATCGAGCCAAGCAGGTGCTGGTCCAGCTCGGCCTGGTCGATTCCGGCGTCGCCGGCGGGCAGGAGAGCAAGGCCGTTGCCAAGGTGCTCGACGCCGCGGCGTGGACCTACATCGCCAGCTTCGCCGCCTCGCTCCTGACACTGCTCTACTACGTCATGATGCTCACCGGCATGCAGCGCCGGGACTAACGACAGCCCTCACCCCCGGCCCCCTCTCCCAACGTTGGGAGAGGGGGCTTTCGTTCTTGGCTTCCTGACACCATGAGAATGGCCAGCGCGCGCCGGATGCCGTATGGTGGCATCGGATCAATGCGTGTCATCAAAATGCTCGATTCGGGTTCGAACAGCAGGCTGAATGACCGGTTCCCGGCAGGGTTGAGGGGCGGTTGCCCCAAGGGAGCAGATCATGCACTCACGGCGTGTCGAGTTACTGGCCAGGATGATGGAGACGCGCGCGTCGCGGCGTCACGCGCTCCACGGGATCGGGGCGCCGGCGATCGTCGCCGCGCTTGGACTTCGCGGCGCCGCCGCGGCCCCCGGCGCCGCCGCGACCCGGCGGGCGATGCGCGGGCAGGCGACGTCGGCGGGCGCGACCGGCATCGACGCGCTCGACGCCGGCACGAAGGACAATGTCGCGCAGGCGCTCTGGTTACCCGCGTGGGAATCGGACGCGCTCCCACCGGACATCCGGGATCACCTCGCGAGCGAGCAGAACAGAAACGCCGCCTTCGGCGCGCGCATGGCTGCCCGGCTGCGAGGACTGATCGAGAAACCGGAAACGTTCACCCCCAGCCACACCGCGCGCTACGAAGCCTTCCTCGACGCCTGCGACGCGCTCTCCGCCCACCAGACCTACAGCCTGGCCAATCTGCTCGGTCCGGACAGCGCCCGGGATTTCCCGCCGTTGCCGGCAAAGGCCGCGTTCGAATTCCCGCGGAGTCACGCGGTCGATCTGCCGATGCAGGTCGGCTGGTACTTCGTCGTCGGCAGTTGTCACGGCAGTAACGGCAAGGAGTACGGCGTCGAGGTGATGTTCTTCCGCAATGCCATCCTCCCGCCGGCGTTGATGGCGCAGTACGGGCTGACGCACGCCGAAAACCAGATCACCGAGCTGCACTTCGCCGTGACCGAGGCCGGTGGTCAGCACCACCGCGCGGTCCCGACGGTGATCGCCGGCACCACCGGACTGCTGGCGTTCAATCCGGACGGCCTCGGCTGGTCGATGGGCCGCAACGTGATTGAGTCGCTCGATCCGGACTCCGGCGCGATGCCGCTGCACGTCCGCGCCCGCGGCGTCAATCGGGGCGAAACCGCGCCGATCGAGTTCTCGGTCGATATCACGTGCACCGAGCCCGATATGCCGCTGCCGCAGGGCGTGGACGGCTGCGACCCCTGCTGTGACGGCGCCGGCACCCTCTATTACTCGATCCCCAATATCCAGCTAGACCCCGCGAGGAGCACCCTCACCCTCGACGGCGAGACGGTCGAGCTGGTGAGCGGCACTTTCTGGTTCGACCACCAGTGGGGCAACAGCCTGAGCGCCAGCCCGCGCACTGAAGTGACGCGGGCCGCCAAGAACCTCGCTCCAGCGACGATCGCCGGGTGGGACTGGTTCATGGCCCAGTTCGAGGGCGGCTACCAGATGGCCGGCGGCGCCCTGCACACCGCCGAGAATCTGCCTTTCTACTTCCAGACCGGCGAGACCCCGCCGGGGCCGATGGAGGCGCCGGTCAAGGCCCGTCTGATGGCCGGCGACGGCACCGTGCGGCGCGTCGAGGGCACCGTGCTGATCGATGATTGGGTCCGGAGCACGACCTCGCCGGAGCCCGCCCTCTACTGGCCGACGAACACCTGGTATCCCAACCACTGGCGCTACCAGTTCGGCGCGGACGTGCCCGAAGCGGTCCGGACCTTCACCATGGAGCCGATCGTGGCGGGCGGGCAGTCCGGTTTCTTCGCGACCGGCGCCCAATACTCGGAAGGAGCGACTATCCTCCGCGATTCGGCCGGGAAGGAGGTGGGGCGCGGCTTCGGCGAATCGGTGAACTACGCCGATACCGTCGCCAACATCACCGCGCTGGCCGGTCTGCCGGATACCGCCGAGATGCGCGAACTGCTCCAGGCGCAGCGACCGTCGAAGGAGCTGATCGCAAAGAGCATGGCCTACGTCGCCGCCCACCAGGACGAGCTGACGGCAGTCATCGCAAGCTGCCTCGGGATTTGAGCCCAGCCGCACAGCGGTTCCCGGCTTGGTTGTCCGGGGACCGCTGTCAGCTCGTCGCGTGATAGAGGGAGAGGCCGGGGATGCGGCCGAAGTGACGCAGGTTGCGCGTGACGAGCTGGAGCCCGTGATGGATGGCGGTCGCGGCGATGAGCAAATCCAGATCGGGGATCAATTGCCCTGCACGGCGTAGATATGCGCGGATGCGGGCAAATCGCTCCATGACCGGCTCAGTGAGAGAGAGAATCCGAAATCGCCCCAGAACGCGGCGCATCCGCGCCACCCGTTCTGCCGGGTCGGGATCGCTATATGCGCCCTCGAAGACTTCGCCGAGCGAGATGATGCTGATCGCAGTGCCTTGCTCGGTGAGGAGGTCCAGCGTTGCGAGGGCGGCGGGACGACCGATCAACGCATCGATCAGATAATCGGAATCGATTAGATACGTCATGGCCGATCAGGCGGACGCGTTCCTTCCTCGCGACCGCGGTAGATCAACTCCTTCATCCGCTCCCCTTCTTCCGGCGTGAGCATGCCAGCGGCCTCGTGAAGCGCTTCTCGAAGCTTTGCTGCGTCGTAATTCGCCCAAGGATCCTCGTCGTCGCGCTTGACCGTGTAGCGAACGCCCTCGCTCTCCAGGACGACCGTGCGCGCGTCCTTCTCTGCCAGGACGTGGGCCAGTTCACTGTCGGGATCGAGCTTGATGACGGTCATTGATTCTTTGGCCATAGACATTCTCCTCTCGTCCGCATCATAGCAAAATAGACATAACAACGAAAGGCGAGGCAGGGCGATTGTGTTTCGGAGCCACGATCGCCGCGTGCTACTCCACGAAATCGGTCCGCGCGAATTCGTTACCGGGGAAGATCACCAGTAACCTCAATTCGTCTTCGCCGGTGTTATTGAAGCCGTGGACCTCGCCGGGCGGGATGTGGACGCTGACGCCCGCGCCGACCGGTACCACCTGCTCACCAAGCGTCACCTCGCCCGTCCCGGCCAGAAAGACGAGGATCTCCTCGACCTCGTGCGTGTGCAGCCGCACCGTATCGCCCGGCGCCAGCCATTGCTCGCCCAGATAGAGATCGCGTGACCCGATCCCGGCGCTGATCAGGTGGCGGAGCGGCAGTCCGCTCGGGCTCGGCCCCGCCAGCATCCGGGCGTGTTCGACGCGCGTACCCATCAGCGGGTCAGCGCGGTCAGGCCGCGCTGGGCGAGGCGCAGGTGGTCCTCGACCGAGGCGCAGCCGCACCCCATCACGTTCAACGCCAGACTCGTCGCGCCGAGCGCCCGCCAGCCGTCCGCCTGCGCTCGCCAGACGCCGGGATCGTCGCCGGCGAGCGTGATGCGGGCCTCGATCGGGAACGTGTCCGGGTCGCGCCCATTGGCGGTCAGCTCTTTGCGCAGCAGCGCGATCTGCTGGCGATGCTGGGGGCCGAGCTGTCCGTTCGGCAGGAAGCCGTCCGCCAGTCGCGCCGCGCGCTTGATCGCCGCGTCCGCGGTGCCGCCGATCCAGATCGGGATCGGCTGCTGCACCGGCATCGGCCAGAGGCCGGCGTGGTCGATGTGGTGCCAGCGTCCCTCGAACATCACCTCCCGCTCGGTCCAGAGCGCGCGCAGGACCGCGATCTGCTCCTCCATTCGCCGGGCGCGATTGTGGAAGTCTTCGTTCAGCGCCTCGTATTCGACCGCGTTCCAGCCGATGCCGGCGCCGAGCCGCAGCCGGCCCCGGCTGAGGATGTCGATCGCCGACGCCTGCTTGGCGACCAGCGCCGTCTGCCGCTGCGGCAGGACCAAGACGCCGGTGACCAGCTCGATGCTGCTCGTCAGCGCCGCCAGATATGAAAACAGCGAGAACACCTCGTGAAAGCTCGTGTCAATCGAGTAAGCGCCGCGCCAGTCCGGGCGCGTGCGGGTGCCGGCGCCGAGGACGTGGTCGTAGGCCATGATCGAGGCGAAGCCCATCGTCTCCGCCGCCTGGCCGAACTCGCGGATCGCCGCCTCCTCGTGCCCGATCTCCGTCTGTGGAAAGACAATCCCGACCTTCATGCCCTGCCTCCCTCGCGCCTGATTCGTTTAGAGGCATATGTGGGCTGCGACGGGTGCGCTGTCAAGCGGCGCCGCGCATCTGGTGGATCACGAGGACACCGGCGCAGCCGTGGCTTCCTGGATTGCGGCCGCGAAGACGGGGAGTGCCCGGTCGATCATCTCGTCGCTGGCGGTGAGCGAGATCCGGAAGTAGCCCGGACATTCGGCCGTGGAGCCGGGGAGGACGAAGACGTCGCGCTGGGCGAGCAACTCGGTGAACGCGAAATCGTCGCCCAGCGGGGAGCGGACCAGGAGGTAGAACGTCCCTTCGGGCAGATTGACCTCGTAGCCGGCGCCGCGGAGGGCGGTGACCATCCGGTCGCGCCTGCGTTGGAGATGTCCGACATCGATGGAGAGCTTGTCCAGATCACCGAGCGCATGCAGAAGCAGCGCGTTGGGGAAGGCGTACCCGGTGATGATCTGGGCGAGCATGATGGCGCCGCGGAGCTGCTCCCGCGCGGCGAGGGGCATCTCCGGCGGCAGCGCCAGGTAGCCCAATCGCTGGCCAGGCGTCAGCAACGTCTTGCCGTAGGTGTAAATCAGGATGGAGTACGGATAGAACGCGGTGGGGCTGGGGAATGACCGG
>JAICKJ010000040.1 GCA_025928015.1 Thermomicrobiales bacterium
GCCGCGTCACAGACGGTGGAGAGGACGACGCCGCTGGTGGAGATGCCGGCCAGGATCAGGGTGTCGATCGTGCGATCACGAAGCCATTCGTCGAGATCGGTCCGCGCGAAGGCGCCGACGCGCGTCTTGCGGACCACCTTGTCGCCGGGCTCGGGCGCGACACGGTGATCGATGGCCGTCGCTGGCGCATCGTCGTCGAGGGCGCCGGCGCGGCTGGCCAGCCGGTTGAAGATGAGGTTGCGCGCCGGGACGGCGGCGTAGTCGGCGGGGGTGAAGGCCACGCGGGCATAAGCGACCTGCGCGCCACGCTCCCGCGCGATGGCGATCACCCGAGCGGCCCGGGAGAGGAGCGCGTCGGTGTCGGTAAGTGTCTGGATCCAGGCGGGTTGATAGTCCATCACCAGCAGGGCCGCGTAGCGGGTATCGATCCTCGGAAGCTGGTCGGTCATCTATTGCTCCAGTGCATCGCCGTTCGACTCCTGCCGGGTCAGCAGGCGCGCCATCATCGCCTTCAGCTCAGCGACCTCCTGCCGCAATTGGGCGAGTTCGTCGCCGCGGTCACTATCCCCTGGGCCATCTGATGCGGCCGCCGTGTCGCCGATCAGCGTCGTGGCGATGGCCGCGGTCACGTAGCCGACGACACCGAGTCCCCAGATGACGAGGAGCAGCGCCAGCATCCGACCCCCACCCGTCTTTGGCTGAAAGTTGCTGCCGACGGTGGTGACGAACGCCGCCGACCACCAGAGCGCTGTGCCGAAGTGGTCCGCGCCCTGCCCCTCGAAGACAACGAGGCCGATGGCGCCGAGCACGGTCACGCCCGCCGTCAGCGCCATTGCCCGCCCGAGCTTGTGCCGGCGCGTGATCCGCTCAATGGTCCGTGTCGCGCTGTTCATCCCCGCCAGGACAGGGCCCATCCCCAGCGCATGCAATGCGACAAGGGCGCGGAGGAGATGCACGACGCGGAAGGCGGGCATCACGACCGACAGCGCCAGCAGCCAGTTGCGCCGGAGGAACGGCAGCTTCGCCGGGGCGAGCGCGAACTGCAGCAGGAAGTCGAGCGCGAAGACGATCCAGATCTCGATGCCGAACCGGTTCAGGCGCGCCACCCACGCGGGCGATGGATCCGCCGCGAAACGAACGAGCACGATCGCCAGCATAGCCAGGGCAAGCACGTTGAGCAGCCCGTTCGACCAGCCCGCCAGCCGCGTCCGCAGCTCCTCCCGAGTGTGGCTCAGGGGACTTGTCGCCGTCATCGCCACCGCTGCCTCCTTGCCGGGACACAAAGAATGCCCCCGGTGACCTTGCGGCCTCCGGGGGCACCACTCCACGAGTGCGTTGCCGTTCGTGCGTCAACCAGTTCGCGCCATCAACGTCCGGGCCGGACCAAGGTCACGGCCACCTGCGTCTCCCGCGCGATCAGGACGATCGTCCCCACGTGCCAGCCCGAACCAGGTTCGAAATCGGCCCGCGCGATCTCCCGCCGCCTCACACGCTGCCACTCACCGCCATCGCAGTGACATCGCATCCCGTGCACTCGACGAGGGAAATCAATCCCCGCGATGCGCCACGCTCGCGCGCTGCTCGCACCGCCTGTCCGAGGCTCGAGAGCCTCGCGCATGTCGCCTATCAGTCACGGGATTCTCCAGTCCGCCGGTCGGAACACCTTGTGTGGTCTGGAACGGACATCCAGGAGCGGCGTGGATGGCTACCCGCTATCTGGCACCTATCCCGGCCCGGTTTTTCCGGCCCTGACGGGGAGAATGAGTGTTGTGCCTGCCCGGCGCACACCTCCTTTCGTGGTGTACATACACTATCTGGTCGCCGCCCCGAAGTCAACGACACCTTTAAATGGATTTTGCCAATCCGGCAACGCCCGATCCGGCGACTGTCCGGGTCCACGCGCGCCTTGGACACGCCCGCCCTGGTCTCAGGCGAACCGGAGCATGGCCCCGACGCCGCCGAGCTGGTCCAGATCCTCGGCCACTTCGGAGCGCGCCGGTCCATTGCCCCCGGCCGGCACGCCTTCGTCCGGCAAGTCGGACGCGTCGATGCTCGTCTTCACGATCTCGATCGCCGCGTCGGTGCGGACGGCGAGCCGGATCAGCTTGTCGGCCAGCTCGACCGGCTCCAGATTGGCGACGTCGCCGCCGAGCGGATGTGTCTCCGGCACCGGCCCGGCGCCATAGGCATCCATCGTGTAGTCGGCCCAGCCGGGCGCATCGAAGTCGTCGACGATGACGAGCGTCGCCACCTGCCCCTTTTGCAGCGCCTTCACCACGGCGGCCACGCCCCCCATGCCCCGGCCATCCGCGCCGATCGCGTCCTGCAGGCGGCGCACCATGGCCAACTCGCGCTCGCGCTCGGCGGCGTCGGCCAGCGGCAGCGTCGTGGCGATCAGATCGTCCTCGCTGGTCGTGCTGTCGAGCCGGATCGTCTCCAGGATCTTCTCCTTGACGGTTTGGTGGAGCGTCTCATCGAGCGCGCTGGTCATGACCTCGTCGCCGGCGATGACGAGCCAGTCGACCCGCTCCTCTTCGAGGGTCCGCTGCACCTCATCGGCGATCCCCCGGGCGAAGGCGGCGACCCGTTCGCCGGCGCGTGCCTGCAAGCGCTTCTGCCGCATGCCGCCGGTCTGCTGGTGACGCGGGTAGTCGTTGCTGAGCAGGGAGACGCTGCGGCCCAGCTTGGCGCGGCGGATGATCGAGAGGACGGTCTCGTGCTGATCGAGGAGCAGCACCGCGTAGGCGGCGTGGTCGTCCACGATCCTGGCCAGATCGAACAACGACGGCGTCTCCCCGGCGGTGACCCGGGTCGGCATGGGAATGCCAAGGGCCAGCGGCGTGAAGACATCGTGCGCGGCGCAGGTGACGATGAACGCGCCCCGCGCCGACGGGTCGAGCTCGTCATCGAGATACGCCAGGATGCGGTCGCGGTCGACCGTCAGGCTGTCGACGGCCTCGCCACGGGGTCCGTACTCGGCGATGAGATGGTCGAGCGCGCGTTCGACGATCTGGCGGGACGGGCGGCGGCTCGAGCCCTCGACGTCCTTGAGCGTCCGCCGCTGCGAGCGCTGCAGCTCGGGCGGGGGCAGGCGGCCGGGATCGCCCCCTTTCGGTCTCCAGTCCAGGCTGGCGGTGACGTAGGGCACCCTTGGCGACGACGGCAATTCGGCCAACTCGCGCAGCGCTTCGCGCACGCCATAGGTTAACGGGACGTCGTGCTGAATTCTCCGAATGCGCCGGATCGGGTCGGTGGCAGCCATCCGCATCTCCTTTCGCCAATCTGCCAATCATCTCCATGCACCATACCCGATCGGCGAATACCATGCCGCGAGCGCGAAACGGGGATCAGACCTTGTGCAGCAACGCCGCTTCCCTGTTCTTGCGCGCCGGCGTGAACTCGTACCAGGGGGTCGGCGGTCCGCCTTCGGCATAGGCGATGACGGCGGTAAAGACGTCCAGCATGCATGGGTCATGGCGCATACCGTCGATCTGGCACAGCGTGTCGTACAGCACCTGGGGGTCGCGGCCGATCAGATCGTCCGGCGCGGTGATTCCGAGCCGCAGCAGGTCTTCGGCGGTCGCCGGACCGACATTCGGCATCCGCTGTAATTGCCTGGACAGGTGGAGACGGTCCGTGACCGTCGCGCGGGAGTCTGAGGCGTATTTTGTCGAAGCCACGGATGTATCTCCATTATGTAGAGCTGCGCGGGATGCAACGTGGGTGATCGGGACCAACCTGGCCCCGCAGTGGGGAAACGCACCCTGCATTCCACGGCGTTGGGGTACATTCATTCTACGACATCCGGGGCGCGTGCAGGGTCTCTTGTTCCGTCATCCGAATGAGCGGGAGCTCACCTGATACGCTCTCATCGGGATGGCAACGCAGCGGGTGTCCAGCGTGGGCAGGCCACCGTCCCAGGTTGGAAGCGCACGAGGTGATTTCATGATCGACAGGCTGCGGCGCACCGTCCGCCGCTGGACGACCTCGACCGACGCGCCGGCCACGTACCCGGATGACCATGCGCGCGCGGCGGCGACCGAGGCGCGGGGGAATCGGGCACGCCAGGTGACGCGGTTGCAGCAAGAGGTCCGCGAGATCCAGCAACGCATCACGGACCTCAGCGCCACCCAGGACCAGGGCGCCGATGCACCGGGGCGCACACCACAAAGCGGGGAACTGGAATCGCTCTACCGCGCGCTGGCGCACAAGCAGGGCGAGCTGGCCAAGCTGCAGGCGCGGGTCTAACCCGCGTCACGCACAACCACCCCCGCTGGCGCCATGCAAGGTGGCACCGGCGCACCCTCATCCTCAGATGGCATCGACCTACCACGTGTCGGATGACGTCGCCGGGGCGGCGCAACCTGGAACAGATGCTAGTAACCCTCCCGATGGCTGATAATGGCACTGGTGGGCGGTTCGAGATGTCTGCCTGTACCCGGGCTCCTGACAGAGGAGCCGTGCGGCGCCCGCAGGTTCGCCCCACCGCGGAGGCTTCATGCGCGTCGTCCAGATCGCCCCGCCCTGGTTTTCCGTGCCCCCGACGGGTTACGGCGGCATCGAACGGGTCGTCCACGACCTGACCGAGGGCCTCCTGGCTGTCGGGTGCGAGGTCACCCTCTGCGCGCCGGCGGGGTCGCAGACCAGTGCCCAGCTCATTCCCACCGTCCCTCGCCCGATCGGGCTCGATCTGACCGAGGCCCAGAAGGTGCGCCACTTTACCGAGGCCAGCCGCCTCGCCTATCGCGCGGCGCTGGAACTGGGGGCGGACCTGATCCACGATCACACGGACTACATCCCGCGGCGCAATTTCCCGCTACCGATCGTGCGGACGATCCACGGACCGGCAACCGTGGCGGCGGTGCTGCGAAGCCGCCAGATGAGCCGCCACGGCGACCACCTGGTGGCGATCAGTCAGCGTCAGCGCCAGCTCTTTCTCAAGGCGGCAGCCGAGCGCTGGGGCGCAGGCGAGCACCTCACAATAGTCGATGTCATCCATAATCCGCTCGATGTCGCCGCAACACCGTTTTATCCCGCCACCGAGAAACGTGGGTACGTGGCGTTCCTGGGCCGGTGCCATTGGGAAAAGAGTCCGGACGGAGCGATCCGGGTGGCCCAGGCGGCGGATGTGCCGCTGATGATGGCACTCCGGGTGACGACCGAGGAGCGGCCCTATTTCGAGGCGGTGGTCGCGCCCATGACGCGGTCGATCAAGAACCTGGCCAAGCTGGTCGGCGAGGTGACCGGGCACGAAAAGGACGAGCTGATCGGCCACGCCGGCGCCGTTCTCTTTCCCTCTCCCTGGGAGGAGCCGTTCGGCCTGGTCCTGACCGAGGCCGGGGCGCGCGGGACGCCGGTGGTGGCGCTGGCGCGCGGCTCGGCGCCGGAGTTGGTCGTCGACGGTGTGACGGGAATCCTGTGTGCCGATGAGGAGGACATGGTGCGGGCGATCCCGCGGGCAATGGCCCTTGACCCGCAGACATGCCGCGCCCACATCGCCGCCCATTTCGACCGCGCGCTCATCGCCCAACAGTATCTGGCGCTCTACGAACGGGTGCTTGGGCTGCGAACCGGCCGCGGGCCCGCCACCTCGCCATTAGCCGGAGTACCGTAGTCTCCAGCGCCGATACCCACGCCTTACCGATGCATCGGTGGCGTCTGATCCCGCTCACCTGCCGCCCGGTTCCGGCCAATGCTAGCTGCCTCCCAGGTTCGATCCTCTGCAGTCATGTGGCCGACCCGATCGGCCTCGCGCTCCTGAGTGAAATCGCGCGCCGGGAGGGTGCTGTCTCGCCGGTCACCGTTGCGGCTGCCGGCGTCGGAGATGCCGGCGTGATTGCGCCGATAGCGCAGGTAGAGGAGGCCGAGGGCGACCAGCGCCAGGATCACGATAACGTACCACCAAGTCGACATGAGAGAACTCCTTTCGATCTAGTGGCCCGCCGGCATGCGACGCTGCGCCACGGCGACCACGATTTGGTGTCCACAAGAGGCTCGGCGGCCCTTCGGGCGCTTGCCAGCGGTATGGAATGGAGAAACGCTGGTCGGGCACGGCCACGAGGGAAGAGTCACGCGTGGAATCAGGCGGCTCGCTGATCGGGCGGCGTCGCATCGTGCCAGGTCGCCAGCTCGGCCTCCTGCCGTCGAAAACTGCGGTCTCGCGCCCAGAAGCTGATCCCGAGGACGGGGATGAGCAAGAGCGTGAGGACAAGCGCGACGGCCGCCACCACGACCAGCACCTGGACCTCCGTGGTCGAGAGCCGCGTCGCCACGCCCCAGCCGCCACCGTTCAGGAGCAGGAGCAAGACCAGTCCGCTGCTGAGCGCGTTGGCGAGGAGCGCCAGCGTAATGATCCAACGTCGCATTGCGACCTCCTTGTCCGGTCGCCGCCGGCCCGCGCGAGCGGTGTGCCACGGCCGCCGCGATGCAGTGGTGCATGTTCGTGGCGGGCAGTTTCCGGGGCGATCAAACGGTTCACGCACACCCGGTGTGAACGGTGAGCCGTTGGCCATGGCTTCCAGTCACCTGAGGCGCTCCCGTGGACCACCGCGTGGGCGCATCGACCTTCGCCGGAGGTCGCGTCATGTACGTAGGTAACCATAACTATAGCACAGCGGTGGACGCCGAGCGGGTCAGCCTGGGCCTACCGTTTTGCTGTCGTCCGGTGAACGTCCCGCGCGAGTTCCTCGATCCTCCCGAGGATCGCCAGCTGCTCGCGCTGGAGGGCGACCAGCGCCTCCCACTGTTGACCCGCCAGGCTATCCAGCTGCGCATGGATGGCGACGCCCTCCAGTTCGGCGCGCCGGTCGACGGCGTGGTCCTGGTCGGCATCCAGCCGATCGCGCGCCGCCTGCCGGTTCTGGCTCATCATGATCACCGGGGCGGCGAAGGCGGCCTGAAACGACAGGACCAGGTTGAGGAGAATGAACGGGTACGGGTCCCAGTCGTGGACCCACGCCAGACTGTTGACCACGAGCCAGACAAGCAGCAAGGCCGCCTGGGCGATGATGAACCGCCACGACCCCATATAGTGGGCAACGAGGTCAGCGGCGCGCTGGCCAAAGGTCACGTGTTCGGCCACCAGCTCATTGACGTTGCGGATCGTGCCGGTCTGGCGGCGCAGCACGGCTTCGAGCGCGCGCATCTCCGCCTCGGTCAGGGGGTGATCGATCCCCCGGAACAGCGCTCCAAGCCGGTCCTCCATCCCTGCGCTCCCCTTTCTCGGTGGCGCTGGTGAGCCGCGCCGTGGACGGTTTTCGGCGTCCGTCAGCGGATCCTACTGCCGCTGGCCGCCATTGGACAGGTTCGCGTGGCAAGCGTTCCCCCGTCGCCAGCAGCCCAGGATGCGTGACGCTCGTTCGCGAAGAAGCGCGAGGCGATGATTCTGGTTCCCTGGACAAGATCTGACTAGAGTCGCCGAATACGGGGTCCAGGCTACGCTGGCGCCGCTGCCTCGTAGGCCACCTGGGCTGAGCCACTCAACAGGAAGAGCGGATCGGCGCGAAGAAGTGGCAGGAGGATCGCGGCGAAGCGGTCCGCCGGCATGAGACGGGCGTCGGACGCGCCGACCGGGGCGATGCGGAGCGCGTTCGCCTCCATGAGCGGCCCTTCGACCTTCACGAAATCGCGCTCCCAGCCGTAACGGTGCAGGCGGTTGCGGACGGTGTGACGGACACCTGTAGCGTCGATGACCGTGCCATCGGTCGGCTCATCTTGCAGGTGATACGGGACGCCGGCCAGCTCTTCGAGGCAGTGCAGCGTCGTGTTCGACTGCTGGGTGACACCGCCGAGGAGCAGGATCTTGCCTCCTTCGGCAATGAGCCGGTGGTACGGGCTGCGCGCGTCACAAGGACTGGCGCCCAACTCATGACCGGATGCATAGCGATCAGCCGCCGCGCCGATCGCGGCGATCGAATGGGTCGGGTGGAAGCTGCGACGGGCGTCCGGGCGCTGCCGCGCCGTCTCGGGGATGCGCCCGGTCCAGCAGGGCGTGGCGCGGACATCCATGACCGGCGGATGGTCCGGCCCCAGATCCTCGCTCCCGGTCAGCGTCGGGAAGAGCACGGTGCCATCCGGCCCGACCGCCGCCAGCAGCGCGTCGATCACCGCCTCCGCGCCACCCGCGACGTTGCCGAGCCGGCTGAGCGACGAATGAACGAGCACGACATCGCCCGCCCCGATCCCGAGCCGGTCCAAGTCGGCGATCAGGATATCTCTCGTCACCCGGGGCTGTCGTGTCCATCTCATCTCGCTGCTGGCCATGACCAATGTTCCCACGCTTGCCCTGCGCGCCAGTCGGCGATTTTCGCCGGATCACCGCCGAGCGCCTCCCGCGCAGGATAGACGACACCACGCGTTCACGGAACAATAGGCGGCACGAGAAGGAGAAGCGATGAAGCATGTATGGGAGCACCGATCCGGCGACGACGAACTCGATCCAATCGACCTGCTCTCGGCCCTGGTCCGGATCGACTCGGTCAATCCGGATCTCGTGCCGGGCGCGGCCGGCGAGGGGGACATCGCGACCTGCTGTGAGCAGTGGCTGACGGCGCAGGGGTTCGCGACCCACCGGCTGGAGGCGCGCGCAGGTCGTCCCTCCGTCGTCGGGATCGCGCGGGGGTCTGGTGGCGGACGCTCGCTGATGGTGAACGGGCACATCGACACGGTCACCCTGGCCGGCTACGACGGCGATCCGCTGAGCGCGCGGCAGGACCAGGAAAGACTCTTCGGGCGGGGCGCATACGACATGAAGGGCGGCGTCGCGGCGATGATGGTCGCCGCTGCCCAGGCGAAGGAGCGCGGTCTGCGCGGCGACGTGCTGGTCGCCTGCGTCGCGGACGAGGAGTACGCGAGCACCGGCACAGCGGAGGTGCTGGAGCACTTCACCGCCGACGCCGGGATCGTGACGGAGCCGAGCGGGTTCGAGCTGACCCTGGCGCACAAGGGGTTCGTCTGGTTCGACGTGATCATCGAGGGCCGCGCCGCGCACGGCTCGCGGCCCGATCTCGGCATCGATGCGATCACAAAGGCCGGGTACTTCCTGGTCGAGGTCGATCGCTGGGGCGAGCAACTGGCGGCCGGCGACGCGCACCCGAGGCTCGGGACCGGCAGCGTCCACGCCTCGCTGATCCGCGGCGGTGAGGAGGCGTCGAGCTATCCCGCCGCGTGCCGGATCACGATCGAGCGGCGGACGGTGCCCGGTGAGACGGCGGAGACGGTCGCGGCCGAGCTGAGCGGCATCCTGACGCGGCTCGGCGCGACGGTGCCCGATTTCGTCTGGCGGATCGAGCGGGGGCTGGAGCGGGACGCCTTCCAGGCCGACCCGGCCCACCCGATCGTGCGGACACTGACCCGCCACGTGACGGCGGCGTTGGGCCACGCGCCGGTGATCCGCGCCGAGCCCTTCTGGACCGACTGCGCCTTGCTGAAAGCCGCCGGGATCGAGTGCGTCATGTTCGGCGCCGATGGCGACGGCGCTCACGCCGCGACGGAATGGGCGGACATCGCCTCGGTCCGGACCTTGACGAGGATTTTGACCGGGACGATCGTCGACTTCTGTGGATGAGACTCGCCGTCGGAGCACCAGAATGAATTCTGGCGCTCAACCGACGAAGCCTCTCCGAGGCTGAGACCGATGGTTCCACTCCGGAGTGGCGGTGCGATGGAGGGGCGCACGGCGTGCGTCCGCCGGTGCTAACCAACCCGTTTTGCTCTTCCCATTCCCGCCCTTCGTCATGCTGAGCGGAGTCGAAGCATCTCCCCGGCAGGGCGTTGTCCGCTCTCGCGGCCCAGCGTCGCCGGGGATGCTTCGCCCTTCGGGACTCAGCATGACGGGCAGCGGGATTGGCGAGCACGCGACGGGATCGGTACTCAATGAGGATGCCGCTGCGGCGGGAGATGCTTCGACTTCGCTCAGCATGACGGCGGGAGGGATTGGCACGGGGCAACGGGATTGGGGGCGGGGCGGGCGGAAGCACCGGTCCGCCCCGACAGTGGTCATTCGCCGGCCAATGCTCCGATGAAGCGCGACTGCATCGCCGCCAGCCGGCTTGAGCCGGCTTTGTCGCCTTAGCGCGGTCCCTTTAGGGCCGCGCATGGGACGAGCGCGCCGTTCGCTCCATGCATGACGCCCATGTCAACTTGCCCTTCCCGATCCCCGCCTCACGCCGCCGGTGTGGCGACCAGTTCCGTCGGTGGCTCGTTGGCGGCGAAGAGGGAGGACGAGAGGAGAACGACCGGCTGATCCGTCAGGTTCTCGGCGTAGTGGATCATGCCCTCCGGCTCGACCCAGGAATCGCCGACGGTGAAGGTGATGGTGTCGCCGGGGTGCGCGGTCTCCTTCGTCCCGTTGGCGCGGGTGATCGGCACGTCGCCGTTGGCGACGACGTGGTAGGTCAAGGTGCCGGAGATGACGGTCGCCATCTGGTCGCCAGGGTGCTTGTGGACCGGCAGCTTCGCGCCGGCCGGGATGGTGTACCGGACCAGCGACAGGACCTCGCCCGGCGCCTCCGCCGGGTCGCTCGACGCCAGCACCTCGCGCACGACCCCGCCGGCCGCCGGCGTGGCGCTCGCGGGCGTGGCCACCGGCGTGCTCGCCTGACCGGCGACGGTTGCCGCCAGCGGCACGGCCGCGAGCAGACCGGCGAGCAGCAGCAGGCCGAAGAACAGGTGTCTGAGCCGGAGGTGCATCACGTCGCATCTTTCTTGGGTATAGAACGTCCAGTGACGCGGCAATGCCGCCGCGTCACTGGCGTCCAGCGTCAGTCGGTCGCTGCGAGGCGCTCGCGGACGGCGGCGATGATCGTCTCGTGCTCCGGGAAGCCGCCGTCGCGGTACATCGAGTGGATCAGCTCGCCGTTGACGGTGACGTCGAACGCGCCGTCGTGCCAGGGCACGATCTCGATCTTCGACAGCTCGGCGCCGAATTCCCGCATCAGCGCGGCGGCGAGATCGAGCGTGAACTGCTCGTATCCGCACTCCGCGCAGTAGGTAATCGCAACGCGTACCGGCGCTAAAGGCGCCCTGTTCCCGTCCGTATCCCACGCGGCGGGCTTCGTCGGGACGCGCTGGGCGGTGGTCGATGTGCTCGTCATGATGACCTCCGCTCCTATGCGCGGGCGACGATCTCGCCCAGCTCCCGGGTGACTTCCTGGATGGCGAAATCGCGCGTCGAGGCGCGGGCTTCGGCGAGGCGCGGCTCCAGCGTGGCGCGGACCTCGTCCGGCAGCTCACTGGCCGGCGTGTCGGGCGAGCCGAAGTCCGGATCGCCGGCGTAGACCTCCCGCCGGCGCTGCTGGCGCAGGTCCGTGACGGTATCCGGCCGCTCGATGAAGGTGCCGACCTCGTTGCCGTCCTGATCGAAGAAGATCATGGTCGGGATGGAGCGGAACTTCCCTTCCTTCAGGTGCGCGTCGGCGACCTCGGGGAAGGCGTCGCGGCCGATGATGCGGACGTCGAACTTGCCGGTCCGCTTCGCGATCTCGTTGAGGATCGGCAGGTTATCGGTGCAGTCGGGGCACCAGGTCTCGGAGAGGACGAGGACCTTGAGCGGCTTATTGACATTCGTGAAGGGCGCCACATCGAGATTGGCGTCGCTCACCGTCGCCTCACTCTTCTCCAGCAAATTGGCGGGCCGGCCGCCCTCGGCGCGGATTTTGGCCGCGTAGTCGTCGTACGTGTCGCCGCTGTCGAACGCGTCCTGCAAATTGGCCGATTGTTTTGTACTGACCACGATGTGTTCCTTCCGATCCTGGAATGATCCCGCGCGGCTCGTCGCCGCGTCGTGTGGCCCATCGCCTCGCACGATCGGCACCACGCTGGCGATATGGAAAACCACGTCCGGAGTTTTGTACAGAGGAACGATGCGCGCCTACCCATCCGGCTTGCCGCGCTCACGCAGGTACGCGGCGAATCCCGCGGGGGTGCGGACGCCGTGGTCGAGGACCGCGTCATAGACATCGACGCTGAGGACGGTGTCGCGATAGGACGGTTTCGTGTGCCAGGCGTCCTTGATCCAGAGGATCGCCAGGCGCGTCTCGTCGGTCAGCTCCCGCTCCAGCCGATGGATCAGGTCGAGTTCTCCCCGGGGCGCGCCCTCGGGCAGGAACCAGCAATCAACCTTCCAGAGCGGGTTGGCCGGATCGCCGTCAGCGTAGTAATAGATGCCCCAATAGAAGCCTTCGTCGCGCGCATTGCCGGTCGCGTTGAACGCGCCGAACAGGTTGTGATAGCTCACGCGGCGCAAGGCGGGATGATCGAATAACGGGCGCATGGCGTCCGCGATCGGGCCGGGGCGCGGATCGCGGCACACGATGTTGAAATCGATGTCGGGCCACGCCATCAGGCCGGTGACGAAGCTGCCGACCGGCATTGGCCGGCCGACGCCCTCCAGGCACGCGATCAGTCGCAGATCGGCCAGCACCGCCCGCGCTTCCTGCTGAAGGCGCGTCTGCCGGGCGAGCAACGCGTGCGCGCCATCGGCATCCAGATGGCCGTCCGAATCACACATGAGGGGGGTCGCCGGCGCCGGTGGCCGCGGCCAGCCGCGGCAAGAAGAATCGCCAACCTTCCAGCGTGCCCCGCCGGTCCTCGTCCTCATCGGGTCCGAACGGGCCGTGTGTGATGGTGAGGCGGGCGCCGGCGTCATCGGTGGCCGCGGCCGCGTCAATGACGACGGTGCGGACCGGCGTCCCCGGCTCGTGGTCCCAGGCCCAGGTGAAGACGAGCAGCCGGTCGCTCACGGCGCCATACGACCCGCGCAGCGTCCAGCCCTGCGCGGGCCAGCGAAGCGCGACGTCACCGCCGGGCACGGGATCCGTCGCCGCCTCCGGCGCCCACCACCGGGCCAGCTTGGCCGGCTCGGTGAACCAGCTCAGCGCCTCCGCCAGCGGCACGCCCGGCAGCTCGATCGCGACCACCAGCCAGGGATGGCCATCGAGCATGGTCTGTATCGCCGCATGCTCCGCGCTCGTCTCGTTCACCCGCACCCCGCCTCCGTTCATGGCTTCCGGTCAATCTGACAGAGCGTAACCCACGCGCACGGATGTCGCTTCCTCGATCTTGCGCGCTCCATGCGCAGTCGGGCGCAAACGACGAATTCGGTCGTAAGGATGAGCGGCCCTACCAGCGGCCGGGAATGGTGCGGCGGTCGCTCTTCGCCAGGGCGTGCCTGACGCGGTCCTCGTCCACCCAGTCGGGGTGCGGCATCGCGAGCGGCGCGTCGTGGACGATGAGGGCCGGCGCGTACCTGCGGATTGCGGCGTCGGCCAGCAGGTAGCCGTGGTTTTCTAGCACGGCGGCCTCCGCGTCGGAGAAAGCATCCATATCGGTCCGGATGCTGGCGATGACGTTCCGGGACAGGTCGGGCGAGTAGCCGCCGTCGGCGCCGTAGTCGGCCCGGGCGCTGGCGATGCCCCAGTAGGCGCCGCCGAGCGTGTTGGTCGCCATCCCGGCCATCAGCCAGCGCTTGCGGACCGCCTCGGCCTGCCGGCCGAGCAACGCGCCGTAGCGCAGCAGCCGCAAGAGCGGATTGCGCGTCATGCCGATCTCGAAGGTCGCGCCGCCGTCGGAGACGAGGACCGCCTGCGACCCCTTCCAGACCGGCTCGAGCGCCATGTTGTCGTAGGCGCCGCCATCGGTGAGCGTGATGTGCCCGACGATCTCGTCCCGCTGCTCGCCACGCGCGCTGCCGCCCTTGAGCTGGTCCGGCTGGAAGTGGAGGATCATCGGCGGGAAGAAGGGCGGAAAGGCCGACGAGGCGGCGACGGCGCGGCCGAGCGGCATGGCCGGCGCGGGACGCTGGTAGCCCGTCTGGAAATCGCCGATGCGCGCGCGCTCGAAGATCCAGTTGGCGTCGTAGGCCATCTCGGTCGCCGAGAAGATGATGCGCGGCCGCTCGGGCAGCTCCGGCAGCGTGCGTGTGGTCAGCCGCCGTTCGTACGCCGTCGCCAGCGTCTCGACCGCGACACTGAGCGTGAGCCAGTGCCAGGGCAGGAGCTGGCGCGCGAGCGGGATCGTGCGCAGGTTGCGATGCGTGAAGGCGCGGAAGGGCGCCGCAACGTGGGCCTCCCATCCCGGCGTGACCTCGCCGGTCGCGGGCCAGGGGCGCAGCCGGTCCGCCAGGTGGGCCGCAAGGATGCTGCCGCCGGAGACGGCGGAGATGGCCGTCAGCGACGAGAGGACGCCGAGCTCGTTGAGCCGCCGCGCCCCGCCGAGGTGGAAGAGCGCCGCCCGAAACCCGCCGCCGGAGAGGCAAAGGGCGATGCCGGCGCGTTCCCGCGCCGCCGCCGGCAACGATGCCGCTATCGCGTTGGTTTGCCCATCGTCGTCCATGGACGCCCTTTCGCAAGATGACCGCCAACCCCGTCCCGCATCAAATGCCACCGGCGGACCGGGGTAACCTTTGCTCCAGTTCACGCGACTATCTTCCGACAGCGCGAGGCGGGGCGGCGATGGCGGAGCGGGATGCGGCACTGGTACGAGCGGCGCAGGCGGGCGACAAGGCGGCGTTCGCCCGGGTCTTCACGCGCCATCTGCCACTGCTGCGGGCGCTCTGTCAGCGTACGCTTGGCGATCCCTGGCTGGTCGAGGACGCGATTCAGGAGAGCGCGCTCCAGGCGCTGCTGGGTATCGGCCGCTTGCGGCAGCCGGAGCGGTTCGGCCCCTGGCTGGGCGGCATCGGCCTCAACATCTGCCGCCGCTGGCTCCGGGAACGATCACGCGTCGCCTGGTCGTGGGAATCACTCGCCGGCGGCCGCGCAGCGGCGGAGACTGCCGATCCGGGCGATGGAACGGAGGCGGTGCTCGAAGCGGTCGAGCTCCGGAACGCGGTGCGGCGCGCGGTCGTCACGCTGCCGGACGGGCAGCGGCAGGCGGTCGTGCTCTTCTATCTCTCGGGGCTGACCTACGCGGAGACGGCGGCGCTGCTCGGCATCGAGGTTGGCGCCGTCAAGACGCGGTTGCACAAGGCGCGGGCGAAGCTGAGTCGCCAGCTCGCGGACGGGCGAATGGAGGACACGATGGACGAGAAGCTCGACCGGCGGACATTGACCAAGGCGGCGGGAGCGGCGGCCGCCTCAGCGGCGCTCGGCCATGAAGCGCCGGCAGCCGGCGCGGAAGTCCACAAGGCTCCCACACCCGATGAAGGCGCATTCGTCGAAATGCGCGTCGTCGACGTGCGCCGGCGGTTCAAGGGGGACGACGCGCCACCGGCCTACGTCGTCGTGCTCGCCGAGATAGGTGGCGGCCGGCGCCTGCCGATCTGGGTCGGCGAGCCAGAAGGGACGGCGATCGCACTGCATCTGGAAGGGGTCGAGACGCCGCGGCCGATGACCTTCGCCTTCCTGGCCTCCGCGTTGGCGGCGACCGGCGGCCGGCTACGCGAAGTCCAGATCGACCGCCTGGCGGAGACCGTCTTCTACGCGACCGCCGTGATCGAGGGGCCGAACGGCGCGCAGCGGGTGGACGCGCGGCCCAGCGACGCGCTCAATCTGGCGCTGCTCACCGGCGCGCCGGTCCGCGTCGCATCCGCGGTGCTCGACGCCGTCACCGATTCTCCCGCCACCACCGACGAGGCTAACGGGAAGGAGGGTGACGGGCCGGCGGAAATCGTCGCCGGCGTGAAGGCGATGTGGGCACAGACCGCTACCGGAGTGCAACGCGAGGAGGAGTGAACCACCTCGTCATGCTGACGGTGGCGAGGCGGGTTGGCGGAAGCGAGCCCACGTTACCCGGCGCTGCCGAGCAGGTGTTCCTCGAAGAAGGCGGCGGTATCGCCCCACGCTTTCAGCTCGTTCTCGCGCTTGGTGAAGCCGTGGCCTTCATCGTCGTAGACGTCGTAGCGGACCTCGACGCCGCGCGCCCGCAGCTTGTCGACGATCTGGTCACTCTCCGCCTTGACGACCCGCGGGTCGTTGGCGCCCTGGATGACGAAGAGCGGCGCCTTGATGTGCTCGACATAGGTGATGGGCGAGCGCTCCATGAGGAAGTCGGCTTCGGTCTCCGGGTCGCCGACCCACGCCGCCATCATCCGCCGCCAGGTCGGCGGCACGGACCTGGTCAGGGTGACGAGATTGGACGGGCCGACGACATCGACGGCGGCCGCCCAGTAGTCGGGCAGGCGGCTGACGCAGGAGAGCGTCGCGAAGCCGCCGAAGGAGCCGCCGAAGACGCCGATCCGGTCGGGATCGACCCAGTCAAGCGAGCGCAGGTACTGCGCGGCCGCCTCCAGGTCCTTCAGCTCGTCACCACCCCAGTCGCGGTGGATGAGCGCCTGATAGGTCTTCCCGTAGCCGGTCGAACCGCGGATGTTCGGCGCGAGGACGGCGATGCCCCGGCTGGCCAGGTACTGATAGAGTCCTGAATACGCATAGGATGGCCGCTCCTGCGCCTCCGGCCCCCCGTGGATCGAGAGGATGACCGGCATCTTGCCGGCAGCATCCGCCGGACGGTAGAGCAAGGCGGGGATCTGCTTGCCATCGAACGTCGGATAGTGGGTCAAGGTGGGTTTCGTCAGATCGGCTGAGTCGATACCCCCGAGGAAGCTCTCGGTGATCTGGTTGACCTTTCCAGTGATCAGATCGACGACGAAGATCTCGGCCGGGGCGACCGACTGGCTCCAGAGGAGCGCGAGCTTGCCGCCCGCCGGCGCGAGCGCCATCCCACCAAGGACGCCGTCCGGCAGCGTGACGTCCGCCGTCTCCATCGTCGTCAGATTCCGCGCCTTGACGCGGGAATAGCCGTCCTCGTTGACCGCCCAGACGAGCCAGCGGCCGTCGGCGGAGATGACTGCGTCCTCGACGTCCCACTCCGGCGTCTCGACCCACTCCTGCACGTCGCCGTCGAGCTGGTAGAAGGCCAGGCCGGTGAACTCGCGGTCGCGGTCGGAGACGAGGTAGAAGCCGAGCCCGTCGGCGGCCCAGCCGACCGGGATCTGCTTGATCTCGCCCTCATGCTCCGTCAGGAGCCGGGCGGTGGCCGCCGCGACATCGATCAGGTAGACATCGAAATTCGTATTTGAGTAGACCTGCATGGCGAGCAGCTTCGATCCGTCCGGTGACCAGGCGACGGGAGCATAGATGCCGTCGCCCGTGAGCGGCCGGGTCGTCTCGCTGGTCGCAAGGATCTGGATGATGACGTCCTGATCGGTTGGCTCGCGATCATTGCCAGCGTAGGCGACGGCGCGGCCGTCGGGCGACCAGGCGGCACCAGGGATCTCGTACTGGACCTGATCCTGGGTCGCGACATCCAGTGGCTGCCCGCCGGTAATGAGCAGGGTGTAGACCTTGGTGAACTCGTCGCCCCGGTTGTCGGCGGTGAAGAGCAGGGTCTGGCCATCCGGCGACCAGGCGACCTGGCGGACCGCCTGATCGGCGGAGAGCGTGAGCTGGCGCGGGTAGCCGCCGGCCGACGACTGCCGCCAGAGGTTGTACTGGCCCGACGTGTTGACCGAGTAGGCGATCTCGGACCCGTCGGGCGAGAAGCTGAGGGTCGGCTGGTAGCGGCGGACCGCCGTGAACTGGGCGAAGGTCGGGCGCGGCCGCGCCGGCGCGGCCTGCTCTGCGGTTTGCGTCATCGCACTCGTCGCTTTCTCATGGTGCTGTGAACGGCACACCGAATGATCCCGCGCAGTAGAGCACGCGCGCGGCGTTCCCACAACCCGCCGCGCTACTGGCGCGGCAGCGCGATGGTGATGGTGGCCGCGGGGATGATCGTGACCGGCGCGGAGCCCGGATTCTGCTCGCGTTCCGTCTCCTGGTAGACCACGAGGATCGCGGTCCGGGCCACGGTCACCTCGGCCAGCGACGGACTCTCCCACTGCCAGGCGCGGAGCGCGACCGGGCCGTCCGGTGTCGGCGGCATGTAATAGACGTCCTGCAAATCGGCGTCCGCGGGCAGCAGATCCTTGACCTCGGCCCGGGCGTCCTGCTCGCGCAGACCGCCGAGCTGCGTCGCCTGCCAGCGCAGCTCGATGTGCGCGACATAGTCGTTGTTGAATCCTACGTAGATCGGTGATCCGGGCACGCGGGATCGGGCGTTCTCGTATTGCACGAGCTCCTGCAGCGGCGTGCCCGCGCCGTAGGTCGCCTCCCACTCGGCCCGGGCCAGGCCGATACCGCCGGAGGCGAAGCCATCCTGGGCCACGGCCGCGCGCAGCGACCCGAAAAGCAGACTCGTTCCCACACTCACCGCGCCCACCTGCCGCGCGAGCGCCCGCCGGGAATGCCGGGTGTCCATCATCTCGTCCTCCTCGATCGCCGTCGTGCGTCCGATCGGCCGGTTGCTGTCCTTGCCAATCTCAACGCCCGGCACGGGAGAACCGTTCCCTGACGCAGGACAATCGCGGCGGGCGTGGTCTTCGCGTGATGACGAATGGCGATGCGCCCGCGTCAGGTTGCGAGCGCGGGTGACGGGACCCCGGCGGCCCTGCAATAGAGGCGGATCGTCTGATCGATCATGCGGTCGAGGGCATAGCGCTCCCTGGCCCGCGCGCGGCCGGCCGCGCCCAGCCGTTCCCGCCACGCCGGATCGTCCAGCAGGCGCTGGATGGCCCCCGCGAGCGCGGCCGGGTCGTCGGGCGGCACCAGCAGCCCGCCGCCGTCGTGATCGACGTACTCGGGAATGGCCCCGACGGTCGTCGCCACGATCGGCCGCCCGGCGGCCATCGCCTCCAGCAACACGAGACCGACGCTCTCCATGCGCGACGGCAGGATGAAGACGTCCATCAGCTGCATCAGCACGCCGGCGTCGGTCCGGAAGCCCAGGAACCGGACGGCTTGCGCGATCCCGAGCTTACCGGCGAGATGCTCAAGCTCGGCGGCCAGCGGTCCGTCCCCGACGATCAGCACGGTCAGTTCAGGCGCAACGCCGACGAGCCGCTGCGCCGCGCGCAGCAAGGTGTCGATCGCCTTCTCCGGACTCAGCCGGGCGACCGTGCCGATCACCGGCCCGGTCCCCAGATCGAGCCTGGCGCGGGCATCGGCGACCGCACGCTCGTCCACGGCGAAGCGCTCGGGGCCGACGCCGTGCGGGATGACCGCGATGTGGTCCGGCGGCACGCCGCCCCGCGCGAGCAGGTCGAACGCCGCCAGCGAAGGCACGATCGTCCGCGAGCGCGAGAGGCGGCTGAGCAGCACGTTGGTCGCCGGGATGGCGAAGTTGTGCTCCGTATAGAGCACGCCCGGGGTGCCGGCCTCGAGCGCGGCGAGCGCCGCGTGAAGATGCGCGGGCATCAGGTGGCTGTGGACGACGTGCGGCCGGAACGTCCGGAGCAGCGCGGCGATACGCTCGACGGTCGACCAGTCGATGACCGGCTCTTCCCGCATGTGCTCATAAATCCCGTAGTGGGCCACGGGAAAGACGTGCACCGGCACACCCCGGCGGCGCAGCTCCCGCGTCAGGCTCCCGTCGTCGCCGCAAATGGCCTCGACGGCGATGCCCCGCTCGACCAGGCCGGCCGTCAGCGTCAGGCAGTGAAACTCGGCCCCGCCCCGCAGCTCTCCGTGCTGGCTCACCTGCATGACGCGCAACGACACGGCCCGCTCC
>JAICKJ010000010.1 GCA_025928015.1 Thermomicrobiales bacterium
CGCCACCCCAGCCCGGTACCCCTGGCTTCGTCGTCCTCGCCGGGTCGGTTGCGGGCGGGGCGGCGGCGCACCGCGTCCGGGGTGCGCCGATTCAGCCTCAGAACCGCCGCTGGTAGGTCGCCGGGCGTTTGGATGGCTCGCCGTTGCGGGCCAGGTGGTAGGGTACGCTGATCACCACCGTCCCCGGCCGGAAGAGCAGCGCCGCCTTGATCCGCAACGCCGTCTGGTTGTGCAGGATTTGCTCCCACCAGTGCCGCGGCACGTACTCCGGCAACACCACCGTCAGCGTGTCGTCCGGCCGTTGCTTGTCCACCTCGTCGAGGTAGGTCAGAAGCGGTCCGACCAGCGAGCGGAACGGCGATTCGATGATTACCAGCGGCACGTCGGTGTCGAGCTCCGCCCACTTCTTGCGCATCTGCTCGATCTCCTCCTCGTCGTCGGTGATGTGCACCGCCGTCACGTTGTCGGAGATCGACCGGGCATAGGCGAGCGTCTGCAACGCGATCCGGTTGATCTTTGCGATCGGCACGATCACCGTGTGGATGATCTCCTCCGACCGGATCGGCGTCTGCGATTCCAACTCGGACGACGCCTGCAGGTAGTGTTTGTGGATCGCCCGGAACATCAGGATCAGGAGTGGCACCAGCACGACGACGATCCAGGCGCCGTGCGTGAACTTCGAGGCCGCGATGATGACCGCCACGATGCCGGTCACGATCGCGCCGGCCATGTTGATCGGCAGGCTGTGCTTCCAGCCCTCTTCCTTCGTCCGTTCCCACCGCCGCACCATGCCGAACTGCGAGAGGGTGAAGGAGGTGAAGACGCCGACCGCGTAGAGCGGGATCAGCCGGTCCGTCTCGCCGCCAAAGACGACGAGCAGGATCGAGGCGAAGACGCCGAGCGTGACGATGCCGGTCGTGTAGGCCAGGCGATCGCCCCGGAAGGTGAACTGATGTGGCAGGAAGCCATCCCGCGCGAGGAAGAAGCCGAGGCGCGGGAAGTCGGAGAAGGCCGTGTTGGCGGCCAGCACCAAAATCGCCAGCGTGGTGAACTGGACGAAGTAGTAACCGACGCTCTTGCCCCAGAGCACGTCCTGTGCGATCTGGGAGACGACGGTCTGGAAGTTCGGATTGGCCGGATCCATCGGCACCGCGCCGTACTGGTGCGTCAGGAAGCCGATGCCGAGGAACATGACGCAGAGGGTGCCGACCATCCAGCTCAGCGTGATCCGCGCGTTCTTCCATTCGGGCGGCTTGAACGCCGGCACGCCGTCCGAGATCGCCTCGACACCGGTCATGGCCGAACAGCCGGAGCTGAACGCCCGCAGGATGAGGAAGACCCCGATCCCCTCGGTCGCCGCCGGCATCGCCATCTTCGGCTCGTGGATGGCGAATCCCTCGGACGCGTTCTTGACGATGCCGATGCCGATCATCACGAAGACGCCGACCAGGAAGAGGTAGGTCGGTGCCGCGAAGATGCTGCCCGCTTCACGCACGCCGCGTAAATTGACGATCGTCACCAGCGCGATGAAGACCAGGCAAATCATGACCCGGTGCGCGTGCAACGACGGCACGGCCGAGACCAGCGCCGCGACACCGGACGCGATACTCACGGCCACCGTCAACGTGTAATCGATCATCAGCGACGCGCCGGCGGTGAGCGAGGGGATCTCGCCCAGGTTGTCCTTGGCGACGATGTACGAGCCGCCGCCGCGCGGATAGGCCTTGATCGTCTGCCGGTACGAGAAGCCGACGAGCAGGATGAGGATGACGATCGCGACGGTGATCGGGATGTTCAGCCAGAGCGCGCCGGCGCCCGCCGCGATCAGGATGCCGAGCATCGCCTCCGTGGCGTAGGCGACGGACGAGAGCGCGTCCGACGAGAGCACCGCCAGGGCCTTGAGCTTCGACAATCGCTCGTGGATCGAGGAGGAGGTGCTGAGCGGCGCGCCGATCAGCACCCGCTTGATCCGGCCAAATGTACGGCCGACCGGCCCCCGCGCCTCGTTCGCCTCTTCCGTGGCCACGAGGTGGCCCGGCGCGACCCGTTGGAAGTCCTCGCTCGTCTGCCGCACGACCCGGACATACCGGTCGCCGACGTGCGAGCCCTGGACCTGCTGCTTGCCGACCAGATCCGGGTTCAGCTTCTGCTTCTGCGGCTTGGGCGCGCGCACCTTCGGGCGCTGCTCCTCCGGCCCGATGCCGAGCAGCTCGCGCCCCGTCTCCGGATCGAGCGTACGCTTGTCCGAGCTGACCAGCGGGTCCGGTGGCGGGCTCGACTTGGCGGCTTTCTCGCCCCCGTCGTCCGCGGGCCTGTGGCCAGGCCGCTTGATGGTCGGCATGCGTCGCCCGGCGCGGGGCGCCCCGGCGGGATTCCCCGTGGCGTCATTGGCCGGCTGGCCATCGCGTTCCGCGATCTGCTCGTCAGATGGCAGGGTAGAACGCGCCGGGCGGTCGTCGTTGGCATCTGACATGGTCGTGCGATTCTCCCGTGTCCCGGCCGTGGCGCCTTCGGACGCGGCGGCCGCGGGCATGTGTTCCCCACTCCGGTGCGCAGCGCGCTCCGCCTTGGCCGGCTCGCACGGCGCGTGCCCTGACGGCGGAGGCGTTTTTGCAATTGGGAATGCTACGACCATCGTTGCCGCGATACAACGCGACGCGAAATGTGGCGAAACCCCCATTGCGCGTGGGACGTTAGGAAGAGCGAAGTAACCATGGACCGGATGGCGGGTGACAGTGTCGGCCTCGGAAACGCGGTAAACTCTGTACGTATCGTCCCCGCACCATGAGAGCCAAACCCGACACTCGGGGCACGGAGGAGGATGGCGACATGAGCGACGAACGACGTCGGCGACAGGCACGGAGGCGCGGACAACGGCGGCGCGTGGCGCCATTGCTACCGGTGGTCAGCCTCCTGGCCCTGCTGGCCGGGCTGGTGAGCGCGTTTGGTGCAGCCGGTGGCGTGGCCAGCGCGGCACCGGCCCGGCAGGCGAGCGACGCCTACGTGGAGATCCACGTGGCCGGCTGCCCGCCCGGCTACGACGGCAACGATTACTACAACGACTGTCACGGCAACGGCATGGCCGGGGTCACCGTCACCCTGACCTCGACCTCGGATTCCGCCGGCATCAATCAGACGAAGACGACGACGGTCCCGGCGACGCCCGGCCCGGGCATCGTCCATTTCGCCAATGTGCCGCGGACCGAGTACCGGGTCGTCGTCGAGGTGCCGGCGGACACCAACAATTTCTATTCCTACTGCTCCATCGCCGATGGCGATACCCAGGTGCCGGTCTCGCCGAATGATCAGAACGACGGCACCTTCACCGTGCCGGCTGGTCAGAGCGTCGTCTGCGATTGGTACGTGATCCCCGATGCTCAGGCGCCGGCGACCAAGACGCCAGCGACCACGACCCCGGCCGCGCAGCAGAGGCAGGCGTCCACGCAGGCCGCGAAGCCGTCGATTACCGTCAACGCCTGGACCTGCCCAACGGGCGAGGCGACGGACGCCACCTACGCCACCTTGCAGGCCGATTGCACGACCAAGGACCCGGAGAACGTCCTGACGCTGATCAACAGCAAGGGCGAGACGGTCACCAAGGCGCCCAATGGCGCGACGTCGGTCTGGGGCGATCTCGACGGCGGCAACTACGTGATCTCCGGCAGCATCGGCGGCGACGTCGCCACGCCGGTCCTCTACTGCACGGCCGACAACGGCAATCCGTACCAGAAGGCGTTCGACAACGAGCTGCAATCGACCTTCCAGGACGTCACGACCGAGCAGATCGTCTGCGACTGGTACACCATCCCGGCCGACCTGAAGGGACAGACCGGCTCGGTGACGGTCCATCTCGGCGTCTGCCCGTCCGACTACACGGGCACCGATTTCTATGGCGACTGCCATGACAACGGGGTCAAGGGCCAGGTGTTCACGCTGACCGGCAGCAACGGCAACGCGACGAATGCGACCACGACCCGGCCCGGTGACAAGGGGCCCGGCATCGCCCAATTCAACGATCTCGACCCGGATACCTACACCCTGTCCGGCGGCGTGCCGGGCGAGTTTGCGACCCTGAAGCAGGTCTACTGCACCAATCAGGCGGCGGACGGCAAGCCGCGGATCGACGTCCAGATGGACAACGGCGCGGCCACCTTCGCCGTCGGCGGCGGTCAGGCGATCCTCTGCGACTGGTTCATGGTCGCCGAGAACCTCTCCGGCAACACCCCGACCCCGGTCCCAACCAAGACTCCGGCGCTGACGCCGACACCGAAGCCGACCAAGGCGCCGGCGAAGGCGAGCATCCTGGTCACGATGTACCAGTGCCCGCAGGCGAGCAGCAGCGCGCAGTACGCCGGCGCCTCCTACGGCGACCTCCAGGCCGACTGCACCGATCCGCTGAACGACGTCTCATTGAGCCTCCAGGGCGAGGGCGGCCCACCGATCACCGCCAAGACCGGCGCGTCGGGCGAGGGCGCGCTCCGCTTCTACGATCTCAACCCGGCCACCTACACGCTCGCGGCCGACCTGAGCGGCTCGCCCGACTCCTACATGTTCTGCACGATCAAGGGTGGCGACACCTACCAGAAGGACATCCAGAACAACGCGACCGTCTACCAGGATTTGGAGACCGAGCAAATCACCTGTGACTGGTACGTCGTCCCGATCACCCCGGCGACGCAGCCGGCCCAGCAGACGCCGGCGCCGCAACAGACGGTGCAGCCGCAGCAGCCGGTCGGGCCGAGCGGCTCGATCACGGTCCGCGAGTTCCTCTGCGGCAAGGATGCCAGCCAGATCAAGGACTGGGAGCGCCAGTGCAAGGCCGGCCAGTCCGGCTCGGCCTACACGCTGACCTCCAGTGACAAGGCGATCACCAAGACCGGCACGCCGGACAGCACGGGCGTGCTCGTCTTCAACGGGCTGCCGGACGGCTTCTACGCGCTGAAGCAGGGGACCGGCCAGTGGTGCCACGCGACGGCCGACCGGGTCGACAGCAAGAGCCGGGTGATCGTCCAGGACGGCAAGAACACCGACGTCTTCCTCTACCAGTGCACGGCGGTGAAGGAGCTGCCGAGCACCGGCAGCGGCGCCGCCGCGCGCATCGCGCCGCTCGATGGCGGCAACGGCACGCTGCCGGCCGCGACCTGGCTGGCGCTGCTGGCGACCGCGCTGCTCGGCGCCGGTTGGGTCGTCTGGCGGCGCGCGGCACGTTGACGCACAGCCGGGGGAGGAGACGCGCTCCTCCCCCGCCTGCAGTATCATGACGCCGGGTGTACGGTCAGGCCTGGAGTGATCCAACCGTCCCGTCGCGCCCGTTCTCTCGATCAGGATTGCCCACGCGGCGCGGAGCCGCGACCGGGGCGATGGACACGTCACGGAGTTGATATCGATGCGCACGATGCGGCACTCGGCGGGACGCAGGCTCCTGCCGCTGATCGCGACTCTGACGATGGCGCTGGCCATGAGCGCCGGTGTTGCCGCCAGCACGCTGGGCTCGCTGCCCGGGCTCTCGCTCGGCGGCGACCAGGGACTGACGGCCGGGCCGCTCGGCCTGAACCCGAAACCGGCCCAGGGCGAGATTCCGGTCGCGATCCGCATCCCGGACGCGTCGGTCGATGCCGACGTCGAGCAGAACCAGATCGTCAAGGGTGTGATGCAGGATCCGTCCGGACCGTGGGTCGTCTCCTGGTACAAGGAGACCGACATGGTCGGCCAGCGGGGCAATTCGGTCATGTCCGGCCACGTCGACTACTGGGGCGTCGGTCCGTCCGTCTTCTACTCCGTCGGTCAGCTCCAGCCGGGCGCCGAGATCGACGTCACCGGCAAGGACGGCACGGTCTACACCTACGCCGTCGAGTGGGTGAAGACTTACACGCTGCAGGAGCTGACGGCCGAGACGATCAACTCTATCGTCTCCCCCGACGCCACGACCTATTCGGCCCTCACGCTCATCACCTGCGGCGGCGACTTCGACCAGGCCAAGGGCGAGTACCTCGGCCGCACGATCATCCGCGCCAAGCTGATGAGCGAGAAGGGCGGCCACGGTGACCAGCTGAGCGCCGAGCAATCGCAGCCGGCGGCCGCGACCGCCGGCGGGTTGCAGGCGGGGGGCAAGGCGACCGTCACCGATGACGGCGTCAACCTGCGCTCCAAGCCCTCCACCTCGGGCGAGGTCGTCGCCACCCTCAGCGCCGGCACCGACGTGACCGTCACCGGCGCCTCGGACGACGCCGAGGGCTACACCTGGTGGCCGATCGAGACGACCGACGGCACCAAGGGCTGGATCGCCGGCGACTTCCTGAAACCAGAGAAGTAGCCTCCCGCTCCGCCGGCAATTCCGCTCGTTTCCGGCAACCCGCCCCGCCTGTCATTCCCGCGCAGGAGAGCCTGTCCTGAGGAACCGAAGGAAAGCTCCCGCCGCAGCGGCGTCCGCAGCCAACGCAAACGTCCTTTACGGCAACGACGAGAGAGATTCTTCGCGCTGCAGCGCTCAGAATGCCAGGCAGGGCGGATCGCAAGTGGTCAAACCGTCCCGTTGACGTAACATAAAAAACACCGGCCGCCCGAATGGGCGGCCGGTGTGTTGCTCATTGACGAACCAAAAGATTCATAGTCAGCGGGGAGCGCGGTTGAGCCAGTCGATCACATTGGCGCGACGGATCGCGATGATGTGATGGTCCACGATGTACGCCTTGAGCTGGCCATGCATCGCCGCCCGCTGGACCGTTTCCAGCGGAATGTCCAGCAGGCGTGCCAGCTCCTCCGGCGAGTACATGTCGTGGTGCAGCATCTCCTCGACCGATTCATCCGACCGTTCGTCGAGTTGCGTATCCATACGCATCCTCCTGCCACGCTCCCCGCTTGGCAGATCCGTGGCGTACCTGAACCGTTCTCGCAGTGATCATAGCGTTTTTGTGGCACGTATGCACGATCTGGCCGCCGGGTACGTTCAGGGCGTCAACCGGTGCAGGTCGCGCGGGAAGAGCGTCGTCTCCCGCACGTTCTCCGCGCCAGTCAGACGGGCGATCCACCGCTCGACGCCGAGCGCGAAGCCGCCATGCGGCGGCATCCCGTGGGCGAACGTCTCCAGATAGCCCGCGAACGGCGCCTCCGGGATGCCGCGTTGCGCCATCGCCGCCCGGTAGTCCGCGAGCCGGTGCAGCCGCTGACCGCCGGTGACCACTTCCAGTCCCCGGAAGAGCAGGTCGAAGCTGTTCGAATACGCCGGCCGCGCCGGGTCCGGGTGGGTGTAGAAGGGCCGTTTCACCATCGGGTAGCCGGTGACGAAGAGGAAGTACGACCCATGCGTCGCCTTCGCCCATTCGCCGAGCCAGCGTTCGTGCGCCGGCGCAAGGTCCGGCTCATGCCGGACATCCTCGCCCGTCGCCTCGCTGACGAGCGCCAGCGCCTCGGTGATGTGCAACTGCGGGATCGCCACCGGCACGACCGGCACCTCGATCCCCAGCAACGCGACCTCCGCTTCGCACTTCGCCACCGCCGCGATCATGCCGCGCATGGCCTCGGTCACCATCGCCATGACCGTCGTGTGGTCCGCGATGAACGCCATCTCGGCGTCCAGCGAGAGGAACTGGCTCAGGTGGCGGGCGGTGTCGTGCGGCTCGGCGCGGAAGGCCGGCGCGGTCTCGAAGACCCGCTCGAAGACCCCGGCCATCATCTGCTTGTAGAGTTGCGGGCTCTGCGCCAGGTAGGCGCGCCGCCCGAAGAAATCGACCGGGAAGACGTTCGCGCCGCCCTCCGTCGCCTCGCCAACCAGCTTCGGCGTCGCGATCTCGACGAAGCGGTGGGCCCGCATCGTCGCCCGGAAGCCCTCGACGGCGGCGGCGGTCAGCCGGTGCGCCGCCCGGACGCGGGGATGGCGCAATGCGACCGCCGCGTGTTCGAGCCGCGTCGGCTGCTGCTCGCCCGGCTCCGGCCGGAAGAGCTCCACCGGCGGCTCACCGGCCGCCGCCTCGATGATCTCGATCGTTGGTTCGTGGAGTTCGACGCCGCCCGGCGCCGCCGGTGACGCGACGACCGTGCCACGCACGGCCAGCACGCTCTCGCGCGGGAGTGCGGCGACCAGGGCACGCGCCTCCGGCGCCTCGACGACGATCTGGGCGACCCCGCTGCCGTCGCGCAGCAGCAGGAAGAGCACCCGCTTCAGCTCGCGGGTGTGGTGCAGCCACCCGTTGAGCAGCACGCGCTCGCCGGCGTGCTGCGCCAGGTCGGCGGCCCAGACACGCGATTCGGTCGGAAGAGATTGGCCAGGGGACGACTGTGCCGCTTGCGGCACGGAAAACGTGGGGGTCACGGTGACACCTCCGGAAAATGCCAGACGCCCCCACCGCCTTGCGGACGAGGGGGGCGTCTCGTGGTGCCACCGCAATTTGCCGGTCCGTGGTCAGGACCAGCCTCTGGTGCCCGGTAACGGGGGCGGCCGTCGCGGCTTTGGGCGATTCACAGGAAGAAACCCCCGTTCTGCCGCGCGCTCGGGAGGGTCTTCACGCGGGGTCGATCGCCACCCTTGCACCACCCGGTGGCTCGCTGTCGACCGGCGCCCCGCGCTACTCGGCTCCGTCATCGCTTGTGCCGCCGATCCTATCACGCCACCATGGCCACGTCGATCTCCCGCACGGTTCTGGGGTCGGCGATGACCTCGATCGCAGTGATCTGTCCGCCCGCCACCGTGAAGGCGAAGAGGGCACGCGGCCTGCCGCCCGGCGCCCAGGCGGCCCCGGCGACCCCGTCGATGATGGCCGGCTGCGCGCCTCTGGTGCGGCCGAACAGGATGCCGGCGACCGTCTCCGCGCCACGAACCTCCGGCGCGAGGGGCGGCGCGCCTTTCGCCCGATTCTTCCGGGCGGCCGCCACCGCCACCCGGTCGGCGCGAAGCACGACCTCCGGATCGAGCAGCGTCAGCAGCGTGCCGAAATCGCCCTCGCGTGAAGCGGCAAGGAAGGCGTGAACAACCTCCCGCTGACGCACGCGATCCGCGACGGAGTCGCTTTGCGCGCCCTGGACGCGACGGCGGGCGCGGCTGGCGAGCTGTCGCGTCGCGGCCGGCGAGCGCTCGACGATCGGCGCGATCTCGTCGAAGGGCATGGCGAAGACATCGTGCAGCACGAAGGCGAGCCGCTCGGCCGGCGCCAGCGTATCGAGGACGACGAGCAGCGCGAGCCCGACCGAGTCGGTGAGCACCGCTTCGCGCTCCGGATCAATTCCGTTCTCACGGCTCACGATCGGCGCCGGTGCGTCCGTGTCCAACGGCTCCTCGCGCCGCGACGTACGTGAGCGGAGCATATCCAGACAGACCCGTCCCACAACGGTCGTCAGCCACCCTTCCAGGTTCGTGACGTCGCTCGTGTCGGCCCGGTTGAGCCGCAGCCAGGCCTCCTGCACGGCGTCCTCCGCCTCGCTCGTCGAGCCGAGCATCCGGTAGGCAACTGCCCGCAGATGGCTCCGGTTCGCCTCGAACCGCGCCGCCAGCCAATCGTGTTCAACCATCGGTCACATTCCTCCTACAAGTTCCGTCAAGGTACTGACGGCCGAAACGCGGCCGGTGTGACAAGGAGGAATCATGGAAGCTCGAATGCAGCATCCGGTCTTCGTCATCCCCGAGGCGATGCAGACCTTGCAATCCCTTAGCAAGGTGGTGACGACCAACGCCAGGCGAAGTGGAGTCACGAAGGAACTGCTTGACCTCATCCATCTGCGCGCCAGCCAGATCAATGGGTGCAGCGTCTGCATCGATCTGCATACGCGCGATGCCGTGCGCGCCGGTGTCTCGAACGAGCGTCTCTGGACGGTGGCGGCCTGGCGGGACACGCCCTATTTCACCGACGCCGAGCGCGCCGCGCTGGCGCTGACGGAGGCGGTCACCCGACTCAGCGACCGGCCCGATCCCGTGCCGGACGCCATCTGGGACGATGCCGCCCGGTACTACGACGAACAAGCGTTGGCCTCCCTCGTGCTCGCCATCGCCTCGATCAACGTCTGGAACCGTCTCAACGTCACGACGCACCAGGTTGCGGGGGCCTGGGCGCCATAGATGCCGCCGGTCGGAGACGTTCTCCCTGATGCGCCGGGGCGATTGCAGTCGCCCCGGCGTTTCAATGCCATCCAGGCGGTGAGCTACGTCTGATCCGCGCCGGCGCGCGCGTTCTCCTGCCCCAGCGGCCGGTGCTCTCGCGCGTAGGTGTCGAGATTGGTCAGCTCCTCTTCATAGATGCGTTTGAGGACCATCGGCGCGAAGAGCCGCTCCATGATGCCCCCGATGCCGCCGCTGCTCTCCCAGGTCGTCTCAAAACGCACCCGGCTGTCGTTGCCCTCCGGCGTGACGGTGAAGACCGTCATCATGCTCGAGTTCTCGTCGCGCTCGACCAGGCGACGGCCCGGTTCCGGCTCGGTGACGCGCGCCCGCATCGACCGGGTGCGCCCGCCGGCGGTGACCTTGCAGGTGAAGACCGTCCCTTCCCCGGCGCCACCCTCCTCGACCCGGTAGTCGGAGAAGGCCGGCGGCAGGATGCTGGGGTGCGCGTCGCGATAGTCGGCGAGGTAGCCATAGACGCGCGCCGGATCCGCGCGGATCACGCGCTCGGCGGAAACGTGGACTGTGGCCATAATCACTCCATCCTGGTCAAACTGATCTGATGCCGCGCATCTCGTTTCCAGTCTACGCCGGTCGTGACGTCATCCGTCCATCCGCCCTGGCGCATGCTCCCGGAACTGAGGTCGCCCCAGATGTTCGATCATCCTGTCGCCGCGGTCGGCATCGCTCCCGCGCGCGATGTCGCGATCACCTACGGCGCCAACGGCTCCTGGTACTACATCGAGAACCGTGGTGGCATCACGACCGAGGCGCTGCTCACCGTGCTCGTGGCCGCGCTCCAGTTCTTCTTCATGGGCCTCTTCTTCGCCATCGCCGGCTACTTCACGCCCATGGCCTTCGATCGCAAGGGCGCGCGCCGGTTTCTGGCCGATCGCCTGCGTCGCCTCGGGATTCCGCTGGTGGTCTTCACCGTCGCCGTCAGTCAATTTCTCGAAGCGTTCAAGACGGCGACGAGCGGCGGTGGTTGGGGCCAGTTCTGGCCATCGTGGCGGCAGCACCTGGCAGGCTGGGCGCCGGGGCCACTCTGGTTTGTGGAAACGCTGCTGGTCTTCTCGCTCGGATACGCGGTCTGGCGCCAGTTCGGGCCGGTTGGCGCACCCACCCGCGTGACATGCGTCTTCACCTGGCGCCGTCTGCTGTCCTTCATCGGTGGGTTGGCCCTCGTCTCGTTCCTGGTTCGGCTTCGCTATCCAATCGGTGCTGAGGTCCAGCATCTCCAACTGGCGTTCTACCCGCAGTACATCACTATGTTCGTGGTCGGTGTGCTGGCCTTCACTGGCAGGCGGCCGCGGTCGCTCTCCAGGAAGGGCTGGTCCTGATTGGCATGTCGATTGGCCTGATGGTCTCCTTCCGGAGCCGCTTCGCCGCTCCGGCCCCGCTCCGGCGGCTGCTCTCAGCCAATGCCTATACCGTCTACATCATCCATCCGCCGGTGGTCATCGCCCTGACATATGCCTGCCGTGATCTCCCGCTTCCATCGCTCCTGAAGTTCGTCCTGCTCGCCCCGCTCTGCGTCACCGCAAGTTTCACCATCAGCCAGCTCATCGTGCGTCGCATCCCGGGCGCATCGCGTGTGCTGTGAGCGCGCTCGTCACAGGAGGGGTAAAGCCATGCGGGGGTGACCGTCCCGCCCGCCAGCCACCTACGCCCCCACGTAGTTGCCAATCAGGTGACGTTTCCCCAGCCCGCGCCGCTGTTATTCTGACGCAGGAACAATCTCCCGCCGCAGCGCCTCACATCGCCAACATAAACGAGCGTGTTGACACCACCAGAAACAGATTGTTTGCTCTGCGGCGCTTAGCATGACGGGCTGGCTACACCCCCTTCATGAAGAGGCTGCTGACCGATTCCCCTTCGTGAATGCGGCGGATCGCCTCGCCCATGAGCGGGGCGATCGAGAGGACATGCAGGTTCGGCAACTGCTTCTCCGGTGGCAGCGGGACGGTGTTCGTCGTCACGATCTCGGCGATCTCCGGCCGCGAGCCCAACCGCTCGATCGCCTTGCCGGTGAAGAGCCCGTGCGTGCAGGCGATCGAGATCTGCCCGACGCCCTGCTCCCCCAACCGATCGAGCAGCTCGAGGATCGAGCCGCCCGTCGCGATTTCGTCGTCGAGCACGATGACGTCCTTCCCCGCCACGTCGCCGACGATCGCGTCGATCACGACCCGGTCGTCGGCCAGCCGCCGCTTGCTGCCGGCGGCGACCGGCACGCCCAGCACCCGGGCGAACTGCGTCGCCGGCTTCGCATTGCCGAGGTCTGGTGAGACGACGATCGTGTTGGCCAAATCCCGGTCGCGGAAGTGCTGCGCCAGCACCTGGATCGCGTTCAGATGGTCGACCGGCACGCTGAAGAAGCCGTGCACCTGCGGCGCGTGCAGCGCCAACGTCAGCACCCGGTTCGCGCCGGCGGTGGCAATCAGGTCGGCCACCAGCCGCCCGCCGATCGAGATGCGCGGCGTGTCCTTCTTGTCGGAACGCGCATAGGCGTAATGCGGGATCACGGCGGTGATCCGCGCGGCCGAGGCGCCCCGCGCGGCGTCGAGCATCAGCAGCAGCTCGACCAGATGCTCCTGCACCGGCGGCACGAGCGGCTGGATGATGAAGACGTCCCGCTCCCGGCAGTTGGCCCGGAGCTGCACCTGCACGCAGTCGTTGCTGAACCGGCTGATCGCAGCGTCCGAGAGGGGCAGCGCGAGACTCGCGCAAATCTCTTCCGCCAGCAGTTGATGGGCGCCCCCACTGAAGATCGCGATATCCCGCATGCCACTCCCCAACGCTTCCATCCGTCCCGCGGACACCGCGTCATCCGCCGGGCACCAAACGGGTTGATCGTACGGGTCCAGCGTAAATCACCGCAAGCTCTTCGAGGCCGGAACATGTGAACAGCGGGGGCGATTCCGCCCCCGCTGTTCATCCCCCCGTTTCGATGGCGACGTTACGCGCGCGCCGGTGTCCGCCGGCGCCGGGCCGCGACCCGGCCGACGTCCGGCTGTGGCAAGACCGCTGCCGGAGCATCCGGGGCCATGCCAGCCGACGCGGCGGACTTCAGGCCGCCGCAGTCGGCCCAGAGCCCCTTCTTGGCGGCCTTGGCCTGCTGCTCGACGCTCGTCAGCCAGTCGGCGAACTGGACGTTCGGCCGGGAGATGTCGGCCACCGCCGCGCCGGCCGCGACGAGCTGCGTCGCCGCGAGCTGGTAGCCGCCGCTCTTGTCCATCGTCCAGACGTCGCGGACCCAGGTGCCATGCGGATCGGCGTTGGTGCTCTGCCGCTCCAGATAGACCGTCTTCCCGGCGACCACCGCCTCGTTCGCCTTCGTCGCCTCGGCGGCGTAACAGGCGTTCCCGTCCGGAACGTCGATGCCGAGGTAGCGGACGGTCTGTCGCGTGCCGTTGACGTCGACCACGATCGTGTCGGCGCTCTCCACCTTCACCACGGTTGCCGCCAGCAGATTCGGCGCCGGCGCCTTTTCCGGCAGATGGGCCAGGGTGGGCGCGGTCTGCGTGGTGACGTTGAGATCGAACGACTGATCGCCGGCGACGAGCGTCAACTGCTTCGCGTCGGACGGGATCAGGAACGTCAGCGCGAACCGGTGTCCCTCATTGGGCGCGAAGAGCACCGCGTCGGTGTTCCCGTAGGCCGGCTTGAGGCCGAGCAGACCCGCGACCCAGGCGTTGCCGGTGTCGAGCTTGATCTCCTGCCCATCGGCGACGAGCGTGAAGCGCGACATGTCGAAGACCTGGTCCTTCGCGCTCCAGTTCTGGCCATACATCGCGATCACGACCCACTCACCGTAGCCCACGTCCGCGATCTCCGGCAGATCCGGCAGCGAGTAGCCGCGTTCCATTCCCTCGATCGAGTAGCGGAACGAGCCGGAGACGGCCTGCTGGGCCGGCGTCTCGTCCGGAGTGAAGCTGGGTGGCTGCGGCTCTAACGTGCCCGTCGCCGCCGGCGTCGTCTGCGGCGCCTTGACCGCCGTGGTGGCCGCCGCCGTGGCCGCGGACGGCGGGGCGGCCGTTGCCGTCACCGTCGCCGTGTTCGATGGCGGCACCGTCGCGGTCGCGGTCTGCGCAGGCGTGGTCGTGCCCGTCGCCGCCGGTGTGGTCGTCGGCGCGAGCGTCGCCGTGGCGGTCGGGGATGGCACTTCCGTCGGTGGCTCGGTCGCCACCTGCGTGGGCGCAACCGTCGCCGCCTCGGTTGGCGGTGTCGTCGGCGCTTGCGTCGGACGCGGCGTGGGCGGTGTGGTGGGGGCTTGGGTCGGTGGCGCGGTCGGGACCTGCGTTGCTTCCTCCGTCACGGCCGGGATCACGTTCTCGTTGCCCGCGCTGGCCGGTTCATTGCCGTTGTTGACGTTGGTTGATTGATCCTCGACCGGCGCGGTCGGCGGTGTCGTCGCCGGTGGCTCGGTCGCGACCACTTGCTCCGCCGGCTCGGTCGGAACGATCTGGTTCGCCGCCTCCTCGGTCGGCGGCGGCGCCACTGCCGTGTCGCTGATCGTGCCGCCGACGCCGGCCGGCGGCTCGGTGGCGCGCGCTTGCTGCGCGGATTGGGTCGCCGTCGGCTCGGTCGCCGCCACTGGACGCTTGCCGATCTGGTTGTCACCACCGGTCTGGGCGACCGTCGTCGCCTGATCCGCCGAGAGGTGCGAGACCTGGTTGTCGGACGAAGCGGTCTGCGTGGCCGGCGCCGCGCGATGCCAGTCCGGCACGGCCAGGGCAAAGGGCAGGCGGTCGCGGCCGAAGTAGGTGGCGGTGCCGAGCAGGATGAGCAGGATCGCGATCCGCAACGACCAGACGAGCGCCCGCGAGCCGCCACGGCGATCGTCGGGGTATGGCACCGGCATGACGCGGTCGTTCGGCTCGCCGCCTTCCGGGTAGATGCCATTGTCATCGACAGTCACCGCGCGCATCGGCCGCTCGCCGGCGACCGGCTCGTCGAGGTAGCGGGAGGCCCAATCGCTGATCGAGGTCGGCGTGCGGCCGCGGTAGCTCATCGCGGCCGGCGTGCGTGGCTCATCGTTGAACGGCCCGAAGGTGGCGGCGTCGAGATCGGCCGCCGATGGCTCGCGCCGGCTGGGCGCGGTTGTGCCGCCGGGGAGAGGCGGCAGGGCGATTGCCGGCGCCGCGCCGACGCGCTGGTCCCAGCGCGGCTCGGCCGGCGCCGGCTCCTCGTCCCACATGCCGTGGCCCGCGCTCAGCGCCGGCGGTGCCTCCCACGAAAGCTGGCGGCCGGAGAGCAGGGCGACCAGTTGGGCGGCGCTGCCGCGGCCGTCGCGGGCGCGCAGGAGCAGCGTGTCCGGCTCGCCCGCCGGCTCGTCCGGCGTGATCGAGACGCGGATGCCGTTCTCGGCCAGCATCTCCGGCGCGGGTTGCAGCCAACCACGCGGCAGATCGAGTGCGATCTGGCCGCCGCGGACGAGCGCGAGACGGCGTTTGGTCAGGATGAGCCGGGCGGCGAGATCGAGGTCCGCGCCGACGATCAGCACCTGTCCTTCCCACTCGATGCCGTCCGCTTGCAACGCGCGCCAGGGGGCGCCGCGCGGCCGCTCGACGTCGCGCAGCGCACTGGGCGCCGGCGCGGCGGCGCGCTCGTCGTGCGTACGGGCCATAGCGATGACCTCCCTCGCCCGGTCGAAGCATGGGACCGGCGGGCCACCGCCGGCCAGCCACGGGAATCGATTGATGACGGACGACCATGAACCTCTCCTGCGAGCCGGGTACTGGCGCCAATGCGCGTTGACAGCCTTGAACGCACACTGTGTACGTACAGGGTAGCACACGCGGCAAGCGGCGACATGGGAGGATCACGGGGGACGGAGAGCGGCTCTGCGGGAGACCGTATGGTCGCCGGTTCAGCGCTCGGGCGCAACCATCGCGGCGCTCGCCGGGGCCGGCGGCAGCGCTGCGGTGAGCAGGGCCAGATGCAGGGCGATCCGGTTCTCCGGCAGGTCGGGATCGAGCGGCAACAGGTCGCGGATATGCCGCAGCCGGTAGGCGAGCGTGTTCCGGTGAATGCCCAGCCGCGTCGCCGTCTCGCCCGGGCTGCCCCCGCTGGCGAGGTAGGCGAGCAGCGTCCGCCGGAGCGTGCCGTGCCGGTCCTCACCGATCAGCGGGCCGAGAAACTGGGCGACATAATGATCAAGCTCGGGCGTGCCCCAGAAGCGGTAAAGGAAGCGCCAGACGCCGAGCGCGAGATCATCATCGAAGCGGACGACCGTGCCGGTAAGCTCGCCGCCGGCGAGCAACGCCGCGATATACCGCGCCTGCCGGGTCGCGGCTGGCAGCTCGCGCGGCGACGTGATCTCGGCGGAGAGGGCGATCCAGCCGGCCGGAACGGCCGTGTGGGCCGGTCTCCCCGCCAGCGAGTGGCCGCTGAGGAGCACGAAGGCTGGCAGGTCATCGACCGTCTCCGCCTCGAGCACCTGCCCGGCGGGGTCCAGCAGTCCCTGGATCGGCACGCCGGGCGTGGCGACGTGGGAGAGCCCGACCCGGAAACGCCCGGTCGCCGGCAATCCGAGCCGGATCCCGTCCACCGCCAGCCGCTCCCGTTCGTCCCGTGTCGTGGCGAGCAACAACCGGTTGAGCTGCGCGGCGCGCGCCAGCCCGCGTGGCCGGTTGGCGACCGACCGCGTCACCGCGCCGCTCAGCACGTCCCGCAGCCGCTCGCCGAGCAACCGCGCGATCGCCTGATGATCGGGCGGGATCGGACCGAGCCAGATCGCGCGTCCGCCGCTGAGCGGGAACCGCAGCCAGCCGGTCGCGGGATCGGGATGATCCCCGGGCGGGACGACCGTTGCGTTCTCCGAGCGGACCAGGATCGCGCCGGTCGGCATCGTGACCGTGATCGGCAGGTCCACCGGCTCCGCCAGGGCCGAGACGATCTCCGCCAGACCCGCTTCCTGCGCGCCGAGCGTGGCAACGGTCCGCTCCAGCTCGTTGCTGGCTCGCAACAGGTCACCCCGGCGCGAGGTCAGCAGCCGGTTCAGCTCGCTCTCCAGCTCGGGCGTGATGGCGGCGATGGTGAGGACCGGCAAGGGCGGGTTCGGGGGTGGCGGCGCGTCGATGACGACCCCGGCGACCGGCTGGCTCGCCACCTCGTTGAGCAGGAGCGGCAGCGGCAGCCCGATCTCGGCGAAGACGCGACGTGGCAGCAGGATCAGCTCGCCGCCGCGCAGCGCCGGGAGCATCGGCGGCGTCGCCCGCGCGGTGACGACCCAATCGACGTCGCGGTCCAGGTCGGTGCGCGCCCCGGGCAGCGTCAGGCGCGGCTCCCAGGCGAGCAGATCGCGCAGCGTGATCTCGCCGGTGTTCGTCCCCCCGATTGGCGGCGGCCCATCCCACCCCGCGAACATCGCATTCCCCTCCATCCGGCCGATCCTGCGGCCAGCAGGGGGTAGTATGAAGCCAGAATGGTCTCCTCGCGACCGGGCGTAGGCGAGACGGAGGGAGCGCGTGGCAGCGGCAGTGAGCCAGATCGCGACGAGACGGAACGGGCGCGGCGCCTGGGCGCCGAATTTCGTGCTGGCCGTCGTCAGCCTCGTCGGGGCTGCCGGCTTCCTCTACCCGTTCCTGTTGCCGGTCAGCCGCTCATCGTCCGGCGACCAGACGGCGCACCTGCGCGATGCCCCGTTCCTCTTCGCCATCGTCACCGCGCTCTGCCTCGTCGCGATGCTGCTGACGATCAGCGAGCGGCAGGGCGGCGTCGCCCAATCGAAGACCGTCGCGCTGCTCGGCGTGCTGGTGGCCATCGACGCGACCCTCCGCCTGGCGCCGAGCTTCCTCGGCGCGTCGCCGATCTTCTTCCTCATCGTCCTGGTCGGCTACGTCTTTGGCCCGACGATCGGCTTCCAGATGGGCGCGCTCACGCTCCTGCTCTCCGGCTTCATCACCGGCGGCGTCGGCCCCTGGCTGCCTTACCAAATGCTCGGCTGCGGCTGGATGGGGCTGACCGCCGGCTGGCTGCCGAAGCCCGATTCCACGCGCGCCAGGCTCGTGCTGCTGGCGCTCTTCAGCGCCGTCTGGGGCATCCTCTTCGGCGTGATCCTCAACCTCTGGTTCTGGCCGTTCACGGCCCCCGGCGCCGGCACCGACGCGAGCCTCTACTGGGTGCCGGGGCTCTCCGCCGGCGAGACGGTCGCCCGTTACGCCCGCTTCTACCTCGTCACCTCGCTCGCCTTCGACCTCTTCCGCGCCGTTGGCGGCGCGGCCATCGTCCTCGCCCTCGGCGCCCCCGTCATCCGTCTCCTCGAACGCTACCGCGCCCGCTTCTCCTGGCAGCCCTTCACCCACCTGACCCCGGAAGACCGCCCGGCGAGTGTTGCATCATGAGCCACACGCGACTGGTCGAAGCCGACTACGAGGACAAGTCGCTCATCCGTAACCTGATGCAGTTCTATCTCTATGAGATGACCGCCTTCGATGGAGCCGGACCCAACCGACACGGCCTCTTCGAGTACCGGTATCTGGACCACTACTGGACCGAAGATGGCAGGGCCGCCGACCGCCTTCCATTTTTGATCCAGGTCGGCGATGACGTGGCCGGATTCGCGCTGAAGCATCGTTGGTCCGTGATTTCCCGATCTCCGGACGCGAGCACGGTCGCGGAATTCTTCGTGTTGCCGTCATGGCGCCGGCAGGGAGTGGGTCGAGCCGCTGCCACCACCCTGTTCGACCGGTTTCCCGGGCCCTGGGAGGTGCGGGAACTTCGGACGAATCTGTCCGCGCAGCGCTTTTGGTGCACAGTCATTGGCGCCTATACCGATGGGAATTATCAGGAGCTTGATCCCAGGCCTCACGAGTGGGACGGCCCGACGCAGGTCTTCATCGCCGGTGCGCATCTCAGTCGAGGCGCAGGATCGTGAACGCTTCCGCCAGCGCCAGCCTGGCCGGGGCGCCGATCCGGGCGGCGCGGACGGGCCAGCTCTCGCGCAGCGCCGCCGGATCGGCCGTCTGGCTCCCGTGGGCGAGCCGCGCGGCCAGCTTGCGTGCGAACGACGGCGCGATATCGACGTAGCAGTTCGCGACGGTGCTGGCGAAGAGCCAGACCTCTGCCACCTTGTGCGGCTGGAGCCCCGCGCGGAGCTGCTCCGGGAAGTTCAGCGGGTCTCGCGCCGCCGGATAGATCGCGTCGAGCGCGACGCGGCCGACGACGCGGTGGTCGCGATGACTGATCCAGGGCGGATCGGGGTGCTCGGGATCGAACGTGAAGACGACCCGCGGCCGCCACGCGCGAATCCAGCGCACCAGTTCCTCGCGCAGATCCTTCGTCTCCTCCAGTTCGCCGTCCGGGTGGCGGAGGAAGACGACCTCGGCGATGCCGAGATATGCCGCCGCCCGGCGGGCCTCCGCCTCGCGTCGCGCGCCGACGTCGATCGCGCTGTCGCCTGGATCGCCCGATCCCTTGTCGCCGGAGGTCGCCAGCAGCAGCCGGACCGTCGCGCCGGCGTCGATCGCCCGGGCCAGCGTCCCGGCGCACCAGCTCTCGATGTCGTCCGGATGCGCCGCGATCGCCATGATCGATGCGACATTGGGCGGCTCGACGATGACTGGCGTTCGTTCCTGTGCTGACATGGGCTGTTCCGTCCTCGCTGACCTCTGGCGTGCCGTTGACCGACAACGTATCATATGAGCAGTTGCTCAGATGGAGGTGCGATGCGGTGAGTGTGACGGAAACGCTGAGCGCGATCGATCCGGAAGCGGTGGCGGAGACCCAGGCGGCGGCCCCGTCGGAGGAGCTGCTACGGCTCGTCGTGGAGGCGTTCCAGGCGCTGGCCGACCCGACCCGCGCGCGGATTCTCTACGCCCTCGTTCGGCGGCCGATGCGCGTCCGCGATCTGGCGATCCTCGCCGGCGTTTCCGAATCGGCCGTCTCGCACCAGCTTCGCTTCCTGCGCGACCGGCGCCTGGTCAGGTCCGAACGCCAGGGCAACGCCGTCATTTACACGCTCGACGATCACCACGTCGCCGCGCTCTTCCGCGAGGCCGAGCACCACGCCGATCACGTCCGTCTCGGCCTGCCCGACCACCCCTACCGGATTCCGTAACCGGCGGTTGAACCGCGTCTCTGCCAACAGGACACCTGGAGCGAACCGTATGAGCAATTGCACAAGTAGACATGGAGACGGCATGACCGCACGTCGGGAGAATCAGGCATGACCGAGGGCCAGACGCACGCGACAACCAATCATGTCCACGCGCATGGTGCGCACGACCCCGCGCATCCCCACCTGCCCGACCACGCTGGACATGACCGCAGCCACAGTCACGGCCCGGGTGGGCATCATCACGATCATGCCCATCGCGGCGGCGTGCTCGGCTGGCTCCAGCACACCTTCGCCCACAGCCACGACACGCACGAGATGGTCGACGACGCGATGGAGTCGAACGCGCGCGGCCTCTGGGCGACGAAATGGGCGCTGGTCAGCCTCGGGCTGACGACACTGATCCAGTTCGTCATCGTCTGGTTCTCCGGCTCGACCGCCCTCTTCGCCGACACCGTCCACAATCTCGGCGACGGCGCCAACTCGATCCCGCTCATCATCGCCTTCCTTCTCCAGCGTCGGGCGCGCAGCCGCCAGTTCACCTATGGCTTCGGGCGCACGGAGGATCTGGCCGGGCTGGTCATCGTCATCACGATCGCCATCTCCGCCGTTGTCGCCGGCTGGGAGTCGATCCAGAAGATCATCCACCCGCAGCCGATCGAGTACCTCGGCTGGGTCTCGGCCGCGGCCGTTGTCGGTTTCCTGGGCAACGAGGCGGTCGCGATCCTGCAAATCCGCACCGGCCGCCAGATCGGCTCCGCGGCGCTCGTCGCCGACGGGCTCCACGCCCGCATCGACGGCATCACCTCGCTCGCCGTGCTCGTCGCCGTCGCCGGGACATTGCTGGGCTACCCGATCATCGACCCGATCATCGGGCTGCTGATCACGATCACGATCCTCGCGATCCTCAAGAACGCCAGCACCTCGATCTTCCGCCGCATGCTCGACGGCATCGAGCCGGCGATCCTGGCCGAGGTCGAGCACGCGCCGCTGCACGTGGATGGCGTGCGCGGCGTGGAGAACGCCCGCGCCCGCTGGCTCGGCCACAAGGTGCAGGCCGATCTGCGCGTCGTCGTCGATCCGCGGCTCTCCGTCGCGGAGGCGACGACGATCGCCGACCGGGTGAGAGCCGCGCTCGCCGACCACGTCCCGTCGTTCGGCGATGCCGTGATCGCCGTCGTGCCGGCGGATGCGTCGGGACGCGCCGCTGCGGCTTCCGCGCGCTGACGACTGAAGATTCAGACCGCTGGCGGTCCCTGCTGTACCCGCTTGCGCAAGTCGTCGACGGTCGGGTTGTCCCAGCGCGATTCGATCCACCAGGTCGCGCCGGCCTCGGACCACGGTAGGACGATGGAACGCGCCTGCTCCGGATCACCGATCGGGGTTACGCCTTCCCTGATGAAGTCGAACGGCGTCGTCGCCTCCCGGTGCTCTCGCACCCAGCCCGTGATCTCACGGAGCGTCTTCGGTGTCACGCCGGACGTTTCTGGCGTGTCACCCACCGCCGCGACAAGCATGCCGTCGTACCGAATCGCGCGGCCCAGCGACTTCGCGCTCGGCCAGGCCCCGACGACCCAGATCGGGATGCGCGGCTGCTGCACCGGCTGGGGCGGAAAGGCGATGTCCTCGATCCGGTAGTGCTTGCCGGCGAAGTTGACTGGCTCGCCGGTCCACGCCTGTTCGAGGATCGCCAAGGTCTCGTCCAGGCGTTCCGCGCGTTCCTTGCGATCCGTCACCTCCGGATGCACGCCCAGAAACCCGGCTTCGAGCGCGCCCAGTCCGACGGGCAGCACGAGCCGGCCGTTCGAGAGGTGATCGACCGTGACGCTTTCCCGCACCACCTTCCAGGGGCGCCGCCGGGCGAGCGGGAACAGGATCGCGCCGAGGCGGATGCGCTCGGTCTTGAGCGCGGCCGCGCCGAGCATCACCCAGGGGTCGTACGTCTCCATGGGGTGCCCGGGGCTCCCGATCCCGTCCCAATAGAAGAACCCGTCCCAGCCCGCCTGCTCGGCCGAGACGGCCAGCTCCAGAATCTCGTCCGTGTTTCCCGTGGTCGCAATGAACCCGTACTTCATCCACCCGCTCCATCACGCATCGCTTCAGGGTCGCCAATGTATGACGCGCCGCGGCGGCACGCGTGAAAGCGCCCGGTGCGCGGCGACATCGCCCCGCACCGGGCGCGAGATTTTGCTGGTCGCTGTCAGTCCGCGGCCGGTGTCGCGGCGCGGACGAGGTCCGGCGTCGGGCCGTAGGTCTGGGTCACGATCTGCGGGCAGCGCAGGCAGGCGGCGCGGCCCTCCTGGCGCCACCAGCGGCAATCCGGCCGGATGCGACAGGGCGGCAAGCGGTCGGTCACTTCCGGCAGGATGTGAATGACGCGGCGCGCCAGGCGACACTCCCCATCCGCGAAATGCTGGCAGCCGCTGCCGGCGCAGGGTGCCGCGAAGCGAAAGACCTCGGTCGGCAGCACCGGGTCGGCGAGCCGCAACAGCTCCTCGCTCACGGCGAGCGGTTCGCGCAGCGGCAGCACGCGCGGCTCGGTCGCGGTGCCACCGATCACGCCGATCACCTGGCTGCCGGTCATCTCCGGTTGCGCGCTGGGGCAGAGCGGCGGCGCAATCTCACCAGGATCGTCTGGCATCGATCCGCTCCTTCTGTCTTGGGCTGGGACTGATTCCCGGTCGATCGGCCCTATCCCTCCTGGGAACCCTGGAGCCGCTCTTCCGGGAGCTGGTTGATCGGCGGCTGGAAGATGATCCCGATCAGAATCCCGCCGGGAAAGTGCGAGATGATCGATCCTTCCTTGTCGATCGGCTTGGTCGCCAGGTCGCGGGCCTCAGTAGCCCGCTGGACGCCGCGCAGGCTGGCGGCGATGAGATCTTCCAGCGTGATGCTGGTGGTACGGCCGGACTCGGACGACTGGCTCATGGGCTGCTCCTGTTCACGCGGATGCGCGCCTGCCCCGGCAGACTCCGGAGGCGGGCGATCGGTCTGGGTCACCATCCCGTCGCCAGGACGCGACGCGTGGACGCCAGATCCGCTAATCAACAAAAACGTGTCCCATATTTCTTGTAGCACCAGGCAGCGGTGATTGCAAGAGGGCACGCCATCGCCTTTCCTAGGCGATGGCGCGTGTTGACCCGGAAGGAGAAACTGCCGAGACCGATCTGTGTTGGTCAGGCGGTGACGGCGGCTGCCTCCACGAAGCGGGCCTGACGGTCCTTCGAGCGCCCCTCGCCGGCGATCACCGGCGAGGTCGCCGCGAACGCCGCTGGCCCCACCGGCCGGCAACTTCGCTCGTAGATCGCCTCGGCGGCCTTGACCTGGTAAATCTCGTGGTAGAAGGAGAGATCGGGCCCGACGTTCTCCAGCAGCCAGCGCCACCAGCGCATGTGCGGCAACTGCCGCGCCCAGCGGTCCAGATCCTCGTAGGTCCGCCAGTACTGGAGCAGCAAGCCGGTCCCTTCCTCGCCGAGCGGCCGCACCAGCAGCAATCCGTCAGCGACACCCGGTTGCAGTACCGGGTTCATCTCCTCCGGGATACCGGACGCCTCGTACCGCCGTTGCCCTTCCGGCGTGTGGAATTGCACGCCGAAGAGCGCGACGCAGAGATTCGGATACTCCCAGAGGTGGGCGGTGTAGGCGCCATCGTACCCAGACGATGTGTTCGCGGCGGTCTCTCCGTCCGGAATGTCGCTCATGCAACTCGTCCTTTCAGCCTTTTGCGCGCTTGTGGTCGAAGAACTCCATCTGGACGTCTTCCCAGCTCACGTCGCCCTCAAGGTGCTCCAGCATCCTGCGGTAGAACGCGTCCTGCGCGGGGGAGGCTGCCAGCGCCCGGTAGGTCGGCTCGTCCTCGGCGAGGGCGACGAAGACCACCTCATCTGGCCGGTCCTTCGGCGAGCCGCCGATCGAGATGAAGTCGCCGGGAATTGATGGGCGAATCTCTTTCTCCCAGTCCTCCATCAAGCTGGTGAACTGGTCCATGTGTCCCGCCTTCACGCGCGCGTGGCCAATCGTGCCGAACATGGTCAGGCTCCTTCCCGCCGGTCCGTCAGGCCGGCCGGATGTTCTGATTGACGCGGAAGAGGTTGTTCGGGTCGTACGTCGCCTTGATCCGGGCCAGGCGGTCGTAGTTGTCGCGGTAGGTCGCGCGGATCCGGTCCTGCCCCTCCTCCATCATGAAATTGACATAGGCGCCGCCGGCGGAGTAGGGATGCAGCGCCTCCTGATAGCCGACGCTCCACGTCTTGATCGCGCCGGCGTTGGCCGGGTCGGGATCGATCCCGGCGAAGACACCGGCCCAGGTCGCGTCGCGGTAGCTGAAGGCGGTGTCGCGCCGTCCCACGCGGTGCGCCGCGCCGTCGATCGGATAGAGGTGCATCGTCGAGAGCGGCGTCGGGAGCGCCCGCGCGTAGGCCAGATGCTGCTCGATGGCGGCGTCGGGGATCTCGTTGAAGAAATCCGCCCGCCAGTACCACTGCAGCCCGGGCGGCAGCAGCGGGTCGAACATCGATTGCAGCGCCGGATAGGGCATCGGGCCGACGGCATGCAGGAGCGGCGACCCGACCGCTTGCACCTGGTCGAAGAGCGGGCCGGCCTGGTCCGGCGCCCCCGTGTAACACCAGACAATTGTGGCGACCGTCTCGCCGTGCAGCTCGGCCGGGAAGACCGGCACCGGCGGCACCTTGAGGATGGCGAAGAAGCCGTTCAGCTCCTCCGGCGCCTGGACAATGAACTCGCGGTACCAGCGCATGACCTCCGGCAACTGCTCCAGCGGCCAGAACGTCGGGCCGGCGATGACCGTGTCGACCGGATGGAGCTGGAAGAGGAAGGCGGTCACGACGCCGAAGTTGCCGCCGCCGCCCCGCACTGCCCAGAAGAGGTCCGGATGCTCCTGTGCGCTGGCGGTGATGAAGTGCCCATTGGCGAGGACCATGTCGACACCGAGCAGGTTGTCGATCGAGAGGCCGTATTGCCGCGCCAGATAGCCGATGCCCCCGCCGAGCGTCAATCCGCCGATGCCGGTCGTGCCGATGATGCCGGCGGGCACCGCCAGGCCGAAGGCGTGCGTGGCGTGGTCGACCTGCCCGAGCGTGGCGCCACCTTCGACGCGCGCGGTCCGCGTCGTGGGATCGACCCGGACCCCGTCCATATTGATGAGGTCGAGGACGACGCCATCGTCGCAACTGCCCAATCCGCCGCCGTTGTGCCCGCCGCCGCGGACGGCGAGGAGCACTCCGTTGTCGCGGGCGAACTCGACCGTCGCCACCACGTCGGCGACGTCGGCCGCCTGGACGATGAGCGCCGGGTGCTTGTCGATCATGCCGTTGTAGAGCGCGCGTGCCCGGTCGTAGACCGGATCGGTCGGCTGGATGAGTGGCCCCCGGATGCGCTGCGCGAGCCGGTGCAGGACCTCGCCCGAGAAGGCGGGGGAGACGCGGGTCGTGGCCATGGCAACCTCCCAAAAAGTATGCGGGCCACGCACGCGGCCCGCATCAAACGTGACAGTTCCGGGACCGGCGGATCGCGCCAGCGCGCGTCCTGACAGGAGTGGATTCAGCACATCACAAGGTGGCCCCGGTTTCCGCCGAGTCTACGGGCCGATCGTCAACGGATCGTCAAACGGCGAGTTCGCGGAGGAGTAGAATGACGGCTATCGGGTCCCATGTCGGTCCGGGTCGTCGCCTGATCTGGAAGGGGCGAGCGATGAGGACGCTTCGCATCGCCCTGCTTGGGGCCATCTCCATCTCCTGGGACGATGGCGCGGCACCCGTGCCGCTGACGGGCAAGCCGCTGGCCTTGCTCGCCTATCTCGCCGTCGAATCCGATCGCCCCCACCGGCGCGATGCGCTGGCCGGGCTGCTCTGGCCCGATCAGCCGGAGGAGCACGCGCGGCACAGCCTCCGCCAGGCGCTCGTCACCGTCCGGTCCGCCCTGGATGACCCTGCAGGCGGTGGTTGCCTCGCCGTCAGCCGCCAGGCTCTGGGGCTGGCGCCGGAGTGCGATCTCTGGATCGATCTCAAAGCCTCACACGAGGCGATCATGATGGCGGAGCGGCACCGGCACCCGCGCGGCGAACTCTGCGCGTCCTGCGCCGCGCTCCTCGAGACCGCGGTGGCGACGTATCGCGGCCCGTTCCTGGGCGAATCGCTCGGTGTGGAGAGTGACGTCTTCGACGAGTGGGTGCGTCACCAGCGGGAACGGCTGCATCACCGCATCCTGACCGCCATCGACCGGCTGGCCGATCACCGGGCGCGAACCGGCGACCTCGCCGGCGCGATCACGCTGGTCCGCCGCCAACTGGAGCTCGATCCCTGGCGGGAACCGGGCTACCGTCGCCTCATGCGCCTGGCGATGGCGTCCGGCGACCGGGCCGGCGCGCTCGCGGCGTATGCCCGCTGCGTCGAGGTGCTGCGTGATGAGCTTGGCATCGACCCCGAGGCGGAGACGGTCGCCCTGTATGAGCGTATTCAGCGCGCCGCGGGGATGCCGTCGCCGGTGGCGGTCGCGCCGCCGGTCGACGACCTCCCGGTCCCGATCACGGTCCTGATCGGCCGCGCCACGGAGATGCGGGAGCTCGGCGATCTGCTGGCGGATCCGGATTGCCGGCTGATCAGTCTCGTCGGCCCGGGCGGCATCGGCAAGACGCGGCTGGCACTCGAGCTGGCCCGCGCTCACGCCACGTCGTACGCGCAGGGCGCGGCCTTCGTGCCGCTGGAGACCGCGCACACGCGGCAGCAGGTGGTTGTCGCGCTCGCCAACGCGCTGCATCTGCCGCTGCGCGGTCCGGATCCGCCGGAAATAGAGTTGCAACGCGGGCTGCGCGAGCGCGACCTGCTCCTGACCCTCGATAACCTGGAGCAGGTGCCCGAGGCCGGTCCGATGATCGCCGACCTGCTTCGCGCCGCCCCTCGCCTGTCGGTGCTGACCACCTCCCGCACCCGGCTGCAGATCGCCGGCGAATGGGTGTACGAGCTGCGCGGGCTCTCCACGCCGGCAACCGCGGACGCCATCGATGCCCCGGCCACCGCATGCTTTCTGCGTGTCGCCCGCCTGGCCGGTGCCCATCCGGCGCTCGATGGCGGGGACCGTGACGCCCTCCTGCGCATCTGCCGCCTGGTCGAGGGGATGCCGCTCGCGCTCGCGATGGCCGCCGGCTGGACGCCGACGCTCTCCCTGCCCGAGATCGCGGACGAGATCGAACGTGGTATCGATCTCCTCGCCACCAGTGCCTCCGACGCCCCGGCGCGCCACCGAAGCATGCGCGCGGTCTGCGACGCATCGTGGGCGCTCCTGACGGCGGACGAGCGCGAGGTCTTCCGCCGGTTGTCGGTCTTCCGTGGCGGCTTCGACCGCGACGCCGCCGCGGCCATCGCCGGCGCGACCCTGCCGGTCCTCGCGGCGCTGCTCGCCAAGTCACTGATTCGCCGCTCGTCTGACGGCCGGTACAGCATCCATGAGTTGCTGCGCCACTACGGCGAGGACCGGCTGCGGGCCGATCCTGGCGTTAGCAACGAAGTGCGCGATCGCCATGGCGCCTGGTTTGCCGAGTTCGTCCAACGGCGTGAGTTGCGCCTGACCAGTCACCAGCAGGTCGCGGCGCTGGCCGAGATCGACGCGGACGCTGGAAATATCCGGACCGCCTGGCGGTGGGCCGTGCGCCGTGGACGGGCGGCGGAGATCAATCAGAGCGCGCACGGTCTCTGGCTCTATCACGTCGTCCACGGTCGCATGGCCGATGGCGACGCGCTCTTCGGTGAGGCCGTCGCGGCACTGACGCGCCTGGTGGCGGATGGCGTCGCCGATCCGGTCGTCGTCCACGCCCTGGCGACCGCGCTCGTCCGCCAGGGGGGCTTTCGCAATGGGCTGGGGCATTACGAGCAGGCGCGCGAGCGGCTGGAGGCCGGCATCACCCTCCTGCGGGAGCTGGGCGACGCGCGGGAGCTCGGCCTGGCGCTCAATTTCCTCGCCGCCGCCCAGCACCTGGCCGGTGGCGAGGAGGAGGCGTTGCTGATCGAGAGTCGGGAGCTGCTGACCGCGGTCGGCGACCGGTGGGCGCTCGGCTACACGCTCAGCGATCTCGGCATCGTCGCGCTTGGCCGGCGCGATCTTGATGCCGCGCGCAATGCCTGCGAGCAGAGCCGGGCCACCTTCGCGGCACTCGGTGATCGCCGGGGCCTCGCCCTTGCCTGCGAGCATCTCGGCGAGATCGCGCTGGCGGCCGGCGATCTGGAGGGGGCGCGGCGTCTCCACGCCGAAAGTCTGCGCCTGCGTCGCCTGGCCGACGATCAGTGGGGCGTCATCGCCTCGCTGATGGCGCTGGGCGTCGTGGCCCGGGCGGCCGGCGAGCTGGCCGCTGCCCGGCGCCACCTCGTCGCCGCGCTCGACGCGGGCGCGACGAGCCAGGTCTGGCCGGTCCTGCTCGACGTCCTGATGGAGC
>JAICKJ010000016.1 GCA_025928015.1 Thermomicrobiales bacterium
GATTTCGTTCATGATCTTCATGGCTTCGATGATGCCGACGACCTGGCCGACCTCGACTTCGTCACCAATCTGGATAAACGGCGCTTCGCCGGGCGCTGGCGCGGAATAGTAGGTGCCGATCATCGGCGCGGTGATCTCGTGACCGATTGGCAGCGCGACCGCGGCCGCGAGCGGCGCCGAGTCGACGGACGCAATCGCGGCCAACGCTTGTCCCGCCGTGCCGCCCCGCAAGCGAATCGAGATGTCGCCGGAGGTCAGGTCGAGCTCGGAGATGCCACCCTTGCCCATGAGGCTGATGAGCTCGCCCACCGCCTCGATCAGCTCCGCTGTCGCGCCTTCTTGCTGGCCACCCGACGTGTCGGGCCTGGCGAATCGCTCCATCGGTCCCCCACCACCTATCCGACGCGCTCGATGTATTCCCCGCTGCGCGTGTCCACTTTGACCTGGTCGCCCTCGCTGATAAAGAGCGGCACGTTCACGACCAGCCCGCTCTCCATCGTCGCCGGCTTGTTGCCACCGGTCGCGGTGTCCCCCTTGAAGCCTGGGTCCGTCTGCGCCACCGTCAGCGTCACCGACGTGGGCAGCTCGATGTCGATAGGTTCGCCGTTATAGGTGAGGAGGTCAATGACGTCGTTCTCTTTGAGATAGGGCGCCGCTTCGGCGACCGTCGTCTCGTCGAGGGCGAACTGCTCGAACGTCTCCGTGTCCATGAAGTGATAGTGACCGCCGTCCTGATAGAGATACTGGACGTGCTGGCGTTCGAGCCGCACCGGGTTGAACTTCGAGCCGGCCATGAAGGTCTGCTGCGTGGTCGAGCCGGTGCGCAGATCGCGGAGCGTCATCCGCATCTGGGCGGTGCCGCGGCCCTGCTTGTTATGCGAGAAATCGATCACCTTGACGAGGTGACCGTTGAGATCGAGCGTGATGCCCTTGCGAATGCCGCCAGTATCGATCATGTGCCAGATGCTCCGTGTGTCGAGAATTTAATCCTTCATGAGCGGCGCCGTCGTCAGGTCGCGGCAGCCGTCCTCTTCAATGATGACCAGATTTTCGATCCGGACTCCGCCCCAACCATCGATGTAGAGGCCGGGCTCGATGGTCAGCACTTCGCCGGCGCGGAGGACATCGGTCGAGCCGGGGCCGGCCGACGGCGCCTCGTGGATGCGGAGACCCACGCCGTGCCCGACGCCGTGAATGACGTAATCCGAATAGCCGAGCCGGGCGAAGACGTCTCGCGAGACCTGGTCTACATCGGAGCCGGTCGCGCCCGCACGCACCGCCGCTTTGGATGCGTTGTGCGCTTCCAGCACCGCCGCGTAGATATCGCGCAGCCGCTGGTCAGCGTCACCGATCCAGATGGTCCGCGTCAGGTCGCCCCGGTAGCCATGCCAGAGCGCGCCCATATCGATGATAACCGGCTCGCCCGGCTCGATGCGCCGGTCTCCCGGGCGATGGTGCGGCTTCGCCGCGTTCGGGCCGGAGGCGACGATCGTCTCGAAGCCCTCGCCCTCGCTGCCCACCGCGCGGAGCGCGTCCTGGATGTTGCGCGCCAGCTCGATCTCGGTCATCCCGGCCGTCAGCGTCGCTGAGCCGCGGACGAACGCCTCGTCCGTCAGGCGCGTCACCTCGGCCATCAGCGCGATCTCTTCGGACGACTTGATTGCGCGCAGCGCGTCGATCGCGTTGTCGAGTGGCGCCAGGCCGACATCGTTCCCCAAGTTGTCCTGCAGGAGAGCGAAGTCGGCGACGGAGAGGAACGCGTCCTCGAAGCCGATGCGCTGCCAGCCAAGCTCCCGGATGCGATTGGCGACACTCACCGGCCAGGGGCGTTGCCACGCCTCAGTCATGAAGTCGCCCGCTTCCGCGGTGGCCCACGGCAGATTGGTGCCGCCGGTGAGGAGCAGGCGTTTGGTCTGGTCGATCAGGAGTATGCCGGAGGATTCGTCGAAGCCATGGTCCTCGGCGGTCCAGCCACTCAGGTAGCGCCGGTTCACGGGATTGGTGATGAGGATGCCGTCGAGGTCGTGCGAAGTCATGACGTCGACAGCGCGTTGCACCCGCTCGCTCATGCTGCCCCTTGCCCTCCGTCGCGGCTCGCCCGCTCCACGAACCAATCCAGCGCCAGCCGGTAGCCGGTCGCGCCCAGACCCGCAATCTGCCCGTTGGCGATCGGCGCAATGAGCGACGTGTGGCGGAAGGGCTCGCGCGCGTGGATGTTCGTGAGATGAACCTCAATGACTGGGCGGCCGACAGCAGCGAGCGCATCTCGCAGCGCGACGCTGTAATGGGTCAGGCCGCCCGGGTTGATGATAATACCATAGGAGCTCTGCCCGCTCTGCTGGATGACGTCGATCAGCCCCCCTTCATGATTCGACTGAAAGGGCTCGATCGCCAGCGGCGGTGACGCCGCCGCGCCCCGCGCCGACAATTCCGTCTCGATGTCCTTCAGGGTCGTGTGTCCGTAGAGCCCCGGCTCTCGCGTCCCCAGCAGATTGAGATTCGGGCCGTTCAGCAGCAGGATCGTGCGGCGTTCACTCATCGTCGCGCTCATCCGACCGGCTGGTTGCTGTTGGCCAGCGCCGGGACGTAGGCGGTGATCGGATATGCCTCTTTCGACCCGTCGGGCGTCAGCTTGCCGGTGAAGACATAGACGGGCTGCAGGTACTGCGTCTGGCCCGGCACGCCGGAGGAGGTGTAGGCGATGCTGACTTGCGTGTAGACCGCCTTTCCCTTGATCGATGCGCCCGCCTTGTACGGGCCGCTCGGCAGTTGCGTGTTCAGATACGAACGCTGGCCGGAGACATCGTCCCACGCCTGGCTGATCGGGCGGAGCTGGAAGTTCTCGCCAGTCGAGATCGAGGCCCATCGGATCGCCGCTTCAAGGATCGTCCCCTTCGCGCCGACGGTGACGGTGATGCTCGGGTAGTCGGAGAGGAGCGGCGCCGGCTGCACCGGCTTGAAGAGCACGATCATCCGCGCGGGCGTGTCGACCTTGGACCGGACCGCGCCGTCGCCTATGTCCGGCGGCAGGAGCGAGGTCTGCCGCAGCCACTCGCGCGCGTAGGCGATCGCCTCCACGTCGCTCGGCAGCTTGCCGCCGCTGTCCTTGGTCGTCGAGACGTACTGGATCAGCCCCGGCGTGACGAAGAGGCTGCCGCCGTCCCCCTTGACCGAGTACGTGCCGCCGCCCTGGTCGTCCACGTCGCCCTTGACCGAGACCTCCTTGGCGATATCCTTCACCTTGTCCTTGTCCATCTGCGGCTGTTGCAGTTGATAGACGGGCTGCTGCGCGGGGATGGACTGCATCGCGCCATTGAAGGTCGACGAGAGATCGAATGTGAAGCCCTGCTGGTTCATCGTCGGCAGATCGACGGCCGGAAGCTGCGGCGCCAGCTCCGAAGCCGGCGCGGTCGGTGTCGGGTTGTCCTTGGCGACGGCAATGCCTCCGCCGAGCAGCCCCGCCCCGCTGAGCAGGGCGGCGATGAAGAGCGCCACGACACGAATTGGGGTCAGGTGCGTGGTTTGACGCACGTAGCCATTCCTTTCCTGATGGTGGGCGTGGAAGGAGATCAGAAGTTGCCGGCCTTGACCGGATCGATCTCGATCATGCGGCGCAGCTCCACGATCTGGTCGCGCAGCAGGGCCGCCTTCTCGAACTCCAGGTTCCGCGCCGCCATCTTCATCTGCGATTCGAGGTCCTTGACCATCCGGGTCAGCTCGTCCTTCGGCAGCTCGGCGATCACGCCGGCCTTGCCGTTGGGCGTGGTCTCGTATTGCGCGCCTTCCTCCGCCACCTGGCGGACGCGCTCGGTGATGTCCTTGATTTGCTTGACGATGCCGCGGGGCTCGATGTGGTGCTCGGCGTTGTGGTCGCTCTGGATCTTGCGGCGTCGGTACGTCTCGTCGATCGCCGCCTTCATCGACCTGGTCATGTTGTCGGCGTACATGATGACCTGGCCATCGACGTGCCGCGCGGCCCGGCCGATCGTCTGGATCAGCGAGCCTTCGCTCCGAAGATAGCCCTCCTTGTCGGCGTCGAGGATCGCGACCAGCGACACCTCCGGCAAGTCCAGCCCCTCGCGTAACAGGTTGATGCCAACGACCACGTCATAAACACCAAGCCGCAGGTCGCGCAGGATTTCGACCCGTTCGAACGTGTCGATCTCGCTGTGCAGATAGTGCGTCCGGATGCCCATCTCCTTCAGGTAGTCGGACAGGTCCTCCGCCATGCGCTTCGTCAGCGTCGTGACTAGCACGCGCTGCCCGTCCGCGATCCGCTGGTTGATCTCGTTCATCAGGTCGTCGATCTGGCCCTTCGTCGGTCGCACCGAGATGGCCGGATCGAGCAAACCGGTCGGCCGGATCACCTGTTCGACGACTCGCGCCGAGTGCTCGTATTCATATGGTCCCGGCGTCGCGGAGACGAAGATCGCCTCGCTGATCATCCGCTCGAACTCGGGGAAGGTGAGCGGCCGGTTGTCCCGCGCCGATGGCAGCCGGAAGCCGTGCTCAACGAGCACGTCCTTGCGTGAACGGTCGCCGCCGAACATCCCTCGCACCTGCGGCAACGTGATGTGCGACTCGTCCACGAACATCAGAAAGTCGTCGGGGAAGTAGTCGAGCAGCGTTGCCGGTTGCTCGCCCGGCTTCCGGCCGGAGAGGTGCATCGAGTAGTTCTCGATCCCGGCGCAGTAGCCGGCCTCCTGCATCATCTCCAGGTCGTACATGGTTCGCTGGCGCAGCCGCGCCGCTTCGAGGAGCTTTTCCTGCGCCTCCAGCTCGCGGACGCGGTCCTCCAGCTCGATCTGGATGTCCTTGATCGCCGTGGCCAGCCGGTCGGAGGTGGTCACGAAGTGCTTGGCCGGGTAGATGTCGATCTCCATCCGCTCGGCCAGGATCTCGCCGGTCAGCGGATCAACATCGACGATCCGCTCGACTTCGTCGCCGAAGAACTCGACCCGGATGGCGATCTCCTCGTACGACGGGTAGATCTCCAGCGTGTCGCCGCGGACACGGAACGTGCCGCGGGTCAGATTCATGTCATTCCGGTCGTACTGGATGTCGATCAGGTGCCGGATCGTCTTGTCGCGCCGGACCTCCATGCCCCGCCTGAGCTTGACGACCGTGTTGGCGTACTCCTCCGGCGTGCCGAGTCCGAAGATGCAGGAGACCGAAGCGACGATGATCGTGTCGCGCCGGGTCAGCAGCGCGCGCGTCGCCGCGTGGCGGAGCTTGTCGATCTCCTCGTTGATGTCCGCGTCCTTCTCGATGAACGTGTCGGTGCGGGCGACGTAGGCTTCCGGCTGGTAGTAGTCGTAGTAGGAGACGAAATACTCGACGGCGTTGGAGGGGAAGAACTCCTTGAACTCCGCGTAGAGCTGCGCGGCCAGGGTCTTGTTGTGGGCAAGCACCAGCGTTGGCCGGTTGACCCGGGCGATGACGTTGGCCATCGTGAACGTCTTGCCCGAACCGGTCACGCCGAGCAGCGTCTGGAACTTCTCGCCCGCGTCCAGTCCGGCGGTGAGCTCATCGATCGCCTTGGGTTGGTCACCGGTCGGGCGGAGGTCGGTGGCGAGTCTGAATTCTGGCATGAACACCTCGATCTAGAGCGCCAGGCAAAAGAGCAATTATACGGTGGCCGGCTCCTCCGGTGCGGGGATGGGAGCTGTGGTGACGGGCGTTTGGAGCCGGTAGAGCTCCTGCTCGTCCTCACCGATGCTCATGATCTCATCGATGTGCCGGACGGCCCAGCGCTGCCCGGAGAAGGGCAGCATGGTCACCGCCTCGTCACACGTGACCCAGCCAAAATCGCTGAAGTCGTCGGCGACGCTGATCTGATGGCGCGCGCTGACATTCAGCGCCAGCACCGGCGCCAGTACGACCGCGTCGCGTGACTCGTCATAAAACTGGTTGATGTAATCGGCCGAATAGATGGCCGTGGTCGAGAGGCCGACGAACTCCCTCACCGCCCGTTGCGCCGCCGTGATCGCCGTCTCGCCCTCGTCCACCCGCGTGTGGAAGCCCTGCCAGGTGCTGCCCATGATACTGTCCGGTTGGCGCTGGAGCAGCAGGAACTGCACGCGCGCGTTCAGGCGGCGGAAGACATAGGCATCCACGATGTCGGAGACAATCTGCGGCATTGACTACCTCGGCGGCACCTTCCGGGATTTGGCGGAGGTCCTCGCTATTTGGGGCTACTTGGGACCGAAGAACCGGTCGCGAATCTGCTCAATGATGTTCGGTCCTTCAGTGTCGCTCGTGTCGATCACCCGCCCACGCCACATCTTGTTGGCATCGCGGCCACCCGGCCGGCGGAACTGCAGCGCGATCGGCGCGAGCAGCAGGGCCACGCTGAGCAGCGCGAAGACGTTCGCCAGCAACGGCGAGAATCCGCTCACGATGACGGCCAGAATCGCGCAGGCGAGGGAGCCGATCAGGGCCAGCGCGCCGTTCGAGAGATGGCCCATCGATGGCAGGCGGTCGCGATACGGCCACGCCCGCGGCGCTCGTTTCAGCCGTCGTGGGCGTGGCTTCAGATGCGTGATCGTGCCGCGCTGGTGGCGCTTCTCCTCGACACCGCCGGTCTTGGAGAGGATCTCTTCCACTTCGCGCTCGAGCCGGCTTTGCTTCGCCGGTGTTCGTTCGTCATTGCCCGCCATGCTCGTATCCTGATCAGTCGCCCGCGGTCGGAATGGTCCTTGACGCGCACGGAGCCTGCCAGCACCAAATCCGGCATACCCGTATGGTACCGTACATGCAGCGCAATCCGGCGTTCCGCTCGCAGCGCGCTGTCCGCGCCGGCTCGTCGTGGGCGGAGTGCGGGTGACGACGCGGGTGCAGCTCCGGGGTCCACATGGGTAACGCGGTCTTTCGATTCACGATCATCGATCCGGCCGGGACGGTCAGTTTTCTCGGACCTGGCCACGGACCAAAGGTCTTCGCCGCCGCCTGCAGCCAGGGGGCGGAGGATCACCGTGGGCTGTTGCGCCTGGCGGAAAGCTACGATGCCCATTGGATTGCCGAGGTCCGCGCCGGGTTGCACGTCTTCGATGAGCACAACGTCTCCGCCCTCGCCACGAGCTTTCAAGATCATGTGCGATCGACACCCGGCGATCGGCTGATGCCGTTCCGGGTGATCGACACCGTGACCCGGCGTCTCAGCACCCAGTCGGCCCGATCGGGACTCATTCTCTTCAACCTGAATCAGAAACGCATCATTCAGGTCCAGAACAGCTACAGCGAGCTCCGCGAGCAGGACCGGGGGCGCATCCGTGCCGACGGCCACCCGACGTCGTCCTTCTTCTTCTACCGGCTGCCCGAGACCTGGCGCATCCTGCCCTGATCGGCCTGTCAGCGGCCGCGTCGGCCGTCGTTGGTCGCCTTGTCGGCGCCGCGGGGCCGCCGCTTCTTGCCGAGACCGCCGAGGAAGAGTCGGCCCATCTGCTCGCCGACGCTGACCGAACCCAGCTCCTGCTGCGAAACGCTTGCTTGCTCGGCCGCGCGTGGTGACTTGACCTCCCAGCGGGCCCGGGCGTCCTGCGCCCTGGTGAAGAAATCGCCGAGCCGCTCACGGGACGCCTCGTCATCCGTCTCCGTCAGCATCGAGCGGAAGTCCTGGAGTGTCACGCCGAGTTGGTCGATCCACCGGAGGATCGCCTCCCGGTTCGTCATTGCGATGTCGCGGTGCATCTGCGGACTGCCGAGCGCAAGCCGCGTCGTGTCGCGGAACCCGGAGGACGACAGCGTCTGCATGTCTCGCCACGACGGGTCGCCGGCCAGCGTCTGCATCAGCGAGGCGCTGAGGATGAACGGGAGGTGGCTGATGCCGGCCACGTACCCGTCGTGCTCGATCGGATCGACGAAAAAGGGCTCCGCGCCGAGCGCCGAGATCATGCCGAGGACGGTCTGGATCGCATTCTCGGTCGCGTGGACCGACGGACAGACGCACCAGGTCGCCTTGACGAAGAGATCGGCGTCGGCGGCCTCGATGCTCTCCGACCGGCCTGCCATCGGATGGCCGCCGACGAACAGGACTCGCCGCGGCAACAGCGCGTCGGCCCATTCGAGCACGTTTGCCTTCGTCGAGCCGGTATCGGTGACGACTGCCCCGTCGAGCAGGTGATCCGCGATGTTCTCGAAGATCTCGCCCATGGTGCCGATGGGTGTGGCGACGACGACGAGGTTCGCCTTTTCGACCGCCCGGATCAATGACCACTGGGCTTCATCGATGGCGCCCAGCTTCTGGGCGCGCTGCTGCTTGTCGATATCCGCGTCGTAGCCCACGACGTGGAGGGCGTTGTTGTTGTTCTGTGACCAGCGGCGCAGGCCCAAGCCGATCGAGCCGCCGATCAATCCCATGCCAATGATTGTCACGTTCTGCATTGCGCGCTTCCCCGGCTGGTCTCGTGCCCGTGCCGATCGACGGCCGTGACCTGCCTACTGACTGTACTGATCGACGTCGATCTTCCGCACCCAGCCAACTTCGCCATCCTCGGTCCGGAACTTCATCCATGATGGACCGTCCTGGTCCGGATTTTCCGTCGGTTGCTGTTGATTGAGATATTGCAGCGGCGTGGAGGGGGAGAGCGTGGTGACGATGTCGGAGTCCGTCGTCGGCTGCGATCGGAGGTTGATCCCCTGGTCGCCGCGGATTTGGTAGTCCGGCTTGAAAGCCTGGCTCGTCGGCGTGATCTGGCTGATAGCCGCCGTCGCGGTCGGCGACGGCGCGGGCGTCGATGTGGCGGTGGTCTTGGTTGGCGCCGCGACGGCGGCTGGCGGCGCCTTCGTGGCCGCCTGATCGGCGACGTTACGCGCCTGGATTTGTTCCTGCTTGACGACGACCGTCGGCTGCTTCTTGGTGACAAAGTCGGTCGTGAAGGGGTCGAGCCAAGCGTAGAGGAGCGCGAAGGTGGCCACGAGCACCGCGATGGTGAGCACCATGGAGAGGCCGATCATCAGACCGGAACGCCGGGAGCGCTGGGAGAGCCGGAACGACAAGCCGGGATCGCGCATAGAACCTTTCTCGTACGCACCAGGGAGAACTGCAGGTTCCAGGTACGGACTTGGCGCGGGCGAATGGAATGCGAGCGGGCATGTCGGCGCGGCCCGCGGCAACCGGTCGAAGCCGGCCTATTTATAGCACGCGGCTGACGCCGTGCCGGTTTCGCCACGTTGTTCCGGACGCGGGTAAATGGTATAGTGCGAGTGCGTAACTGATCTCTGCGGGATCAAACGTGGGCCCTGCCCACGTTTCTTGTTGTTCAGAGGCACGCACCGTACCGGCTTGCAGATTTCAGCATCCCGATAGATCGATCATGCAAACAGGAGGTATGCGGGATGAAGAGTGATCTCTACACCGCGATCGCGCAGATCGCCGCCGAGCGCGGCATTCCGCGCGACGCCGTCCTGACGTCCGTGCAGCAGGCGCTGACGTCAGTCTATAAGAAGATGACCGGCTCCGAGGAGGAAGTCTCCGTCGAGCTCGATTCGGCCACAGGGGAGATGCACGTCATCGTCTCCAAGGAGGTCGTCGAGGAGGTTACCGACCCGGACCTCCAGATCACCCGCGAGGCGGCCGCGGCCTATGCGCCGGCGCCGTTGATCGGCGACATCGTCAAGATCCGCAGCACGCCGGAGAACTTCGGCCGCATCGCCGCCCAGACCGTCAAGCAGGTGGTTCACACCCGCATCCGCGATTTCGAGCGCGAATCCGTCTACGCCGAATATCAGGACAAGGAAGGCGAGGTCATGAGTGGCCTCGTCCAGCGCGCCGACAACCGCGCCGTCATCGTCGAGCTCGGCAAGGCCGAAGCGGTCATGCCGGCCCGCGAGCAGGTGCCGTCCGAACGCTACCGGCCGAACCAGCGCGTCAAGGTGCTGCTGACCGAGGTGAACGCCCACGCGCGTGGGCCGCAGCTCATCGTCTCCCGCTCCGACCCGCGGCTGATCCGCCGCCTCTTCGAGCAGGAGGTGCCGGAGATCCAGAGCGGCGCGGTCGAGATCATGGAGATCGCCCGCGAGCCCGGACTGCGCTCCAAGGTGGCTGTCGCGGCGCGGCAGGAGAAGGTCGACCCGGTCGGCTCCTGCGTCGGCGTGCGCGGCGTGCGGATCCAGAACATTGTCAATGAGCTCTATGGTGAGAAGATCGACGTGATCGAGTGGTCGCCGGATACCGCGACGTTCATCTCGAACGCGCTCAGCCCGGCGAAGCCGACCAACGTCTCGCTCCGCGATGACGGCGAGCAGCGCGTGGCGACGGTGATCGTGCCGAGCGACCAGATGTCGCTGGCGATCGGCAAGGAAGGGCAGAACGCCCGCCTTGCCTACAAGCTCACCGGCTGGCGCATCGACATCAAGGGACCCGAGTCCCTCCTGGAAGCCGGCGGCGACTTCTTCCGCCAGGCACGCGAGTCGGCCTCCGGCATCTTCAACGACCTCGGCTGGCAGGGTCGCCAGCCGCGCGCGGTCCAGGCGGACGGCATGGTTTCCGTCGTCGGGCATTCCTACGGACCGCTCTCCGAGGATCTCGTCCGGCGCCAGGTGGATGTCGATCTGCAGAATGGCATCGTCGAGGTCTACTACGACCGCGAATTGCGCGCGCGCTTCGATCAGGAATCCGGCGAGCGGCTGCCGCTCGAGGATGAGCCGGTGGCGGTGAGCGACTCGGCGGCGATCGGCACGAGCGATCATCAGGAATAACGGAGGCGGGGCACGAATGAGCACGCCTCATCCAACAACCAGGAAGCGAAAGGGGCCGCGGCCGAAGCATGTCCCGCAACGGACCTGCGTCGCCTGCCGGGAGCACGCCGCGAAGCGGACGCTGTTCCGGATCGTCCGGACGCCAGAAGGCCAGGTGGAGATCGACCCAACCGGCAAGATGAACGGGCGTGGCGCCTACTTGTGCGATCAGCGAGGATGCTGGGATCGCGCGGTGACAACAAACGTGTTGGCGAGAGCGCTGAACACCGAGCTGACGCACGAGACCCTCGAGACACTACGGCGCTTCGCGGCGTCGCTGCCGGACACAGAGCCGGCGGAGCACGCGGCGAGCGTGAGGAGCACAGACCATGCCTGAATTTCATCGCACTGGCGGCGGCAGCCGTCGTGGGGGCGGCAGGCCCGGTGGTAACCGCCGCGGCCGGCGTGGCGGGCACGGCGCCCGGACGGTGACCGTCAAGCGCGCCGCGCCGGTCGAGCGCGAGCCAGTAGGACTACCTGCCGTTCTCTCCGTGGCCGAGCTGGCCGACAAGCTGGAAGTCTCGGGCATCGAGGTGATCCGCGAGCTGATGAAGCTCGGTATCATGGCGAACCTGAATCAGCAGGTCGACTACAACACGGCCGCCAAGGTGGCGACCGAGCTTGGCTGGGAGACCTTCGAACAGGGCTCCGAGCTGGCCAGCATGGTCGCCGACTTCGAGAGCCGGCGGCAGGAAGGCGAGCAGGATCCGGATTCGGTGGCGCGACCGCCGGTGATCACGATCATGGGTCACGTCGACCACGGCAAGACCAAGCTGCTCGACGCGATCCGCTCGACGCACGTCGCGGAAGGCGAGGCGGGCGGCATCACCCAGCACATCGGCGCCTACCAGGTCGAGACGCAGGGCCGTAAGCTGACGTTCCTCGACACCCCGGGCCACGAGGCGTTCACCGCCATGCGGGCGCGTGGCGCCCAGGTGACGGACGTCGCGGTGCTCGTGGTCGCGGCGGACGACGGTGTCATGCCGACGACCCGCGAGGCCGTCGCGCACATCAAGTCGGCCAACGTGCCGATGGTCGTCGCGGTCAACAAGATCGATCTGCCGACGGCCAATCCCGACCGGGTCAAGCAGCAGCTCTCCGAAATTGGCGTCATGCCGGAGGAGTGGGGCGGCGACATTCCGTTCGTCGAGGTCTCGGCCCGCGAGAAGCTCGGCATTGACGATCTGCTCGAAGTCCTGCTGCTCGTCGCCGATCTCCACGAGTTGAAGGCGAACCCGGACAAGCCGGCGACCGGCGTGGTCATCGAGGCGCGGGTGGACAGCAGCCGCGGCCCGGTGGCGACGCTCCTCGTTCAGAGCGGCACGCTCAACCTGCGCGACGTGGCGGTCGCGGGTGCGACCTGGGGCCGCGTCAAAGCGATGTTCGACGATCACCGCAAGCGCGTCCGCAAGGCGTCGCCGAGCGCGCCGGTCGAGATCATGGGGCTCGTCGATGTCCCGGAGGCCGGCGACACGTTCATGGTCTTCGAGGACGAGCGCGCGGCCCGCACCCTGGCCGAGCAGCGCCAAGCCGAACACCGGATGGAGGCGCTCAGCACCGACCGGCCGGTCAAGCTGACCGATCTGTACGACCAGGTCCAGGAGGGCAAGACCGCGGAGCTGCGGCTGATCCTGAAGGCGGACGTGATGGGGTCGCTGGGCGCGATCAGCGCGGCGCTCCTCAAGCTGAACGAGGAGACCGACCAGCACGTCCAGCTCGCGATCCAGTACTCCGGCACCGGCGCGATCACCGAGTCGGACATCAACCTGGCCGTGACGACGCAGAGCATCGTCATCGGCTTCAACGTCCGGCCCGATGCGGCCGGTCGTCGCGCGGCGGATGCCGCCGGGATCGACGTCCGCTACTATTCGGTCATCTATCAGTTGATCGACGAGGTCAAGCAGGCCATGACTGGTCTGCTCGCGCCGGTCTTCGAGGACGTGACCGACGGCTATGCGGAGGTCCGCGACACCTTCAAGCTGCCGAGCAACGATGTGGTCGCCGGCTGCTACGTGCTCGACGGCAAGGTGGTCCGCAACTCGCGGGCGCGCGTGCTGCGGAGTGGCACGGTCGTCTTCGAAGGCGGCATCAAGTCGCTCAAGCGCTTCAAGGATGATGTGCGCGAGGTCGCGGCTGGCTACGAATGCGGTTTGGGCCTGGAGGGCTTCAACGACATTCAGGTCGGCGACCAGATCGAGTCCTATCATCGCCAGGAAGTGGCACGGTCCTGATCCGTCAATCGGCGCGAGCGGGATCGCACGGCAGGTGATCGACGTGACCAGACGTACACGACAGGTCGGAGAGCTGCTCAAGGAGGAGCTCTCCGACATCATCCGGCGGGAAGTCAAGGATCCGCGCATCGGCTTCATGAGCATCACGGAGGTCGACCTGCCGACCGATCTGCGGACGGCCAAGGTCTACGTCAGTGTGCTCGGAACCGATGAGGAGCGGGAACAGACGGTGACCGCCTTGCGGTCCGCGTCCGGCTTTATCCGCCATCATCTCAAGCCGCGGCTGCGGATGCGCCAAATCCCGGTGCTCGATTTCCAGAGTGATCGCTCGATGGAGTACGCCCAGCACATCTCCGAGACGCTGCGCGCCATCGAGGAGGACCGCCGGCAACGGGCGCCGGGGAGCGCGACCGAGGCGAAGGGGGCCGAATGACCTCACCTTGCTGGAAGCTCGACGGCGAATCCGCCGACGAGGCGCTGCGGCTGCTCCGGCGTGCCCGGTTCGTCCTGATGCCGACGCACCAGAACGTCGATGCCGACGGTCTCGCCTCGCCCCTGGCGCTCATGCTCGCGCTGCGCCAGCAAGGCGTTACGGCCATTCCGCTGATCACCGACGGGCAACGCCCGGCCAATCTCTCTTTCCTGCCGGGCTACGATCAGGTGCTGATCTATGGCGAGGACGAGCTGCCGGAGTACGACCTGCTCTGCATGGTCGATTGCTCCGATCGCAAGCGCCTCGGCCAGTTCTACAAGGACGATCCGGAGCGCGTCAGCGGTTCCGTCCCGATCGTGAACATCGACCACCACGTCACCAACGACGGTTTCGGCGTCATCAACATCATCGAGCCGACCGCCGCGTCCGCGGCCGAGCTGGTCGCGGATATCCTCGCGCTCTGGGGAACGGAGCTGACGCGTGAGATCGCGCAATGCCTGCTCGCGGGCATCTATGGCGACACACTCGGTCTCCGGACCGACTCGACCACGTCGAGGACGATGCGGACCGCCGCCGACCTCGTTGACGCGGGCGCCAACCCGGCGCCGATCGTCGACTCGCTCTTTCGCATCAAGCCTCGTTCCACGGTCTGCCTGTGGGCAAAGGCGCTTCAGAATGTGCAGTGGACCGGCGCGCTGATCTGGACCGAGCTGACCAACGAGACGTTCAAGACGTGCGGCGCCGAACCGGGTGAAGGCGAGGGACTGGTCAACTTCCTGCTCGGCACAGACGGCTCGAAGGCTGCCGCCATCCTCTACGCCAACGATCACGGCTGGCGGGTCAGCCTGCGCAGCATGCCGGGCGATATCGACGTGGCCGCGCTCGCCTCGACCTTCGGCGGCGGAGGTCATCCGCGGGCGGCGGGACTGCAAATCGAGGGCGGTGAAGCCGAGAAGCAGGCGTTCCTCACCCGCGCCGCGCACCTGATCGCCGGCGAGGATCCCGCGGGCGCCGCCGCGACGGCGCCATGAGCAAACGCGGGGCCGGCAAATACCACGGCTACCTCGTCATCGATAAACCCGGCGGCTGGACGAGCCACGATGTCGTCGGCCGCATCCGGCGCGTCCTCAACGAGCGGCGCGTCGGCCATGCCGGCACCCTGGACCCGGCCGCCGTCGGCGTGCTGCCCGTGGCGGTCGGGGATGCGACCCGCACGATCGAATATCTCGCCGATGCATCCAAGTCCTACGTCGCCGAGGTGACGCTGGGACTTGCGACCGACAGCTACGATGGCGACGGCCGCGTGACCCGAACGGTTGATCCGGGTCACATCGACCGCGCCGCGATGGAACAGGCACTAGACGCCTTCCGGGGCCAGATCGCGCAGGTGCCGCCGATGTATTCGGCGGTGCAGGTCGGCGGCCGCCGGCTACACGAGCTGGCCCGCGCGGGCCTCGAGATCGAGCGTGCCGCCCGTCCGGTGACCATCAATGAGTTAGAGATCATTGAGGGGAACCCGCCCGTCTTCTCGCTCTTCATTGATTGCTCGAAAGGGACCTACGTTCGAGCCCTGGTCCACGATCTTGGTGAGCGGCTGGGCACCGGCGCCTACCTCTCGAATCTCGTACGGGTCCGCACGGGACCGTTTACGCTCGCCGATGCCGTGCGGCTCGACCAATTGCCGGACTTGCTCCAACGCGAGCCCTGGCCGCTGATCGCCGTCCATCCGGATGTTGCGGTGCATGACCGGGATGCCGCCATCATCGATCCGGAGGCGTCGGCGCGCTGGCGGCAGGGCTCGGCGCTTCAATACTCGGGACGTGCGGGCGAGATCGTGCGGGTGTACGATGGCGCTGGCGTATGGCTCGGTATCGGACAGGTCGCCCCCGAGGGACATCTCCTCCGCCCGGTGAAGGTCGTGGCGGCTCAATGAGGGAGTGCAATTCGTTGTCGGCAACGATCTCGCAGCATCTGGATGCCATCGCCCCGGGCAGCCACCTCGTCACCATCGGCACCTTCGACGGCGTGCATCGCGGCCACCAGTTCCTGCTCGATCAGGCACACCAGCGGGCCGGCGAGCTGGGACTGCCTCTGCTGGTCGTCACCTTCGAACCCGTACCCAGCCAGGTGCTTCGGCCCGACCGCTTTCCGGGCCGGATTGCAACGCCGGAGCGGAAACTCCAATTGCTCGCCGCCGCCGGACCGGACGAGATCGCCGTCCTCCCGTTCACGCATGAGTTCTCACGACAGACTCCGGAGGAGTTCATGGGGCGCTTGGTCGCCGCGGCGCATCCCCGCGAGATCTGGATCGGCGAGGGGTTCGCTCTCGGACGCGACCGTACCGGCAGCATTGAGCGCCTGCGAACGATCGGCGATGAGCTTGGGTACAGCCTGATGGCGGTGCCGCGCCTCGAAGATGCCTTGGGCATAATCAGCAGCAGCGCGATTCGCGCCGCGCTCGACGCGGGCGATGTCGCGATCGCGATGGACAAGCTCGGCCGGCCCTTTCAGATCGCCGGCGAGGTGCTGCGCGGCGCCCAGATCGGCCGGAAGATCGGCTTCCCGACCGCGAATGTCCGCCCGCCAGCGGAGCTGGTCGCTCTGCCTGATGGCATCTACGCGACCTATACCGTCGTGCCGGGTCGGTGCGAGCGGCTGCCCTCGATGACGTATATTGGAACCAGGCCCGCGTTGAATACCGGCGAGCGGTTGATCGAAGCGCACATCCTCGACTTCGCCGGCGATCTCTATGGCCACACGATTGCGGTGGAGTTCCTCGAACACCTGCGCGGCGACGCGTCGTTCCCGAATGTGGAGGCGCTCATCGAGCAGTTGCGAGCCGACGAGGCTGCGACCCGCGCATTCCTCGCGACGACAGTCGGCGCGTTGACCTGAACGCCGCGAAAATGCTACATTTGACCGGTATCGCCGCTGGCGAAACGTCGGTCGTTCGCACCGACGTTTTCCTATGCCTCGCGGTCACCGGGAATCACCAGCCAGGAGGCTAGCTATTTCTCGACCAGTTCAAACTCGCGTGAACGAGCGGATTCGTATTCGCGAAGTCCGGCTCATCGACGAAGAAGGCCGCCAGATCGGCATCATCCCGACGCGAGAAGCGTTGGAAATGGCCCGCGAACGTGGTCTCGATCTCGTCGAAGTGGCGCCGAATGCGGTGCCGCCCGTCTGCCGTCTGATGGACTACGGCAAATTCCGGTACGAACAGAGCCGGAAAGAGCGCGAGTCGAAAAAGAACCAGCACGTCGTCCGGGTGAAGGAAGTTCGCGTCGAGCCCCAGATCGGCAAGAATGATCTGGAGACCAAGGGCCGCCTCGCGGCAAAGTTCCTCGACGGGGGCGACAAGGTGAAGCTGACGGTCCTCTTCCGGGGCCGCTCGATCACCCACCCGGAGCTCGGACGCGACCTGCTCGAACAGTTGACCGAGCAGTTGCGCGATCATGGAACCGTCGAACAAACGGCGCGCATGGAGGGCCGGACCATGAACGTCTACATGGCTCCGCTCCGCCAGAAGGCGTCGGCATCGGATAGAGAGGAAGCGACGACAAGTGGCAAAGATCAAGCTGAAAACGAATAAGGGGGCGAAGCGCCGCTTCCAGATCACGGCGACCGGCAAGATCATGCACGCCAAGGGCATGAAGAGCCACCACCGCCGCCGGAAGAGCGCCCGCGTGAAGCGGCAGTTCGACCGCATGCAGTTGATGGACAAGACGAACGTCAAGCGCGTTCGCCGTATGTTGCCCTACGGGGACTAGCACGCTCGCGGGCCGACCGCAGCCGGTGACAGAGACGAAGGACAGACGATGGCTCGGGTGAAACGTGGCGTGACGACGCATCGCCGCCACAAGAAAGTGCTCAATCAGGTCAAGGGACACCGCGCGACGCGGAATCGCCTTTACAAGCGCGCGCACGAATCCCTCATGAAGAGCTTGCAGTACGCGTATCGCGACCGCAAGAATCGCAAGCGCGAGTTCCGGCGGCTCTGGATCCAGCGCATCAACGCGGCCTCCCGCCAGAACGGGCTGACATACAGTCGCCTGATCCAGGGCCTCACGGTTGCCGGTGTCGGCGTGGACCGCAAGATGCTGGCCGATCTGGCCGTGCGCGACGCTGACGCCTTCAGCGCCGTCGTCGAGGTCGCGAAGAAGTCGCTGCCGGCGTCCTACGTCGCCTCCTAGCGACCGCAGGCGCGTGAATCTCTCCGCGCTGCCGGTTATCGAGAGCCCGGCAAACCCAACCTGCAAGTTGCTGCGCTCGCTCCAGCGTCGCTCCACGCGACAGCGGGAGCGAGCGTTCCTGTTGGAAGGGACGCGGGCGGTAGCCGACGCCCTCGATGCCGGTGTCCTGCCCCGCCTGGTCGTCGTCCGGGCCGATTGGCCGGTAGACCGTCTGCCGGACCTTCCGGCTGGTGTCCCGGTCCGCGTGCTCTCGGTCGGACTCTTCAATGACCTGGCCGCCACGGAGCACCCGCAAGGCCTTCTGGCGATCGTACCGTTCCCCGATCTTCCCGTTCCATCTTCGCCCGATCTGCTCACACTTGTGGTCGATGGCGTGCGCGATCCCGGCAACCTCGGCACGTTGATCCGCTCCGCCGCGGCCGGTGGCGTCGATCAGGTGCTGATCGCGGAAGGGACGGTCGATCCCTATAATCCCAAGACGGTTCGCGCCGGAATGGGCGCGCATATGCGGCTGCCGATCATCCACGTCGATCATGAAGCGCTCACCATTTCACTCGGCCGCCACGAGATCATCGCCGTGGCCGATGCCAATGGCGCGCGCGACTACGACCGCGTCGATTGGACGCGGTCGTCGGCGCTCGTCATCGGTGGCGAAGCCGAGGGCGCATCCGGGCTGAGCCGTGATCTGGCGACCGTGATGGTCCGCATCCCGCTCGTGCGGGGCGTCGAATCGTTGAACGCGGGCGTGGCCGGCTCGCTGCTGATCTTCGAGGCTGCCCGGCAGCGTCGCCTCGCTGCCCAAACACCTGATTCCATGGCCGATTTTCGACAACGCGAGAACCGTTGATTAGACTGGAAAGCCGTTGCGCCGCCTGAACGCGGCGCGGAGCGGGCTCCGCGCGGTCGCTCCGCACACCATGTCCGCCAGGATCGGATCAACCAAGGGAGGTTTCAGGATCATGCGGAAGCAGGAACTCATTCACAAGGTTGCCGAGGAGACGAACCAGACCGAGTCGCAGGCGACGAGAGCCGTCAACGCGGTGTTCACCGCCATCACCGATGCGCTCGCCAAGGGCGAGGAAGTGGCAGTGAGCGGCTTCGGCTCCTTCCGGGTCGTCGAGCGCTCGGCCCGCCAGGGCCGCAACCCGGCGACCGGCGAGCCGATGAAGATCGCCGCCCGCAAGAGCCCAGTCTTCCGCCCCGGCACGCAGCTCAAGCGCTCCGTCGAGTAGCGCCTCGCGCGTCGCCAAAGGACCATGAAACGGCCGTCCGATCTTCGGGCGGCCGTTTCGATTTTGCCAACCTCTCTGCTGTCATGCTGACCGAAGGATAAATTCCGCCGCCGCGGCGTCCTCGTTCAGAACCATACCTCCTGCTCCGTCACTTCCCTTCTCCGTCATGCTGAGCTGGTCGAAGCATCTCCCGGCGAAGCCGGTCCGCCGCAGCGGACATCTGGGTCACAAGGGCCGAATGGTACCTGCGGGCACGCGCTTCGCGCGGGGATGCTTCGGGGCTGGATCCGCTCAGCATGACGAGCATGAGCGACTTGCGTGGTGACCGACGTTGCTGAATGACCGCGCGCGGCGTGGCGCGCTGACCTTATGCGCCCGGCGCGGCGACCGGCGTCGCCGCGATGACGTCGCGGATCGCGCCCGCCAGATCCTGCTCGGCCGAGCGCTTGCCGACGCCGACCGCGTTCTTGATCGCGGTCTGGTTCGAGCGGCCATGCGAGATGATCACCGCGCCGTTGACGCCCAGGAGGGGCGCGCCGCCGATCTCCGCGTAGTCCATGCGGGACCGCACGGCCCGGAACGCGGGACGCAACGCGAATGCCGCGAGCTTGCGCGGAAGCGTCGCGGTCAGCTCGCTCCGGAGCAGCTCGACGATCATGCTGCCGACGCCCTCGGCCGTCTTCAGCACGACGTTGCCGGTGAACCCGTCGGTGATGACGATGTCGGTCGTGCCCTGCGGCACGTCACGCCCCTCGACGTTCCCCCGGAAATTCAGTCCGGCCGTGTGTTCGAGGAGCGGCCAGGTCGCCTGGACGAGGTGGTTGCCCTTCGTCGGCTCCTCGCCGTTGCTCAGCAGCCCGATTGTCGGGTTCGGGCGGTCCAGCACCTTCTCGGCGTAGACCTTGCCCATGATCGCGAATTGGACGAGGTTGGTCGCTTTCGGATCGGTCACGGCGCCGAGATCCAGCACGAGCGTCCGTGAGCGGATCGTCGGCAGGTAGCTGGCGATGGCGGGGCGCTCGATACCGGGGATGCGGCCGAGCGTCATCAGCGCCGCCGCCATCACGGCGCCGCTGTTCCCGGCCGAGATCATCGCATCGGCTCGGCCTTCCTTGAGCAGCCGGAGCGCGACGTTGATGGAGGCATCCGGCTTGCGGCGGACCGCCTGCGCCGGATGCTCGTCCATCTCGATGTTCTCGCTCGCCGGCACGACTTCGATGTCGAGTCCGCTCGTATCGAGCCTGGCGAGTTCGTCCCCGATCGGACCGTCCTGTCCGACCAGGGCGAGCGCGCAATGGTAGGCACGGGCGCCGTCGACCGCCCCTGGTACCACGATCTGCGGGCCGTGATCCCCGCCCATGGCGTCGACAGCTATCCGCATGGTGCCCTTCCCCTGAGTTCCGGTTCGTCGCGATCCAGTCTAGACGTCGAGGTTCTGGACGTCGCGGGCGTGGGTCTGGATGAACTTCCGTCGCGGGGGCACGGCCGCGCCCATCAGCATGTCGAATGTCTCGTCCGCGTTCACCCCGTCTTCGATCGTCACTTGCAGCAAGGTGCGCTGGGCCGGGTCCATCGTCGTGTCCCAGAGCTGTTCCGGGTTCATCTCGCCCAGACCCTTGTACCGCTGGACCTCGACCTTGTCGCCCTTCTCCTTGATGATCGCCTCGAGCTCTTGGTCGCTGTAGACCCACTGCTCCTCCTTGCCGGACTTGGCGCGGTAGAGCGGCGGCTGCGCGATGTAGACGCGCCCGTCGAGGATCAGCTGCTCCAGATGGCGATAGAAGAAGGTCAGGAGCAGCGTGCGGATGTGCGCGCCGTCCACGTCGGCGTCGGTCATGATGATGATGCGGTGGTAACGCAGCTTCGACGCGTCGAACTGATCGCCGATCGAGGTGCCGAGCGCCGTCACCAGCGTCCGGATCTCGTTGTTCTGAAGCATCTTGTCGAGCCGGGCCTTCTCGACGTTCAGGATCTTGCCGCGCAGCGGCAGGATGGCCTGGAAGCGCCGGTCACGGCCCTGCTTGGCCGAGCCACCGGCCGAGTCACCCTCGACGATGTAGAGCTCCGAGCGGGCCGGGTCGCGCTCCGTGCAGTCCGCCAGCTTGCCCGGCAAGCTGAAGTTGTCGAGCCCTCCCTTGCGCTGGACCAGCTCGCGCGCCTTCCGCGCCGCCTCGCGCGCCCGTGAGGCGTTGATGCACTTCTCGATCACGCGCCGCGCGACCTGCGGATTCTCCTCCAGGAAGGCGCCGAGCGCGTCGTTGACGACTGACTGGACCGCCCCGGCCACCTCGGCGTTGCCGAGCTTGCCCTTCGTTTGCCCTTCGAACTGTGGATCAGCGATCTTCACCGAGATGACCGCCGTCAGACCCTCGCGCACGTCATCCCCGGAGAGCGTCTCGTCGCCCTTCAGGAAGCCGTTCTTCTTTGCGTAGTCGTTGATCGTTCGGGTCAGCGCCGACTTGAAGCCGGAGAGGTGCGTGCCGCCGTCGATCGTGTTGATGTTATTCGCGTACGTGTGCGTCGATTCGGCGAAGCCGTCGTTGTACTGCATCGCGATCTCGACCAGCCCGGCCGGGGTGTCGCGGTTGACATAGAATGGCTTGTCGTGCAGGACGGTCCGGTTGCGATTGAGGTGCCGGACGAAGGAGATGATGCCGCCCTCGAAGAGGAAGGTCGTCTCCTTGTCGGACCGCTCGTCGATCAGCGTCAGCCGCAGGCCGCGCGTCAGATAGGCGGTCTCTCGGAACCAGGTCGCGATGCCCTCGAAGCTGTAATCGTGCCCGTCCTTGAAAATCTCGGTGTCGGCGAGGAAGCGCGTCGTCGTGCCATGCTCGTCGGGATCGGTCTTGCCAACCACCTTGACCGGCGCCAGTGGTTTGCCGCGCGAGTATTCCTGCCGGTAGACCTTCTCGTCGCCCCAGCGCGTGACCTCGACCGAGCTCCACTCGGAGAGGGCGTTGACGACCGATGCGCCGACGCCGTGCAGACCCCCGGAGACCTTGTAGCCGCCGCCGCCGAACTTCCCGCCGGCGTGCAGCGTCGTCATGATCACTTCCAACGCCGACTTGTTCAGCTTGCGATGCTTGTCGACCGGGATGCCGGCGCCATTGTCGGTCACCTTGACGACGTTATCCGCGCCAATGGTGCAGACGATCGTGTCGCAGCGGCCGGCGAGCGCCTCGTCGACCGAGTTGTCGACGATTTCGCGCACGAGGTGCTGGAGGCCGCGATGATCGGTGCTGCCGATGTACATGCCCGGGCGGCGCCGGACGGCCTCGAGTCCTTCCAGCACCTCGATCTGGTCGGCATTGTAATTCGCGCCGTTATTGCCATTGTTGCCATTATTGGTCGTGCGGCGTTGGCGCCGCGGGGCTTCAACCTGGGTTGCCACGTAGTTCTAACTCCTTGATTGCGTTGGGCCAAAGACCCGCCGCATGCCACCGCGAGGATTCTGTTGCCAGCCGCGCAGGCGGTCGTCATAAAACAGCATGCCGGCCAGGACGAGACCCGTGCCGATGAATGCATTGCCCAGCAGCGACAGGACGATGCCGGGTGGGTTTTCGACCAGATGTCGCCAGATTTGCAGCGAACCGGTGGCGATGAGCAGGCTCGTGCCGCCGAAACGCAATGTGTCGCCGAAATTGCGCCGCACGATGGCGAAGCTGTAGCGCACGGCCGTGATCGGTCCGACCTCGCTGACGACGATCGCGTTGAGGACGAAGAAGGTATAGACGGCGAGCACACCGCCCCCCAGCAGGATCATGAGCGAGAGCAGCGCGGTCAGGTCGATCCCGAGCAGCAACAGCACGGCGACGCCGATCGTGAGTGGCACGAAGACCACTCCGCCGGCGATGGCGGCGAGCAGGAAGAGTCCGATGATCCGGGTCCACGCCATTGCCATCGCGCCAGCGACGCTTCGCACCCCCCGCCGCTCCTGCCGGACCGCATTCGCCAGCGGCACCTGGAAGAGCACCAGCAGGACGGTCGAAAAGAACAGGAACGCCGTCATCAGGCCGAGCACACCGAACCACTGGCCGGGATGCCACTGGCCAATCAGCCCCGCGCCCCAGTCGCCATACATCTTGCTCCGCTCGACCCCGCGGGTCAGCGGCGGCGCGATCATCGAGAACAGCGCCGCGAGCAGCGAGTCCCGGGCGATGCCGGAGAAGAGCGACGGGATCAGGAAGGCGCCGATGTCATTGATGTGCGCCCGTTGGCCGATCTTCGCCAGCTCATCGGCCGCCAGCTGGCCGTTGGCGCCGCCCTGGTCGACCATCAGCCGGCCCAACGACTCGGTGAGCGGCCGCGACGAGATTTGCAAGCCGAGCCAGAGGACGAGATCGGAGAGCAGTGGAATCGCCAGGAGCCACGGCCGCGCCAGCGCGACCGAAAACCCTTCGGCAATCGTCTCGACCACGCCGGCCCGCGCCGGCGCGTCCGCGCCGGCCGTGTTCCGGCGGGATGACGATTCGCGGTGATTGTTCACGCTAACCCCAGTTCTGCGATGCGTTCTTCGTCGAAGCCAAGATGATGGGCGAACTCGTGCAGGACGGTAATCCGCACCTGTTCCTGCATTGCCTCAGGAGTGGCACACGCGCGCTCGATGGGTCCCTGAAAGATCGAGATGCGGTCGGGGGCAACCAGGTTGTAGCCGGAATCCCGCTGCGTGCGCGGAATCCCCTGATACAGCCCGAAGAGCGTCTCACCCGAACGGAGCCGGAGATCTTCCCGCTGGTACGAGTCCGGCTCATCCAACACGACGACGGCCACGTTTTCGAGCATCTTCTGGATGTCGTCGGGAAGATCGTCCAGCGCCTGCCGGACGAGCCGCTCGAAGCGATACCGGCGAACTCGTTGCAACTGGCGCCGCGCCGTCATGTTCATGCTCTATTTTACCAGTTTTCGGCCTTTTCGGCCAAAATGGGTCATGACGGGAAGATGCGTACGTACGCCACGAAATGGCGTCTCGTGGGCCGATCGCCGGCGGTCAATCTTCCTTGCGCGCCTGCATCGTCGTGACGAGCATGTCGCGGCCGATCGTGACCGGGGCGGCCAGCCCCTCGCCGCCGTGTTCCAGCACGACCGCGACAGCGTATTGTGGCTCCGGATCGCCGATGAAACCGATGAACCAGGCGTGGGGTTCCTGGTTCGCGCCGGTCTCGGCCGTGCCGGTCTTGCCGCCGACGACGTAGCCGCCGACCTGCGCCCGCCCGATCGCGCCGTCATCGACCGCGCTGATCATCATCGACTTCACCTCGGCCGCCGTCTTCGCGCTGACCGGCTTGCGCCAGGTCTCCGGCGAGGTCGTGCGAACCGTCTTGCCGTCCTGGGTCGTGACCCGGTCGACCAGATACGGCTGCATCATCTTGCCGCCGTTGGCGTACATGCTGGCGATCATCGCCATGTAGAGCGGCGTCACCTGGATTTGCCCTTGGCCGAAAGCGGTGTCGGCCAGCGCCGGTTTCGACTTGAGGAAGTCGGCCGAGCTGGCGAGCTGGCCGCGCGAGACCGGCAGATCGAACGGTATCTTCGCGCCGATGCCATATTTCTGGCCGTATTCCCACATCAGCTTTGGCCCGATCTGCAAGCCGACCTGCGCGAAGACGATGTTCAGCGACCAGCCGAGCGAGGTCCGCAGCGACCACTGCGTCTGCGAGTCGTCCGGCCGGTTGTCGCCGACGATCTCGTGCCCGTCGACGAAAAGCTCGCCGTCGTCGGTGTAGATCGAGTCCGGATTGGCGATGTTGTTGTCGATCGCGATGCCGGCGGTGACCGTCTTGAAGGTCGATCCGGGGGTGAAGAGCCCGAGATTGGCGCGGAGCACGAGTGGGCTGTCCGGGTTCTGGTTGAGTTGCTGCCAGTAGGCGGCCGCCGCCTCGTTCTGGTCCGGCGACGAGGTGAAGAGCTGGTTCGGGTCGTAGTTCGGGTTGCTCGCCATGGCCAGGACCGCGCCGGTCTTGACGTCCATCACGACGACCGCGCCGTTCCGGCCGTCGAGCATATCCATCGCCGACTGCTGCAGGTTGGCGTCGAGCGTCAGATGCAGATCGAGACCGGTCTGCGGGCGGTGGAGCAACTGGTTCTGCAGTCGCAGAAAGGGGTTGTTGCCCTGCTGCCCGCTCAGCTCAGCGTTGTACGTGTTCTCCAATCCGGCGGTGCCGTAGAGCAACGGCGAGTAGTAGCCCGCGACATAGGCGGTCGCCGGATCGGGATATTCCCGGGTCCAGACACCGTTGACCTCCTTCGTGTCGGCGACGACGTTCCCGTTTCGGTCGTAGATGCGGCCACGCTTCACCGCCAGATCGGCATTGCCGAGCCGCGGGTTGGCGACGACGTCGCCATTCGGGGCGGTCGCGGTGCGCGTTTGGGTGGCCTCGCTCTGGACGACCTGAATGCGGACGAGCTGGACCGAGACGATCGCGAAGACGGTCGCCAGCACCAGTGCGGTCCGGATGGTCGAGCGCGTCCGCACCGGTACCGTCACTGGAATGCGGACGCGAGTGGCGATGAGCAACAGCACCCAGGCGCCGAAGAGCATCAGCAGCCAACGGGCATCGGAGATGCCGCCGCCGATGGCCAGCCCGGCGGCGATCAGGCCAATGGCGCCGACACCGGCGAGCGTGCGAATCAATCGAGGCATGAGGGTGATCCTGTCCGGCGACGATCAAGGCTTCTTGGGAAGACTTGACATATAGAGCAAGAGTCCGACGATCAGAAAATTGGTCAGCAGCGAGCTGCCGCCGTACGAGATGAACGGCAACGTGATGCCGGTGAGCGGAATCAGCCGCGTCACGCCGCCGATGATGATCAATGTCTGGATGCCGAGGATCGTCGCGAACCCGGTGGCCAGCAGTTGCACGAACCCGTCGCGCGCACGCAGCGCGATCAGGAAGCCCCGCATGACGAGCACGAAGTAGAGCGCCAGCACGGCCAGCGTCCCCAGCAGCCCCAGCTCCTCGCCGATCGCGGAGAAGATGAAGTCGGTGTGGACCTCCGGGATGAGCGTCGGCCTCCCCATGCCGAAGCCGGTCCCCAGCAGGCCGCCGCTGGCGAGCGCGTAATCCGACTGCACCTGCTGGTAGCCGGTGTCGAGCGGGTCTTTCCACGGGTCGATCCAGTTCTGGACGCGGATCGAGAGCCGGGCGAAGGCGAGATAGGCCAGGTAGCTGGCGGCCGTGAAGGTGATGAGCCCGACGACGACGTAAAATGCGCGGCCGCTCGCGACGTAAAGCATCACCAGGAAGATGCTGAAGAAGAGAAGCGCCGAGCCGAGATCGTTGAGGGCGACGAGTGTCAGCAGCGACGCCGCCCACATGATGCCCATCGGCAGCAAGTAGGGCAGGGGCGGCAGCGAGAATGGCCCGACCCGCCAGCTCATCCCGATCAACTCGCGCTTCTCGTCGAGGTAGCTGGCCAGGAAGACGGCCAGCGTCACCTTCACGATCTCCGACGGCTGGATTTGTACCGGGCCGATCTGA